>PMXR01000118.1 GCA_003171035.1 Chloroflexota bacterium
TGGCCAAGATCCTCGACGTGCCGTTCTGCATCGCCGACGCCACGTCGCTGACCGAGGCCGGTTATGTCGGTGAGGACGTCGAGAACATCCTGCTGCGCCTCATCCAATCGGCCGATTTCGATGTCGCGCGAGCCCAGCGCGGAATCATCTACATCGACGAGATCGACAAGATCGCCCGCAAAGCGGACAACCCGTCGATCACTCGCGACGTTTCCGGAGAGGGTGTCCAGCAGGCCCTTCTCAAGATCCTCGAAGGAACGCTTGCCAACGTCCCGCCCCAGGGCGGCCGCAAGCATCCTCACCAGGACTTCATCCAGATCGACACCACGAACATCCTGTTCATCTGCGGAGGCGCGTTCGACGGCATCGACAGGATCATCGAAGAGCGAGTCGGCAAGCGGTCGATGGGTTTCGGCGCCGAGAACCACATGCCCGAGATCGATCGCGAGCGGATCCTCGAGAGGCTCATGCCGGAGGACCTGCTCAAGTACGGGCTGATCCCCGAATTCGTCGGCCGGCTGCCGGTGGTGGTGACGCTGTCGTCGCTGACCGCCGACGATCTGGTCCGGATCCTGACCGAGCCCAAGAACGCGATCACGCGCCAGTTCCAGAAGTTCCTCTCGCTGGACAAGGTGGACTTGGTCTTCACGCCGGGAGCCCTCCGGGCCTCGGCCGAGGTCGCGATCACCCGCAAGACCGGCGCTCGCGCCTTGAGGTCGATCGTCGAGGAAGCCCTTCTCGACGTGATGTACGACGTGCCCGATCACGCCGAGATCAGCAAGTGCTTGATCACGGAAGAGACCATCCGCGAGGGTCGGCCACCGCTGCTGCTGACCAAGACGCAGATCGAATCGGGCGTGGACGAGACCAACTACGAGGAATTTCTAGCGGAACGCGGCCAGAGCGCGTAACCCCCGCGCCCCAGGTCGCTCGGCCGCTCGACCCGTACGTGGCGTATTCATGGTCTGGTTGTGGGTAGGTTGCGCTACCATCTTGGGCGGGTCGTTCCATAAGCGGGTTTGTCAGGGGATTCCAAAGCCGGCCGGTGCCTCTGTGCCGGCCGGCTTTCGACTGGGTTGGTGGAGCGGCTCGCCCCGGCGCCGTCGGAGCACGCCATAATCTCGACGCGATTGAACCTTTTGGTCACAGAGTCAGTCTGGAAGGCCGGTCCGACGGACAAGCGACCAGACGGGAGTGACGGGTGACCGGGGAAGGAGCCTTGAGGGTGGCGCTCACGGAGCCAGTGGCCGAGGAAGCCGCCGAGTTCCTCCGTCTCATCGGGTCGGCGCTGCCGGGGGCGTACAACCTTGCCGGATATCTGCTGGGCGATGCCACTGAGGCCGAGGACGCCACCCAGCATGCGCTCGAGAAGGCCTGGCGCGCCTGGCCCAGGATCAGGGACCGTGAGCGAGCCGGAGCCTGGTTCGATCGAATCGTTGCCAACGTCTGTAAGGACCGACTGCGGGAAAGGCGCGGCTTCCGCGTTCTTCCACTCGATGATGAGGTGGGCGAATCGCCGAGTGCCGTGGATCCCTTTCGCGAAGCTCTGTCCCGTGATGAGCTCGGCCGACTGGTGCGCACCCTCCCGTCAGACCAGCAGGTCGTAGTCGCGTTGCGGTTCTGGCGCGACCTTTCTCTCGACGAGATAGCCGAACGGCTGGATGTGCCGCTCGGAACTGTGAAATCGCGATTGCACTACGCCCTGAAGACACTGCGCCGGCAGCTCGATCGGCAGACCGCGGAGGTGGCCCGATGAGTACTCGTGAAGATCCCGAGCTCGAGGATCGCCTCCGGCGGATGGGTCCCGGTCCGGAGCGGGAGGCTCCGGCGTCCCTGTACAAGTACATGAACGAACTGGCGCGCGGGACCGAGAGGCGCGTTGCCGGCGTGACAGTCTCGCGAGTGCGGCCGGTTCGGCGCGGCTCGTTCGGCTTCCGGATGGCCGGAGCGGCGTTGGGATTTGCAGCGGTACTTCTGGTCGTGTTCGCGGCCACGGGCTTGATCCTGGGCACGACCGGACCGCGACCCGGTGCGGTCGGACCGCCCACGACGGCGTTGCCCGGACCCACATCGGCCGCGCCCAGCCCGACACCCGCGGTGGTCGCTACCCCGGAGTCGAGCGCCGGCGCGAGCCCGGCCGCGACACTGACGGCTGCGGGGTTCACGACCTCGGGTGCCGCGTCCGCATGGAGTGGGTTCACGTCCACTCCACTCAGAAGCGACAGCCCCATGCTGGCCAACCCTGACCGCGCCGGCAGCGGAGTGTCGCAGGTGCTGGCCTGGCGCGGCGGGTATGTCGCGACCGGTTCGGTGACCGTCTTTGGTCGGACCATGCCGTCATTCGGGTTGTGGACATCGCCCGACGGCGAGACCTGGACCGCCGTGACCTCGGTTCACGCGGCCGCGGTGATGGTGTCCGTGGCGCCGGTGGGCCTGATTGCCATCGGCATGAACCCCAATAGCACCGAGAGGGCGACCACGGCGCAGTCCGTCTGGACGAGCGCCGACGGCGTGACCTGGCATGATGCCGGCACTCCAAACTTGGCGGGCAGCCTTGTCTCGATCGCCGGTACCACTAGCGGGCTCGTGGCCACGGTCGACACTTCGGCGCCGTCGGCCGACAACGCCGCCCGTCCGTTCGTCATCGAGTACTCGACCGACGGCGTCAACTGGGCTTCAGAAAGCATCGATGCGGGGCTCGCGTCAGCCCAGGCCGGCTACGGCCTCCCTCCGCACGTCCAGACGAACGATGGCCATTTCTACCTGATGGGCACGCCCGGGCCCGCGACCAGTTCCACCGGCTTCGAACTGACGGCGTCGGTCGCACCCGGCGACGAGATGTGGCTCTCGAACGACGGCAAGACGTGGACGAAGAGCAGCGGCGGGTACTCCATGGCCGCCGACTTCATCGATTTCGGGCGCGATGGAATGCTGCTCAACACCAATTCAACCGGAATCCCGGGCGGGACTGGTCTGGCGCATTCCACCGACGGCGGCAAGACCTGGCACGACGACACGAATTTCGGCCCTCTCGGCCCGTACGTATGTCAGGGCGAATGCGCCTCCGGCCCGGACGGTGCGATCGGTTCGAACGGGACGGTATTCGTAGCCGTGAAGAATGGCGGCGCTAGGGCATGGCTCTCGTACGACGGACACACCTGGACTTCGATCTCGTGGTCGGGCGGCGACGCAGTTGGTTCCGGTTACGGTGAATCCGGCGGGTTCGTCGTGATGCCGCGGGGAGTGCTCGTCGGAGGCGTATACGCGGCGGCCAGGTAGCGGACTTCAGCCAGCTTGGCCGTCGTGCTACGATCGCGGCCTTCACGGCAGTGACCGAGAGGAGTAGCGTCGAAATCCGACGATGACCGATCACCCGCGGCGATCGGTTTCAGAGAGCGGGGCCCGTTCCGTGGCAGTCACGGCCAGGCTGAAAGCCCCGTAGCCGGATCGACGCGAACGTAGCTCGCGAGCAGTGCGGGAGGCGCCCGATAGCGCGCCGAGAGGGCAGCGCCGGCCGACGCGCGATGTGCGCGTCAGGTCCGCCGGCGACGCCGAACCAGAGGTGGTACCACGACCCGTTCGTCCGCTGGACGAGCGGGTCGTTTGATTGACGGAGCGAGCGATGGCGGACCGGGACACGATGAAGATGCACGAAGCGGGCGACGAGACGGAGCTGGCCAAGTCCTACCGTCCGGGCGAGGTCGAACACGGCATCTTCCAGGCCTGGCTTGACGCCGACGTCTTCAATCCGGACGGGGCCGGTTCTCGAGCCGACTGGGCCAAGCAGCCCTTCGTCGTCATCCAGCCGCCGCCGAACGTGACCGGCTCGCTGCACCTGGGCCACGCTCAGCGATCCACGGTCGAAGACCTGATGACCCGCCACGCCCGAATGCAGCGCCGTCCCGCGCTCTTCCTGCCCGGCCTGGATCACGCCTCCATCGCCGCCCAGTACGTCCTGGACAAGCTCCTCGCCGCCAAGGGCGAGACCCGCCAGAGCTTGGGCCGCGAGAAGTATCTCGAGGCCATGTGGGAGTTCGTGCGTACGACGCGCGAGACGATCCTCTCCCAGCAGCGGCGCGTCGGTGCCTCGCTCGACATGACGCGGCTTCGATTCACGATGGACGAGGTCTCGGCCGCGGCCGTTCGCGAAGCCTTCCACCGCCTCTACGACGAGGGCCTGGCCTACCGCACCGAGGCTTTGATCCACTGGTGCCCCGGCTGCCGGACGAGCGTCTCGGACCTTGAAGTGATCCCGAAGGAAACCACGGGCAGCCTGTGGACGATGCGTTACCACCTGGTCGACGAGTCGTCGGCGTCCGCTGACGGCACCGGCGCGCCGGACCCGAATGCCTGGATCTCGGTCGCGACGACGCGCCCCGAAACGCTCCTCGGCGACACCGCCGTCGCCGTGAACCCAGACGATCCGCGGTACACGGCCTTGATCGGGCGCAAGGCGATGATCCCGTTCGTGGATCGGGCCGTGCCGATCATCGCCGATGCGGTCGTGGACACGGCCTTCGGGACGGGTGCGGTCAAGATCACGCCCGCCCACGACAACGACGACTACGACACCGGCAAGCGCCACGGACTGCCGATGATCACGGTCCTCGACGACGCCGCCCGGATCAACGAAAACGGCGCGCAGTTTGCCGGGCTGGATCGCTACGAGGCGCGTCGCCAGATAGTGGAGGCGCTGCAAGAGCGCGGCGACATCGACTCGATCAAGCCCCACGAGATGCTGATCGGACGCTGCCAGCGCTCCGACGACGTCGTGGAGCCGCGCCTCAAGACGCAGTGGTTCATCCGCGTGGCCCCGCTTGCCGCGGCCGCGCTCGAGGCGACTCGCGAAGGCAAGACGCAGATCCTGCCGGAGCGCTTCGTCAAGGTCTGGGAGCACTGGCTGACCGAGATGCGCGACTGGAACGTCAGCCGCCAGCTGTGGTGGGGCCATCGGATCCCGGCCTGGTATTGCCCCGACGGCCACACGACGGTGACGGCCGATCCGGCCGGCCCGAAGTCCTGCGACGTCTGCGGCCGCCCCGCCGCCGAGTTGCACCAGGACGATGACATCTTCGATACGTGGTTCAGCTCCGGCCTGTGGCCGTTCTCGACCCTGGGATGGCCGGAGAAGACGCGCGACTTCGAGCGCTTCTACCCCGGCTCGGTGATGGAGACCGCCTACGACATCATCTTCTTCTGGGTCGCCCGGATGATGATGCTGGGCATTCACCTGACCGGCCAGGCGCCGTTCCACACGGTCTATCTATCCGGCCTGATTCGGGACCCGTACGGCCAGAAGATGTCCAAGACCAAGGGCAACTCCGTCGATCCGCTCGAGACGATCGATGAGGTCGGGGCCGACGCGCTTCGGTTTGCCCTGATCAACGGGACCGCTCCCGGCAACGACGCCCGTCTCGGGGCCGAGAAGCTGGAGAACTCCCGCAACTTCGCCAACAAGCTATGGAACGTGGCCCGTTTCGTGCTCGGGGCGCGGCCGGGCTCGATTGGGCCCGGGGCGCCGCGCCAGCTTCCGAACCGAGCCGCTGCCGGACCTGCGGAGCGCTGGATCCTTTCCCGCGCCGCCGCGACCGTTACGGCCGTGGACAAGGCAATGGCCGCCTACAGCTTTGGCGACGTCAGCCAGACACTGTACGAGGCGGTCTGGAACGAATACTGCGACTGGGGCGTCGAGCTGGCCAAGATCCGGCTGGCCGACGAGAGCCTGCCGCAGGCCGAGCGCGAGGCCACGTGGTGGACGCTGGTCGACGCCCTCGACACCTACCTGCGGTTGCTGCACCCGATCATGCCCTTCATCACCGAGGCGATCTGGCATCGCCTGCCGCACACGGCCGACGATCCGGCGCTGCTGATCGTGGCCGATTGGCCCGTGGCCCGCGCCGAAGCTGCGGACGTCGCCGCCGAGGCCGAGGTCGCGAGCCTGCTCGAACTCGTTCGAGCCATCCGCAACGCACGCGCGGAGGCGCGCATCGAGCCGGCCGCGTGGTTGCCGGTCGATGTCTTCGTGCCCGACTACATCGGCGCCACCTACGAGGCGCTGCGGCCGGCGATCGAGCGTCTCGCCCGAGCCAGGCCGCTCCGTCGTGAGCCCGATCTGGCGGCTGTTCGAAGCGGCACCGAAGGCGGACTCTCGGTCATCGCCGGGGAGATCGAGGCTGTGGTCCGTCCGGCGGCCAAGGACGACGCCCAGGAGGGGCGCGACCGCGCTCGCCTGGAACGAGATCTGGCCGACGCTCAGGCTCAGCTGGGCGCCGCGAGGGCGCGTCTCGCCAACGATGCGTTCACGTCGAAGGCTCCGGAGGCCGTCGTGGCGGGCGCTCGGGCGCGTGCCGCGGAGCTGGAGGAGCTGGTCGCAAGGCTCGAGCAATTGCTGGCATAGGCCGGCGCCATCGCAGGCGGGGCCGCTGCTAGGATATGCACGGGTTCCCGTCAGCTTTCAGGAGAAACCGTGCCGCTATTCGGGAAGAGCAACCGCGCATCGCGTGACCAGGCTTCCAGCAGCCCGCCGCCGGCTGAGGTCAGTTCGCATGAGTTCGCGCTGAAGCTCTCGTACTCGGCGAAGAGCTCCGAGGGGATTCGCCTCAAGACGGGTCCTGGCCTCACAGAACGGCTACACAGCATGCTCGCGGGCTACGTCCAGGGAGAGACCGAACTCGTCGAGCCGCTCCCGGTCGAGCTGGGGCAGGCCTCGCCGTTCATCGCCCAATTGCCCGGCAGCGCCCAGTGGCTGCAGTACAACCACAAGAGGTCGCCCGTGACGCGCCACGCCCTCGTCGTCCT
>PMXR01000073.1 GCA_003171035.1 Chloroflexota bacterium
GGCTGGGCGGGCATGACGCGGCTGGCGAAGGGCGAGCCCGGCATGGGCGCCGGCATCGCCGCGACCAACTCGGCGGCATTGGCGGGCCGGCTGCGCGATGTTCGGGCGGTGATCGACTCGTGGATCAAGGAGTTGGAGCAAGAGGACGGGCCCGACGCCGACCGGCTCCTGGCGCGCTTCGCTTCGGCGCGGAAGCGGCTCGAGGAGCCGGAGCAACGGTGACCGACGGTGGCCCGGAGCTAGTCTACGCGGTGCCCCGCGACGTCCTGTTCGGAAGCGTCGAACCGTGGCTCGGAGTCAAGACGAGCGGTGTCGAGGCCGTGCTCGGCCGAGCCGAAAGCGCCGGCGGCTACGTGCCCAGGCCGGCGGCTGAAGCCGACCGTTCCCTCAAGCAGATCATCCCGTACCTCGTCCTGCGCGACGGTGGCCGCATTTTCCTCATGAAGCGTACGCGAGCCGGAGGAGACGCCCGTCTCCACGACCTCTACACGATCGGCGTGGGCGGCCACCTCAACCCGGGCGACGGCGGCATCCTGGGAGGTCTCGACCGCGAGTGGCGCGAGGAAATGGATGCCGACTTCGTGCCGGCTTTCGACTACGTTGGGCTGCTCAACGACGACGGCGTCGATGTCGGGGTCCATCACCTAGGCATCGTCTACCTCGCCGACGCCGACGGCCGGAGAGTCGCCGTCCGAGAGACCGACAAACTCAGCGGCGCGTTCGAGGAGATCGACGTCGTGCGCTCCGTCTACGACCGCATGGAAACGTGGAGCCAGCTGGCGTTCGATGCCGTAGTGGAGACGGGCCTCGGACGCCGGAGCGGGTTGCGCGGCGTGGATCGCGGCATTTCGGGATGAACCAATCGGCGGAGTCGCGAGTCACACGTTCGAGCGGACCAGAAGGGTCCCGAAATGAGCCAGGCATGTTCGCAGACGACGCACTCCTGGGCACCGATGTCGTTCGGTCGCCCGTCCGTCCCGCCTCAACCAAAGAACGCACTTTCGACCCCGTGTTCGCCGCTGCTCTGGAGAGCGAACTTGCCATGGCATACCGGCTGTCCGGCTATCTTCTGGCCGACTCTGCCGAGGCCCAAGACGCGGTTCAGGAAGCGTCGGTCAGGGCCTGGCGAGGCTGGCCTCGACTGCGCGAGCCGGAACGATTCCACGCCTGGTTCAGCCAGATCCTCGTCAACGTCTGCCGCACCCGTCTCCGCCAGCGGAGCAGGCACCGGACGGTGAATGTCGAGGATGTCGATCTCGAGAGCGGCGATCCGTTTCGCGCATCGCTAGCCCGCGACACCATCGGCCGAGCGCTGTCCTGCCTGAGCCAGGAACTGCGCATGGTCGTCGTCCTCCGGTATTGGGGGGAGCTATCTCTGGCGGAGATTGCCGATCGTTTGGGCATTCCCGTCGGGACCGTCAAGTCCAGACACCACGCGGCCCTTCAGGCGCTGCGCCGCCGGGTCGGTCCGGTGGAAGGGGGCATCTGATGAGCGACCGGGAATTCGACGATGAGTTGGATCTCGAGATGGATCGGCGCCTCGACTCTTTCGCACGCGGCACGCGTGAGCCGGCGTTGCCGGATGCCGTGGCTCAACTGCCCTGGACCGTGCAGCGCGAGCGACCGCGGTCGTCGCCGCTCCGGCTCCTCGCCGGCTTCGGCGGATTCCGGAGCGCCGGCTTAGGCTTGGCCAGGCTCGGTGTCACTCTTGCCGTGGCCGGCTCGTTCCTGCTGTTGGTCGACAATGTCCGGACCGGCGGCTCCGCTGCCGATCTAGCCGTTCCGGTGCCGGTGCCAAGCGCGTCGGCACACCTCGCGGCGCCCGGTGGACCGGAGGTCGTCCTGGTTCCCACAAGTGGCGTAGTCGACGACGTAATGGCGGATCACGTGGCCGGTGCGGTGCATCGGGCCGAGATGGACGGGGCCGCGGCCGTGGTCATCCAGCTCGACACGCTGGGCGGCAGCGAAGAAGCGATGCAGCGCATCGTGATCACCCTGGAGAACTCCAAGGTTCCCAGCATCGTGTGGGTAGGTCCGGGCGGCGCCAAGGCGGCGAGCGCGGGCACATTCATCACACTGTCGGCGGACCTGGCGTACATGGCCAAGGCGACCAACATCGGAGCGGCATCGCCGGTGGCTTCGAACGGCGCCAACATCGCCTCCGTCTACGGCACGACCGAGGCCGACAAGGTGATGAAGGACGCGGTCTCCAGCATCACGGCCATCGCCCAGAAGCAGCATCCGGACGCCGTCGACTGGGCCGTCAAGACGGTCCAGAATGCCGATTCGTATTCGGCCGATCAGGCCCTGGCTGCCGGTGCGATCAACGGCGAGGCGGAGACTCTGGACGAAGTTCTCAACGCGGCGAGCACGCACACCGTCAAGACCCCCGCCGGCGAGGTGGCCATCAACGCCAGGGGCGCCACGATCGTCACCATCAATGAGGACATCGTCCAGTCGTTCCTGCACACGCTCGATGACCCGAACATCGCCTTCATCCTGCTGGTGATCGGGGTCCTGCTCATCGTCATCGAGTTCTTCCACCCCACCTTGCTGATGGGCATGCTCGGGGCGCTCAGCCTGGCCTTGTCGTTCTACGGCTCGGGCAGCCTGCCACTCAATGTCCTGGGTGTCGTGCTGGTCGTGCTGGGCATAGCGATGATAGTTCTCGAGCCCAACCTGCCAACCCACGGCGTCTTGACTGTCGGTGGGATCGTGGTCTTCGTGGTAGGCGCCGTCGCCTTCTACGGATCGCCGGGTCCGTATCTACCGGGCGTCTCGGTCGCCTGGCCGATCATCGGGGTGATGAGCGCCGCGGCGGCTGCGTACGGCTTGCTGCTCGTTGGGTTCCTGCTCAAGATGAGAAGGCAGCCGATTCCCGTGGGAGCCGGCCTTGTCGGAGTGGACGGCGTGATCGGCTCGTTTGGCCTGGTGCAGGCCGATCTCTCACCCGTAGGGACGGTGTACGTTGGCCGGGAAGCGTGGTCGGCCAGAACCAAGGATGGCAGTTCGCTATCGCGCGATATGAAGGTTCGAATTGTCGGTCAGGACGGCCTGACCCTGATCGTCGAGAAGATCGACTAGCGTTAGGGAAGTGGAGGATTAGCGGATGGCTGACTCAATGACGGTGCTGTTGATCGTCGTCGTAGTAGTAGTGGTCCTGGCGCTGTTCATATTCGCGACCTCGGTCCGAATCGTGAACCAGTGGGAGCGGATGGTCGTCAAGCGCTGGGGCCAGACCAACCCGGGCCTCGTACGCCAGCCGGGCTTTCGATTCCTGGTCCCGGTCATGGACTCGGGCACCAAGGTCGATATCCGCGAGCAGTTCATAGAGGTCCCGCGCCAGACCGCGATCACAAAGGACAACGCTCCACTGAGCGTGGACTTCCTCATCTACTGGAAGATCGTGGATCCGCTCATGAGCATCGTGAACGTAGCGAACTTCGCGGGCGCACTTCAGGGCGTCGCCGCGACGTCGCTTCGATCCGTAATCGGCGACATCCCACTCGACGACGTGCTGTCCCAGCGCGAACGCATCAATGAGACGCTCCGGCTCAAGCTCGATGAAGTCACCGAGCGTTGGGGCGGCAAGGTTACGACCGTCGAAATCCGGGAGATCCTGCCGCCGCCGGCCGTCCAGGAGGCGATGAACCGCCAGCTCTCCGCCGAGCGAACCCGTCGCGCGGTTATCACCGAATCAGAGGGCACGCGTCAGGCGACGATCAACGTCGCCGAGGGTGACAAGCAGTCCGCGATCCTGCGCGCCGAGGGTGACCGGCAGGCCGCAATTCTGCGCGCCCAAGGTTTCAGCAACGCGCTGCAGACCATCTTCGAGGCCGCCAAGGGCATCGATCAAAAGACGATGGCCTTGCAATACCTCGATGCTCTCAAGGCTCTGGGAAGCGGCCCGGCCACCAAGTTCGTCATTCCTCTCGAGTTCACGCAGCTCATCGGCCCCATCGGGGCGATGGTGAAGAGCGGCATGAGCAAGACCGGCGACGACAAGTCCTAGGACGTAGTCTCGGGCCGGTCCGCGAGCCGCTCGAGTTTCGTGACCGAGCCGGTGCTCTTCGCGCTGGAGTCGTCGTGCGACAACGCCGATGCCTCCAGCGCGTTCCGCTGTCTATAATCTGGCCGTTCGTCCCGAGTGCGCTGGTACCAATTTGGGGTGCGGGTGCGCGCCGCTCGCGTGCCGTTAGCCCGAGTCCCGGGAACTATCAGGTTTAGCGATGGCCATCAGGATCCTCGTCGTAGATGCAGACCCGACCGTGCAGCGGGCGCTGGGACATGCCCTGTCCCAAGCCGGCTATGAGGTTCTGGCATCGAGCGACGGGCTCGAGTCGCTTCGTATCGCGCGATCCGACAAGCCGGCGCTGGTCCTGATAGCCGCCAACCTGCCCAACGTCGACGGTTTCACGATCGTTTCACGGCTGCGGATCGAGGATGGCCCCTCGACGCATACGCCGGTGATCCTGCTGCTGCCCGAGAATGACACCGAAGCGCGCGGCAAGGCCCTTCGGGCCGGGGCGGACGACTACCTGGTCAAACCGTTCCACCCGGCCGAGCTGATGGCGCGGATGCGCAGCCTGCTGGCGCGCTACAAGCCGGACGAGACCTACGAACCGCCGGCGGCGACGCGGACGGCACGAGTCATCCCGGCCGCGGCCCAGGCCCCATCTCGCAAGGCGCCGGCCAAGGTCGTTCTCTTCTACGGCGCCAAGGGCGGCGTGGGAACGACAACGATCGCGATCAACTCCGCCATCGCGCTCCACAAGGAGCTGGGCCGCAAGGTTCTCCTGATCGATGCCAATCTGCAGTTCGGCGACCACCGGGTCTTCCTGGACCTGGGCCTGGACCGCATGAGCGTGGTTGACCTGGCGCAGGCGCCGGCCATCGATTCGGACTACATCAAGCAGATACTGGTCAAGCACGAGTCGGGCATCGAGCTGCTGCTTGCGCCGCCATCGCCGGAAACGGCCGAACTCGTTACCTCCGACCATATCCCCAACATCATCAGCCTCGTCGCGAACGAGTTCGACTACATCATCCTCGACATCGACAAGCGGCTCGATGAAGTGAACCTCCGGATCATGGATGCGGCCTCCGTCATCTACGTCGTGATGACGGCCGATCTGCCCTGCCTCAAGAACGTCCGGCTGGTGCTCGAAACGATCGGCCACCTCGGCTACTCGGACAGCAAGGTCAGGTTGATCCTGAACCGCTCGAATGCGTTCACCGGCATCAACGTCAAGAACGCCGAGAGTGCGTTGAAGCGCCGGATCGACTTCCAGATCATCAACGAATATCGGGCGGCCATCGGTGCCCTCAACAGCGGCGCGCCCTTCATGTACACCAAGGCCGATTCGCTGCTGGGCAAGAACATCCTTGAATTCGTCAAGGACATGGAGAAGGATCTCGCCGGCTAGGTCCGGGCAATGCGGGCGCTCGCCTGGAGAAGTCGCCGATAAGCGGGTGGTGATCCACGCGGCGTAGCGTGGCGGGGTGCTTGCCTCACTTCTTTCCGCCACTCTCCACGGACTCGACGGCCGGTTGATCCGGGTCGAGGTGGATGTGGCTCCGGGCCTGCCGGGCTTCACCATCGTCGGGCTGGCGGACACGGCCTTGCAGGAAGCCAGAGAGCGAGTCCGCGGCGCGATCCGGAACAGCGGCTACGAGTACCCGCCGCGGCGAATCACTGTGAACCTGGCGCCGGCGGATCTGCGCAAGAGCGGAGCGTCGCTTGATCTCGCCATCGCCCTGGGGATCCTGGTCGGGTCGGAGCAGGTTGTGGCGAACGGCCGCTGGGCGGTCCTGGGCGAGCTTTCGCTCGGCGGCGACTTGCGGCCGATACCGGGGCTGCTGCCGATGGTGGATGCGCTCTCGCGGCGCCGCGTCAGCCGCGTTGTGGTTCCGCTCGGCGGATTAGCCGAAGCCGGGCTGGCGGTAGGGATAGACGTCGTTGCGGCCGCGACGCTGGCCGAGGCGGCGGCAATTCTGCGTGAGAGCCGCCGCGGTAAGTCCCGAATCCGTCCGCGACGGGTGGAACTGGCCGCCGATCCTTCCGCAGAAGAGGAGCCGGTTCCGAGCGCCCGCGCCGACAACGATCACTCGGATGCCGAGCCGGGCCCCGACCTCGCTGAGGTGCGTGGCCAGCTGGAGGCCCGGCGGGCCATGGAGATCGCGCTGGCAGGCGGCCATTGCATGGTCATGATCGGTCCGCCCGGCTCCGGCAAGACTCTGCTGGCCAGAACCATTCCGGGGCTGCTGCCGCCTCTCGATGACGACGAGGCCCTGGTCGCGACGGTCATCGCCTCGGTGTCCGGCACGGAACCGATAGGCGGCCTGGTCAGAACCCGGCCGTTCCGAGCCCCGCACCACACGATCTCCCACGTCGCGATGGTCGGCGGCGGTCCGCACATGTCGCCGGGTGAGGTGACCCTCGCCAATCACGGGGTCCTGTTCCTGGATGAACTGCCCGAGTTCGATCGATCGACGTTGGAGGCGTTGCGCCAGCCGCTCGAGGACGGGCAAGTGGCGATTGCGCGCGTCGGGCGTGCTGCCGTATTCCCCGCCAGGTTCCAGTTGATCGCGGCGATGAACCCGTGCCCGTGCGGCCATGCCGGCGAGGGCGACGGCCGGTGCCGCTGCGGGCCTGGCATCGTGGCGAGGTATTCGGGCCGGATATCCGGGCCACTCCGCGACCGGATAGACCTGTGGGTGCACATGCCGCGCGTCGAGCCACGCGAGTACGTTGCCGGGGCAGCGCCCGAGGGATCGGCTTTGGTCGGCGCTCGGATTGCCCGCGCCAGGCGGCGCCAGATCGAGAGGGGCAACCAGGAGAACTGCCGGCTTAGGGGGCGGACTCTGAAGGCCGCATGCCGGCTCGGCGCGGCCGAGCAAGCCCACGCGATCCGGCTCGCCGAACTCGAGGGTTGGAGTGCCCGCGGCATCGAGCGGCTGCTGCGCGTGGCACGAACTGCTGCCGACCTGGCGGGCTGTGAGGCGGTCGAAGGTCATCATCTCGATGAGGCTGCCCGGTTCCGGTCCCTGTCATGGCAGCGCGCCGGTCTAGAGGCGGCGGGCTAAACCGATGATGGGCGTACAGCGGCTGGGACCGATCGCACCGCGGCGCGTGGCCGAGCATTGGGCGATCCCGCGCGGCGATGCCGATCAAGCCACGTGCGGTGTCGCCGAAGGGCATGCGGACCGCGCCACTCCAGGGCTCGGGGAGGCTGCCGTCAGCAGTGCCGCAAGCTCGACCACCCACGTCGACGATACCCCGACGCCCGGAGAGGTTGGCGCCACGGAGCGCGACGCATGGGTCGTGCTTCTATCCGTTTCGGGGCTCGGGCCGGTGAGCTTCGGGGCGCTGCTGGGCGCGTTTGGATCGGCCGGCGCCGTACTTGCGGCCGCGGCCGAGACTCACGGCGGCGACCGCCTGCTGCAAGCGCTCGCGGACGCCGCAGCCGATGCCGCGGCCGCCGACCGAGCCGGCAATTCCGGTAGCGCCGTGTTCGACGGCTGCGCTGCCGTGCCGGAGGAGGGCGCCGAGGTAGGGACGTCGAGAGCGACGCCGCTATCCGGAGGAAGGCAACTCATCGGGAGAGACCTGGCATTGCGGATATGCGAGGCCGCCGGGCACGGCGCCGCGGTCGTCGAAAGGATGCGGGGCCTCGGGTTGACGGCCGTGACACTGGAGGAGCCGTCATATCCGGATCGACTGCGGCGCGTCGAGTTGCCGCCGCCACTTCTCTATCTACGTGGCCAGGCGGCGGCAATGTCGGGGACCGACGCCGTAGCGGTCGTGGGAACTCGATGGCCGACCGACAAGGGGCGGCTGATCGCCGGCTGGATCGGCTCGGCCCTGGCTCGCGCAGGCGCGGTGGTTGTCTCCGGCCTGGCCGTGGGGATCGATGGGGCCGCCCACGCCTCAGTCGTGGCCGAAGGTGGCCGGACCGTGGCCGTGCTCGGTGGCGGGCACGCGAGGCTGTTCCCGAAAGCCCACGAACGTCTGGCAGACGCGATCGTCGGGAGCGGCGGAGCGGTGGTGTCGGAGCATGGCCCGGACACGAACCCCAGCCGGGGCACCTTTCCGCGCCGCAACCGGCTGGTGAGTGGCCTTTCCGATGCGACGGTGGTCGTCGAGGCGGGAGTGCGCAGCGGGGCGCTGATCACCGCCGGCTGGGCCCTCGAGCAGGGTCGCGAGTGCTTCCTGGTTCCTGGGGCATTCGATTCCCCGGCCAGCGCCGGCTGCCACGCATTCCTGCGCAGCTTTCCCGGTCAGGCCCGAGTAGTGTCCGGCATCGCAGAGTTGATCGAGGACCTGGAACTCGCCCAGCGTGGCCCCGAATTACCCGATGGCCGCCCATTGCAGTCACGGGGCTCGGAACGCGGCCGGAGTTCACCCGCGGCGTCGATGCCTGGAGCCGGCAGATCGGCGACGCTGGCTATGCTGGGGCCGGTGGAGCGGGTGCTTGCGGAGCAACTCGTGGCCGGGCCCGCGACGGCGGACCAGCTCGCCGGCCGCACATCCCTGGCCAGTGCCGCGGTCTTGAGCGCGCTAACTCTGCTCGAGTTGAGAGGCCTGGTGACCGCCGCCTACGGCCGATACTCGCCCTCCGGCGCCTTGGCGAGCTGGTCGGATTCGGGCTCGCCGGGCCGGCGTTGACTCACGACGGGATCGGCCGGCGATTTGCCGGATCTTTCGAGGCGGTGTTACCCTGCCGACAGGAGTTCGCCCGGGACTGTGGTCCCGCCGCCACAGGAGAACAACCGAGTGCGGAAGATCGCAGCCGCCGCGGCGGCCATCCCCTACATCGCCTACGTTTTCCTTCAGGCTGCCATACGGCGGCTCCTGCCGGGCTCTGAGGTGGATGCCAGGGACAGCCAGGTATCTCTCACGAGTTCGAAACGGGTCGAGGGCGGCCCGTCGATCCGGACCGGCGCCGGGCCCGTCCGACGTTCGGTGACCGATCCCAGGCGCATCTACGGCGACTCAACTGCGCCCCCGATGGCCGTCCCGGTCCGCCAGACCCAGGCATACGCCGAAAAGGATCTGGTGCAGAGCAAGAGTCAGGCTCGGATCGCGGACGTCGATCGGCGCATCCAGGGTCCCCCGAGGCGTCCGCCGCTCGGCGCCGGAGCGCTGCAGGTGATGGCCGTCGGCGTCGCCGTAGCCTTTCTGGTGTCGGCGCTGCTGCTTGGCCTGCCCGCAAAGCAGGTTGCAGGTGGCACGCCGGCGTCGTTTGCGCCGATCCCTCCGCAGGCCAGCTCGGGCAGGTCGAATGGGGATCTGCCTCTCGACGTCGCCTTCGGGCTGAAGTTCACCAAGCCGATGAACGAGGCATCGGTCGAGAGCGCGGTCTCGATCTCCCCCCAGGTGGGTCTCAAGTTCCAGTGGGATGCCTTGGGCGAGAATCTGGCCCTGGCGCCGGATACGCATTGGCAGCCGTTCACCACATACGTAGTGGTCGTAGGGACCACGGCCACTGACCAGCAAGGATTGGGCATCTCAACCCCGCTGAGTGACTCCTTCAAGTCGGGTTCGCTTACCTCCGGAGTGCTGGTCGCCACGGACGTCCTCGACGGTCTCGTGTCTCCCGGAACCGCGTTCCAGCTCACGTTCAGCCGGCCGGTCAAGGCCATCACCGTCCAGTCCCACCTCTCAATCACACTCATGGCTGTGTGCACCGCGGCCGACGGATCCACCACTCCGCCGCTCAACGGAACATGCCCGCCCGTCAACGGCCTCTCGCCGACGCCCGTTTGCCCGACGACGAACGGCGTCTCCATTCCGCCGCTCACCGGGTTCTGCCCCAGCCAGATTCCGCTCGACGTCGTCGGCGACGACCCGACGGACTATGCCTCGCAGGTGTTCACCGCGACGCCCCAGTCTCAGCTGGCGTCGAAGTCCACCTTCCTGGTTTCCTTCGCTTCGGGCACCGGGAGTACGGCCGCAACGGACGCGGCGGGGGCGACTCTGCTGCCGATTGCGCCTCTCCAGATCACCACTATGTCCGCCCCCGAGGTACTGCGGTTCCGGCCGCAGGACGGGTCGGTGACCTATGACACGAACTCGCCGATTTCGGTCCGGTTCACGACCGCCATGGATACCAAGTCCACGGCCGCGGCGTTCACAGTCACGGCCAACGGCGTTCCCGTGTCGGGCGGCAAGAACTGGAGCGAGGGCAATACCGTCCTGACCCTCAGTCCAAGGACTTCGTTCAAGGTCGGCGCAACGATCGTGGCCACGGTCAAGGACTCGGCGCGGGCCGCGGGTGGACTTCACCTCGGCGGAACGGCCTCGGCCACGTTTACGGTAAAGACGCGGCCGGCGTCCAAGATCAGCGGCGGCGGCTCGGCCACGAAGTCATCGCCCTGGCACGCGTCCGAGGTCTATTACATGGCGCTTATGAACTGCACCCGGACCGGCGGCTGGGTTACGTCGAGCGGAACCTGTAGCAGCGTTACCCACCACACGCTTCCCGCGCAGGGAAAACTTGGGTTGAGTGCCGGCATCTCGAACAACGTGTCTCGCCCGTACGCGAAGTACATGGCCGACAACCGCCTGCTGAGCCATTACCTGCGGGGCACAAACCCGCACTCACGGATGTGCAAGGCGGGCTACTGCGGCGGCAGTTGGGGCGAGAACATCGCCTCGCCCAGTTCGTCGAAGACGGGCGGGATGATTTCCATCGAGATCTTCTACCAGAACGAGTACTGGTGCCGGTGCGAGCACTACGCGAACATCATGAACGGCCACTTCGGCGTGGCCGGCGTGGGAGTCTGGGTCTCCAACAGCGTTCGGGTCGCAATCGACTTCTACTCCTGACGTTCATAGCGCCGATACGTCCATCAGACCCAGCCCCCGAGCGGCCAACAGGCGAGTCCATGATTCGTAACGTCGTCGTTCACATCGCGAACGAGCAGCCGATTCTGGCCGACCTTCTGATGGAGCCCAAGCCGTCGGATACAGTGCTGATCTGCAGCAACCTGAGGACTATGGGCGGAAAGAAGCCCGTCTTCATCGACAAGACCGAGTCGACGTTCATGCTGCCGCTGGCCCACGTCCGGTTCGTCGAGATCCCTCAAGCCTCGATGGCCGAGGCCGACGCGTTGAGGGCAACGCTGGCCGAGCACGATCGGTCGGCTGCGGAAGCGGGGTACGAAGCGGGGCCGCTCGCCCGGCTTGCCTGGCTCACGAGCGGCGGAGACGAGCCGCCGGCGGCCACTCCGGATGCGGTCGACGAAGAGGAGGCGGCCGTGCCCGTCAATCCGGACGAGATCGACCCGGAGCTGCTGCGCCGAATCCACGAGGTTTGAGGGTCGCTCCCGGGCCCGAAACGCGTCCCGCGGTAGAGCCGGCCGGCCGTGCATACGGCCAGGTGAGGGTCTGATGCTAGACTCCCGCGAATGAGCGGCAACCTTGTGATAGTCGAGTCGCCCGCAAAGGCGAAGACGATCGAGCGATATCTGGGCCCGGGCTACACCGTGCTCGCGTCATACGGCCACGTCCGGGACCTCCCGGAGAACCCCGGCAAGAACCAGCTCGGCGTCGACGTCGACCATGATTTCACGCCCGTGTACGAGGTGGTCGCGGACCGCAAGAAGCAGCTTGCGGCGATCCAGAAGGCCGCTGCCAAAGCGGATCTCGTGTACCTGGCCACAGACCTTGACCGCGAAGGCGAGGCGATCGCCTGGCACGTGGCGGAAGCGGCGAACTTGCTGCCCGAACGAACCCGGCGGGTGACCTTCTCCGAAATCACTGAGTCGGCAATCAAGAAGGCGTTCGCAGAGCCTCGGACGATCGATCAGAACCTGGTCGATGCCCAGCAGGCCCGCCGTGTCGTCGATCGGCTGGTGGGCTACACCCTCAGCCCGCTACTCTGGCGCAAGGTTCGGGCCGGGCTTTCGGCCGGACGTGTCCAGTCGGTTGCCGTTCGCATCGTCGTCGACCGCGAGCGGGAGATCCGGGCCTTCACCGCCCGAGAGTACTGGACCCTCAAGGCCGTCCTGATCGCGCCGAACGGAGAGACGTTCGAGGCGGACCTGGTCCGAATTGAAGGCAAGAAGCCGGAAATCGGTGACGGCGAGACCGCCGAGAGGCACGCCGCGGCCATCCGGGCCAGCCGCCCGGTCGTCACCGACGTCACCATCAAGAAGTCGAACCGCAGCCCTGCGCCGCCGTTCACGACGTCGAGCCTGCAGCAGGAAGCGAGCCGCAAGCTCGGCTTCTCGCCCAAGCGGACGATGAGCGCCGCCCAGCGGCTCTACGAAGGCGTCGAGATGGACGAAGGCCCGGTCGGCCTGATCACCTACATGCGTACCGACTCGGTGGCGCTGTCGAGCCAGGCCATGGCCGAGGCGGCGCGCGTCATCGAAGAGCGCTTCGGGCCCGAGTACACCACTCCCAAGGGCCGGGCCTTCAAGACCAAGACACGCAACGCTCAAGAGGCGCACGAGGCGATCCGACCGACATCCTTCCACCGCGACCCCGACGCGCTGTCCAAACGCCTCGGCAGCGACGAGGCGCGCCTCTACCGCCTGATCTGGCAGCGAGCCCTGGCCAGCCAGATGGCCACCAAGGAGATGGAGACAACCAGCGTCGACCTGGCCGCCGACGGCGAGCGACCGGGGGTCGTTTACGAGCTGCGCGCTAACGCCACTCGGACCACGTTCGACGGCTTCTCGCGGGTCTACACCGAGGGCCACGACGATCAGGAAGAGGAGGCCGAGTGCCGCCTGCCGGCCCTGGCGAAGGGCGATGCNNTACACCGAGGCGAGCCTGATCAAGGCGCTGGAAGAGCACGGCATCGGCCGTCCGTCCACGTACGCCGCGACGATCTCGACGATCACGGACAGGGGCTACGTCAAGGTCCAGGAACGCCGCCTCTATCCGGAGCCGGTGGGCGAGGTCGTGACGGACCTTCTCGTCGGCCACTTCGGCGAGTTCGTCGACCTCGACTTCACTGCCCGCATGGAAGACGATCTGGATGACGTGGCGGACGGCAAGCGAGCGTGGGTGCCGCTGGTCCGTGAGTTCTACACGCCGTTCCGGGCTCGGGTCGATGAGAAGACCAAGGAGCTCAAGCGCTCGGACTTCACCACGCGCCCGTCCGACGAGCTGTGTTCACTCGGCCATCCGATGATGATCCGCCTCGGCCGCTATGGCGAGTTCCTGGCTTGCTCGATGTATCCGGAGCACAAGGAAACGCGCGAGTTGCCCGGGGCCGGGGCCGGGGCCGGCGGCTCCAAGCCGGCCGGCGAAGGCGCCGAGGACGGCACCGGCGAGCCGGCGGCGCCTGAGACGTGCCCGAAGTGCGGCGGGACCGAGGGCGGCGTTCTCGTCGCCCGGCGCGGCCGATTCGGGCCGTTCATGGGCTGCTCGCGATATCCCGAGTGCGACTACATCAAGAAGGACGGCCCACCGCCTCCGCCGCCGCTGCCATTCGAGGCAATCTGCCCGACCTGCAACACGGGCCATCTGGTCACTCGCCGGGCGCGCCGGACGGGCTCGCTGTTCTGGGGCTGTTCACGCTACCCGACCTGCCGCTTCACGACTTCGCACGAGCCGATCGGGGCTCGGCACGACGTCGACAGCGGCCCGGTAGGCCGCAACGGTGAAGCGGGGCTCTGCCTCGTCTGCGGGGCCGCGATTGACCTGACCGGCATCGACCACCCGATCGGTAGGTCACTGGCGGGCGGCGAGGCCAACCCGGCGGCACTGGCCCGGCCTGCCTCGAGCCGACCGCGCCGCACGACTCGCGCCCCAGCCGGCGGGTCACGATCCACTGCCACCCGTAAGGCCGCGACGGCCCGCTCCGCCGGGGCCCGCCGAGCGGAATGAACGCCGGGCCGGCGGCCGATCCGGCGGGTGCGGCGGCGGCGCTTGCCGCGGCTGGACGGTTCTTCCAGGCACTCGAGGCTCGCGGCTCGTCGCCCAACACGCTCCGGTCCTACAGGACGGGGTTGGAGGGCTACCTCGATTGGGTTTCGGCCAACGGCCTTGACTGGCGGGCGCCGTCCCGGGCGTCGTTGCGTGCCTACATGGCGGTCCTGGGCGAGGGCCACGGCCGCCGGACGGTGGCTCAGCGGCTGGCCGCGCTCCGCTCGTTCTACAGATTCACCACTCGTCAGGGCCTCACCGCCGGTAATCCGCTGGCGGCGTTGAGCACGCCGCGGCAATCGCGGCGACTGCCCGAAGTGCTGACTGTGGCGGAGACGGAACGGCTCATCGAAGCCGCGGCGGAGCAGGGCCACGGCGGCGGGGGCGTCTTGTCTCCTGACGCGGGAACGGGGGTTCACTCGGCGGTTGCGGAGGCACTGGCGCTGCGGGACGTGGCGATCATCGAGACCGCGTACGCCGCCGGATTGCGGATCAGCGAGCTTGCATCGCTGACGGTCGGGTCAGTCGACCTGAAGCGGGGCGAGGTGCGGGTCACCGGCAAGGGCCGCAAGCAGCGGGGCTCGCTGCTGGGAGGACCGGCGCGAGCGGCCCTGGCGCGGTACCTCGAGGCCGGCCGGCCGGTACTGACGGCCCAGGCCGTTACCGCAGAGGGCGGCGCCGGCACGGACGCCGTGGCCCAGGACGGCCCCGTAACCGACGCGCTCTTCCTGAACCACCTCGGCGACCCGCTAGGAGTTCGGGGCCTGCGGTATCGGCTCGAGAGGCTGCGGGTTGCGGTCGGTCTGCCTGAAGGCGTCTCGCCACACACTCTGCGCCACAGCTTCGCCACTCACATGCTCGACGGGGGAGCGGACCTGCGGGTCGTACAGGAGTTGCTCGGGCACGAGAGTCTGGCCACGACGCAGATCTACACCCACGTCTCTCCCGCCAGACTGCGGGCCGCGTACACGGCATCTCACCCGCGCGCCACCGTCACGCCCGAGGATCGGCGCGGGCCCAAGGGCAGCGGCCCGGGGGCGGGTCCCGACGGCTAGGATTCGGCTACCGCCGACGGACTTGTCTGAGGCACGTCCGGCCGCATTGCGACCCCGTCCGCCCGGCCGCCTACAATCGGAGCGGCTCAGGTTCGAGCGGTTCGCCCCGGGTAGGAGGCCAGTTGATGTCAGAGCGGTTCACGAAGGAAGCATCTGCCGGGCCGGCCAGCCCTCCGAGCAGCGCCTCCGTCGTGGATCTGGTTCCCGAGTTGTCCGCCTGGGACGCCTTCGTTTCCCGTTCGAACCCGGGCTCCTACCTGCAGACCAGCGCCTGGGCGGAAGTCAAGGCACCGAACGGCTGGACGCCGCTGCGATTCATGGGGTCCACGATCGCGGCCCCTGGGTCTGCCGCCGCTGAGGCGTCCGGCACGGGCGGCGGGGCGGGCGCTGCGGCCGGCGCGAACGTCGGTGGCGCGAACGTCGGCGGCGAGAGCGCCTTCGGCGTGCAGCTGCTCATCCGCAGGCCCCGCATGTTTCCGTGGGCCTTCGCGTATGCGCCGCGCGGCCCAGTCCTGGAGCGCTGGGACGCGGCCACGCTCGAGGGTTTCACGGCCGGTCTTCGCGAGGCCGTCCGTGGCAGTGGTACTCGCGTCTCGCACGTTCGCATCGAGCCCGAGATCGAGCTGAACGGACCCGTAGATACGGACGGCGAGTTCCGCCACGCCCTTCGCCACTCCGGCTGGCGGACCGGCACGCCGATCCAGCCGCCCCGTACCCGTCAGGTGGACCTAACCCCGGACGAAACAGTGCTGTGGGGCGAGCTCCGCAAGAAGTGGCGCCAGTACGTGAACAAGGCCCGCAAGGGCGAGGTTCGGGTCGTCGATGCCGGCGTCGAGCGGCTGCCGGAGTTCTATTCGATCTATCGAGAGACCGCCCGGCGCGCCGGTTTCGTGATCCGGACGTACGAGTCGTATCTGGGCGTGTGGCAGGCGTTCGCCCGGCTCGGGATGGCGCGCTTGCTGATTGCCGAGGGATCGGACGGCGTAGGGATGGCGACGCTCTTCCTGCTGCGCGTCGGCAACCGGGTTGTGGAGCCGTACGGCGGTATGACCGAGGCCGGTGCCGAGAGCCGGGCCAACTACCTGCTGAAGTGGGAGGCGATGCGCACTTCGAAGGAGCAGGGCGCCGTCAGCTACGACATGTGGGGCATCTCGCATGAAGGCATCGAGCAGTTCAAGACTGGCTTCGGCGGGCGCGAGATCAAGTACGTCGGCGCCTGGGACCTCGTGCTCGACCCGGCCGGCCGGCTGGCTTTCGACAGCGCGCAGGTCGCCCAGGATCGAATCGGAGCCTGGCGCCACGGCATCCGCAAGGTCCGGGGCCGCCCGCACTCGCCCGCCGAGGAGAAGGCCGAGGAGAAGGCCGAGGAGAAGACCGAGGAGAAGGCCGAGTGAACGACGCCGCGGATAGGGCCACGGCCGAATCTCTGGACCGGCTGATGGCGGCGGCCGAGCCCACCGCTCCGCGACGGCTCGGGGAGCTGATCGAGCGGCTCGAGGCGACTGGCCGGTTGCGCACGGTTCGTCCGGCCGAGTCCGCCGAGTCCGCCGGGCGGCAGCGTGAGGCAGCGATCGGGGCGCTGGCAATCCGCGGAGTGACGTTCGATTCGCGCCACGTACGAGCCGCATCCGTATTCGTGGCTGTGCCCGGCGGCCGCTCCGACGGCCACGATTTCGTCGCCGCCGCGGCCGCGTTCGGGGCTGTGGCCGCGATCGTGGAGAGGCCGCTGCCCGGCGTGCCGGTGCCGCAGATCGTCGTCGACGACGCTCGCCGCGCCCTGGCTGCCACTGCCGCGTGGTGGTACGGCGACCCCAGCCGCGAGCTGGGCGTCGTCGGCGTTACCGGCACGGACGGCAAGACGACGACCGCGTTTCTGGTCACGGCAGTCCTGGAGGCGGCCGGCATCTCGACCGGGCTGATCACGACCGCGGCCGCGCAGATCGGTTCGGTGCGCAGCGCCAACCGCGAGCACGTCACTACTCCCGAATCACCTCAGCTGCAACGGATCCTTCGCGCCATGGCCGCCGCCGGGAATTCCGCGGCCGTCGTCGAGACCACGTCGCATGGGCTGGCGTTGTCGCGTGTCGCGGAGATCGCATACGACGTGGCCATATTCACGAACTTGACCCACGAGCATCTCGAACTCCACGGCACGTTCGAGGCATACCGGGACGCCAAGCTGAGCCTCTTTCGCGGGCTCGGCGGCGACGATCGGCCCAAGAAGCTCGCACGAGCATGGCCGCGGGCGGCGATCGTCAACGCCGACGACCCGGCCGGGCATCTATTCGCGGAAGCGGCGCTGGTCGCCGGTGCCCGGGTGATCACCTACGGTGAGTCGGCCGCTGCGGACGTAAGGGCCACGGCAGTTGATGAGGGCCCGCGGCTGATGCTCCTCAACGTAGCCACTCCCCGATGGACTGGGGCGATGGAACTGCGCCTGGCGGGCCGGTTCAACGTCCATAACGCTCTGGCCGCGATTGCGTTCGGCGAGGCGCTCGGCCTGGAGCAGGAGCAGATTCGGGCAGGCCTCGCCGCCGTCCAGGGCGTGCCGGGGCGGATGGATCGAGTGGATAGCGGCCAGCCGTTCGGTGTGATCGTCGACTACGCCCACTCGCCGGCGTCCCTGGAGAAGGTCCTGGACATTCTGGCGCCGCTGGCTTCGGCGGGTGGCGGTGGGCTGATCGCCGTCTTCGGTTCGGCCGGCGAACGCGACGTCCAGAAGCGGCCGATGATGGGCCGGGTGGCCGGGGAGCGCTGCCGGCTGGTCGTGGTCACCGACGAGGACCCCCGCGGCGAGGACAGTGGCGCGATCCTCGACCAGATTGCCGCCGGGGCCGAGGCCGCAGGCCGGAAGCGAGGCCGCGATCTCCTGACGATCGCCGATCGGCGCGCAGCGATCGACACGGCCTTCGCCGCCGCTCGACCGGGCGACGTTGTGCTGCTCGCGGGCAAAGGCCACGAACAGACGATAATCATGGCGGAGGGGCCCGTGCCGTGGGATGAGCGATCGGAAGCGATCCGCGCCCTGGCCCGCCTCGGGTTTGTAGGCGACTGAAGAAGGCGACCACAGATGCGATCTTGCCTGTTCCAGCTGCTGGCGCCGGTGGTTATCGTCTTTCTGCTGCTCTGGTTTGGGCTGCCGTTCGGGGCCAGCTGGATCGCGACCAACGCCCTGAATAGCGCGGGCTTCACCGGCACGGACACCAAGGTGGAAGTAGCGGCCAACCTGCCGCCGCGGATACTGCTCGGCCACGCCGATACCGTCCGACTGACTTCAACTCAGGTCAGCGTCGGCGACCTGCACGCCTCCTCGATCGACGTGACCCTGGCGAATGTCGAGTTGATCGACCGCACCATCGGCAGCGTCAGCGGCTCGTTGACCGGAGTGCGAGTGCCGGCGGCGAACGGCGGCGTGGTCACGGCCGAATCGGTCGTGCTCACCGGCAAGGGTACCGCCGCAACCGCGACCCTAACTCTGTCCAACAGCGAAGTCGCGACCCTGGCCAAGACCCAGCTCAAGTTGCTCGGCATCAATGCGACGAACGTCAAGCTGGCCGCGCCCGACAAGCTGACGCTCACAGTCGCGGGCCAGACGAAGACGGGGCACCTGGTGACCAAGAATGGCGCCTTGCAGGTGGTCGTGGCCGGCATGACGCCCTCGACGATGACCCTTGTCGAATCCGGCAACGGTAACCCCTTCACCTTCACGTCGGTGGCAGTGAACGCGGCTTCCGTCACGCTGGTCGGGACGATCGACCTGCAGTCGCTGCTGGGCCTGTAGCTCGGGTCGCTGCGGGCGGTCGCAAGTGGACCGGCTGGTAGACTGAATCCGATGTCCATAGAGCCCACGGCACCCTCCGCTGAAGTCGGGGAGCCGGAAACCAAGCCTCGCTCCGCGCGTCTGCCGCTGGCGGAACGGCTCCGTCTCGGGCTGCAGGTGCTGCCCTCGCCCGAGACGCGGTTTCGGCACGTCCGTGACTCCGTAGCGCGGCATTACCCGCAGGCCGACCTGGCCCCGCTGCGGCAAGCGTTCGAGATGGCCGAGGTCGCCCACCGCGGGCAGACACGATTCAGCGGCGAGCCGTACATCACCCATCCGCTGGCCGCGGCGCAAATCGTGGCGGATATCGGCATCGACCCGGTCGCGGTCACGGCCGCCATCCTCCACGACGTCCCCGAGGACTCGGACGTCACCCTGGCCGAGATCGAGGACAAGTTCGGCGCCGAAGTGGCGCAACTCGTCGACGGCGTTACGAAACTCTCGAAATTCAGCACGCACAGCCACGAGGAACAGCAGGCCGAGAACATCCGCAAGATGTTTCTGGCCATGGCCGACGACATTCGCGTCGTCCTGATCAAACTCGGCGACCGGCTCCACAACATGCGCACCCTCTATGCGCTGCCGTCTGACAAGCAGGCCCGCATCGCCCACCAGACGCTCGAGATCTATGCCCCGCTGGCCGAGCGCCTGGGCATTTGGAGCGTCAAGTGGGAGCTGGAGGACCTGGCTTTCAAGACGCTCGAGCCGGAGGCATACCGCGAACTGGCGCGCATGCTCGACACCCGACGCAAGGGCCGCGAGGTTTTCATCCACCGAGCCATCGACGCCCTGCGGCCGGTTTTGCGCGAAGCGGGCATTCAGGCCGAGTTGTCCGGCCGGCCGAAACACCTGTACAGCATCTGGAAGAAGATGCAGCGCAAGGGCGCCGAGATCGGCGAGATCTACGACGTCTACGCGATCCGGGTCCTGGTGGACGAGGTCAAGGACTGCTACGCGGCGCTGGGCGTGGTCCACTCGATGTGGCGGCCGATCCCGAACCAGTTCGACGACTACATCGCCGTCCCAAAGCCGAACCTGTATCAGAGCCTGCACACCGCCGTCATCGCCCTGGACGGCCAGCCGCTCGAGATCCAGATCCGGACACAAGCAATGCACGCAGTGTCCGAGGTCGGCATCGCGGCCCACTGGCGCTACAAGGAAGGCTCGCGCGCCGACCGCGAATACGACGCCAAGCTCGCCTGGCTGCGCCAGGTCATGGACTGGCAGCGCGATGTGTCGGATGCCACCGAATTCGTGGAAGGCGTCAAGCTCGACGTCTTCCAGGACCAGGTCTTCGTCTTCACGCCAAAGGGCGAAGTGAAGGACCTGCCGGCCGGCGCCACGCCCCTCGACTTCGCCTACCGCATCCACACCGACATCGGCCACCGCTGCATCGGCGCCAAGATCAACAATCGCCTGGTCCCGCTCGACTACAAGCTCAAGAACGGCGATATCGTCGAAATCGTCACGACCAAGGGCGAGCACGGACCGTCTCGCGACTGGATGAACCTTGTCCGAACCAGCCACGCCAAGGAGAAGATCCGGCAGTGGTTCAAGCGCCAGGAACGTGACGAGAACATCGTCCACGGGCGCGAGTCGCTCGAACGAGAGCTGCGGCGCCTGGCCCGGACCAGTCTCCAGGCGGTCGGCCAGGATCGGATTCTCGAGATTGCCCGGGTGTACAAGTTCGATGCCCTTGACGACTTCTATGCCGCGATCGGATATGGGGCGATCGGCGCGCAGCAGGTCGTCAGCCGGCTCGGCGTCGTGGACGATGCGCAACTTGCCCTGCCGCCGACCGCGCCGCCACCCACGCCATCTCGTCAGGGCGGCGTGCGGGTCAAGGGAGTGGGGGACCTGCTGGTCCGCTTCGGCAAATGCTGCCACCCGATTCCGGGCGATCCGATCATCGGCTTCATCACTCGCGGCAAGGGCGTGACGGTCCACCTGCGAAGCTGCCAGACGATCATGGGCGAGCGCGAGACCGCGCGGATGATCGAAGTCGAGTGGGAGGGCCAGGTGCAGCAGACCTACCCGATCTCGATACGCCTCGAGGCGTATGACCGAACGGGCCTGCTCTCGGACGTGAGCCAGGTCGTGGCCGAGAACAAGGTCAACATTCTGGCCGCGACTGTTGCGGTCACGCCCGACCGGATTGCCACGGTCAAGGCTACGCTGGAAGTGGCTTCGGTTGCCCAGCTGGCGCGAGTCATGAGCCGCCTCGAGCAGCTCAAAGACGTCATTTCGGTCCAGCGCGACTTGAGCTGACGCAGAGGGCACCCTGAGGACGTCAGCTGGTTCTCGTCCGCCCGCCGGTCCGGTATAGTCCGACGGTCGGTAATTGTCCGCCATAACGCGTCGCGCGGCCGTCGCTGCAGGGAGAACGAGGCTCCGGGAGCCGATCAAAAGGAGGTTCGGGTGTCTGACGAGTTCATCTATCCGGAGGGGATCACCGCGGACGCGCTGAGGCAGCTGTTCGAAGAGGCCTATATGGAGGTCTCCGTCGATACCGACGGCGACCTCATCGTCAAGGACAACTACCGCTGCTACCTGCGCCCCGACCCGGACGGCCGCCTGATCTCCATCTACGCGATCTTCGGTTCGGCCGAGGCCGCGCAGGCGGACAAGCTGGCCTACATCAACCGGGTCAACGACCAGGTCAAGATGATCCGCGCCTCCGTCTCGGGCAACGGCAAGTTCTTCTTCGACTACTACCTGTCGGTCGAAGGTGGCATCTCGAAGCGTGCCGTGGTCATGGCCGTGCGGCGGTTCTTCTCGTGCCTGGGCTCCGCCCTGCGCGAAGACACCGGGAACGTTGTGGCCTGAGGCGCTCGCCAACTAAGAGCGGCGCCGCCCGCGTGGACGGCGCCGTTTTGATTCCGGGTTACTTCTTCGCGGCGACCCAGACCGACGTTGTGTCAGTCACCGATCCGTCGTCGTGGGTTGTCCTTGCGGTCATGAATGCAACGAGCCCGGTGGGCGTTTCGACGACGGCGATGGCCCATCCCGGTGGGGAGGCACCAATCCTCTGCCAGTTGTACCCGGTCGCCGACCAATAAGTGCTCGCAGCTTCCGGCACCAGCGTGTAGCCGGGGCTCGGCAACGCGGCGTTGACGTAGAGCCTGGGGCCGTCGTTGATGCCCCAGAAGCCGCCGTCGGCCAGCTGAGTGAACGCCGCCGGGTGGTAGTCGCCTTCGTTGAGTCCCGGCTCGGTCGAGAGCGCATCGGGCCAGTTGGTGGTGAAGACGGTCCAGTGAAGCCCGTCGGCCGACGAGGCTTGGTACTCGAGGCCGCTGGCCCAGGGTTGGATAGTCTCGAGCGGGACGAACCATCGCCCTGCAACGTAGACCGGACCGCCGGGCAGGGCGATAACGAGTTGTGCGGCCAGGTCCGGCGAGGCCGCGGCAGTGGGATCGGACGTTGTCCACGTCGTCCCGTCCGTCGAGAATGCCACACAAGCTTGGTACGCCATGCTGCCGCTAGAACATCGGCCGCTGGCCATGTAGCCGGCGGTTGTCGCGGAACCCAGAGTTGCACAGGAGATCGTCTGTGAGCCGGGTGTCATCGCGGCGGGCTGCCAACTGACCCCGTCGGAGCTCGTCCAGAGTCCCGGCCGGTCGCCGTAGCAACTCGACATCAAGAAGCCACTCTTGATGGACACCAGCGTTGGCAGCGAAGGCAGGCCGATCCCCATCGCGCCGGAGAGCGCCTGAACGGTCCTTGCGCCTGGTTGCTCGGTCCAGGCTCTTCCGTCGGGCGACGTCCAGGCCAGGAACACGTCGCCATTCGGATTGGCCGGGTCCGGACTGGGTGCTCCAGGGGATTCGTCCTGAGGGCTGCGGAAGCTGCTGTAGCCAACTGCCACCCAACGTCCGTCGTGCACCGCGAGGCCGGTTACCACCGGGCATGGACCAGTACCACAAGGTTCCCCGCTCGGAGTGGGCACCAGGCTGCAGGTCCAGGTGGTGCCGTCTTTCGACTGCAAGATGCAGTTCTGCTGATGCTCGGCTGAGTCGTAGCGTTCGGCTATGCCGACGATCTCGCCGTTCTGGTATGAGAGCCAGACTCCGGGGTTTGGCCCGCCGCCCCAGATCGACCCGAAGTTCCACCCGTCATTGAAGGTCTGGACCTTCCGCCACGACCCCAGCGAGAACGGTGGCGTGGGCTGAGGCAGGGCCTGGAAAGCCGGAGTTGGTCCGGGCAGGGACAGGAGCGAAGGCGTCGCCACTGGCGCCTTCCGGATCGGCCGGCTGCCGCCCGCGTAGATCAAGCCGCCAAAGATCGCAAGCACCGCCGCGACGCCGAGCAGCGTCAGGCCGCGGGACCTTGGGCCGCCGGCACGGACGCGGTGCATCACTGGCGTCGCGTCGAGGTTGACCGGGGCGAGCGCGGACTCCGCGCCGGCCTCGAGCTGAGCCATTCGGTCGAGGATGGCGGGCGGCAGTTCCGGGCTGGCGCTGCTCGCGGCAAGCGCTTCCAGGCGACGTTCTACATCGTTGGTGTTCATCGCTGATCCTCCTCGTCACGCTCCAGGACCCGCCTGAGCGTTTCGAGTGCGTAGTGCTGGCGCGATTTGGCCGTTCCCTCGGGGATCCCCAACCGCTCGCCGATCTCCGGCATCGACAGCCGGCCCCAGAAGCGCAGGACGATGACGATGCGCTGATCGTCCGTCAGCTCCGCCAGGGCTCGGCCCACCGAGTCGCGCAGCAGCGAGTCTCGGAACGGGTCGCTGTGATCAGCAAGGTCCAGATCCTCGTGCAGGTCGCGGACGGTCGTTCGTTTGCGTACGGCCAGCCTTGTGCGGCAGACGTTGACGAGAATCCGGCCGAACCAGACATTCGCCGCGTCGGGATTACGGAGCTTTGGCCAGGCCGCCCAGGCCCGTTCGAGCGCCTCCTGGACCGCATCTTGGGCCTCGACGGCGTCGCCGAGGATGTAGCCGGCGAGCCGGTATGACCCGGGCAGCTCACGCCCTATCACGGCCGAGAAGGTGGTCTCTGTTCCCTCGGCGACTGATGTCGCGGCCAGCTGAACCTCCACCATAACTTCCCCTTGTCCGTCCGCCCAATTGTGCGGGTTCGCAAGACAAGACCGAGCGCCGGCGCGAATCGTTCAAATCGGCGCTATCTGCACGGTGGCGGCGCCGGCGGCCGTGGCGGCCGTGGCGGAGCGGCGGCGTTCGGCCTGCCCGTGGGCGAAGCGGCGGCGCCGGCGGCGCCGGCGGCCGTGGCGGCCGTGGCGGCGTTCGGCCTGCCCGTGCGTTGGACTGGAATTGTCTTCTACTCTCCGGGGGAGTGGTATGGAATGGCAAGGCCACGTGCGCCGTCGGATGGTGCCGTGTTGAGTCGAGCCAGGGCCGAGTGGGTCGCTCTGTCTGTCGCTGACGGCTAACAGAGCGCCCGGCATCGGCCCATTCCCCGGCCACGGCGTCACTTGTGGGCCCGCGTCGGGCCGGCCGGTTACATAGCACTCGCCCCAGGCGTATATGGGAATTGTGCGAAGGTCAAACCTCGGGCGCGATCGCCCAGGTGGGTGGTGGTCGGCTGCGGGCGCCCGGACCCTCGGCGGAAGCACGGCTGCGGTCGACGCCGCGGCTCGGCTCGGCTCGGCGGTCGGCGGCGCGGCGCGCAACCGGCGCGTTGCCGGCGCACGATGGTCGGCGCGGCGGCGCGGCGCGCAACCGGCGCGTTGCCGGCACACGATGGTCGGCGCTGCGGTCGACGCCGCGGCTGCGGTCGACGCCGCGGCTCGGCTCGGCGGCTGGCGCGCGGCGGTCGGCGCTGCGGCGCGTTGCCGGCGGGCCACCGGCGCGGCGGCCGCCGGTCGACCCGTCCGTCCAGTCGCTAGACTTCCGGCATGCCGTCATATCGCGCCCCCAGGGGCACAAGGGACCTACTCCCCGAAGTCCGCGCCGGATTCAGCCGACTCGAGGGAATCGCCCGATCGCTCGCCGCCCGCTACGGGTATCGCGAGATGGAGATCCCGCTCTTCGAGCAGACCGCGGTCTTCGAGCGGGGGATCGGCGAGGCCACCGACGTAGTCGAGAAGGAGCTGTTCCGGATCGCGCCGCGGACCGAGGATTCGGAGTCGTGGGCGCTTCGACCGGAGGCGACCGCCGGCATCGTTCGGGCCTTCGTCCAGCACGGCATGCAGACCCTGCCGCAGCCGGTGAAGCTGACCGTGGTGGGGCCGATGTTCCGCTACGACCGTCCGCAGGCCGGCCGCTACCGCCAGTTCTGGCAGTGGGACGCCGAGGTGATCGGCGATCCGGGCCCGGCCGTCGACGCCGAGGTCATCGAGATGGGGCGCCGCTTCTACGTCGAGGCGGGCGTGCCGGACGTCCAGGTGCTGATCAACTCGATCGGCGATGCGGCGTGCCGGCCGGCGTATCTCGAGACCCTCAAGGCCTACTTTTCGCGCCACGCGGCCGAACTGCCCGAGCTGGAACGGCGGAGGCTCGAGTTGAACCCGCTGCGCCTGCTCGACTCCAAGGATCCGGCGATGGCCGCGCTGGTGGCGGCGGCGCCGCGGATTTCAGACCACCTGTGCGAAGCCTGCGCGGCGCACTTCGAGTCGGTTCGGGCGCATCTCGACGCCTGCGGCGTGCCATATCGGATCGAGTCGACGCTCGTCCGCGGCCTCGACTACTACGCCCGGACCGCATTCGAGTTCTACCGCCGCGGGGCTGAGGGACAGCAGCAGGCGCTCGGCGGCGGCGGCCGGTATGACGGCCTCGTGGAGTTGTTGGGCGGGCGAGCGACGCCGGCGATCGGCTTTGCGCTGGGCCTGGACCGCGTGCTGCTGGCGCTCGAGGAGGTCGGCGCCGAGACGGTGACCGAAGCCCCGCCGCTGGCGGTCGTCGCCGGTGCGGACCCGGCCGACACGGTTTCGCGGCTGCGAGTGGCGTCGCTGCTTCGGGCCGAGGGGCTGTCCGTCCGAGCCGAACTGGCGCCGCGCAAACTCGGCCGGCAGCTCGAGACGGCATCGAAGGAGCACGCCCACTTCGCGGTGATCATCGGCGACGAGCTGGCCGAGGGAAACGTCCAACTCAAGGACCTCGAGGCGGGCACTCAGCGGCTCGTCCCGCTGGCGGACCTGGCCCGCGAGTTGGCGCGAGCGTCGAAGAGCCACCACCACGGATAGTGAGGAGCCGTCGATGGCTGAAGGTGCCGGGCTCGCCCGAGTCGACGTCCTCGCGGTCGGCTATGCGGACACGCCTTCCGTGGCCGGTACGGCCGGCTGGTCCGCGACGGGAACTGCGTGATCGTCGTCGACCCCGGAATGGTCCGGAGCCGCTCGCTGATCCTCGACCCGATCGAGCGGCTCGGACTCACGCCCGACGACGTGAGCCATGTCTTCGTGTCGCATCACCACCTCGACCACACCGTCAACATCGCCCTCTTCCGCCACGCGGAAATCGTCGACTTCCGGACGGTTCGCCGCGACGATCATGTCGAGCCGCACGCGGGCGACGGCTGGCATCTCGCCCCGAACACGACGATCTGGGTCACCCCCGGCCACACGCCGGAAGACGCAAGCCTGGTCGTCGACACCGCCGACGCCCGCCAGGCTTTCACGCATCTGTGGTGGCGGTCCGACCAAACGCCGGGGGTCGACCCATATTCGGCCGACCAGGAAGAGCTGGCGCGCAACCGCCGCCGCGTACTCGACGGCGTGGACATCGTCATTCCGGGACACGGGGCACCATTCCGGGTCCGATGACGGGCGGAACGGCGACGGGGCGCCGCGGGGCCGGCGTCGAATCTGCCCGGTCCTGCTGGCAATTCTGACCCTATGGGTCATCCTAGCGCGCGGGCGCTCACCCGGTGGGCACAAGCGACACGACGACTCGCCACCCCAGTCCGGGCAGGGCGATCCTGCCCAATCCCACATGCAAGTTCGACTTTCGAAGGTCTGGCGAGCGGGGCGCAGCGACTGTTCGGTCCTGAATGACGTCGTAATCGGGCAGACTCGACGCGGCCGGAACCCTTTCCCTTCGGCCCTCGTTCGGTATGCCCACCAGGTGGGCACGGAAGCCGTGCGCCGGTGGTCCCGCAAGCCGTGCGCCGGTGGTCCCGCGGGCTGGCTGCTGCGTACTATCGCCAGGGCCCGGCAGGACCGGCCGGGCGGGGAGTGAACGATGGCTCGCTGGACGCGCGCATTCTCGGCGGTTGTGATCGGCGCGGCGATTGCGGCCGGCGGCTGTTCGGGCGGGTCGGCGCCGCCCTCGACCGGCTCGGCTGGTCCCGCGCCCACGTTGCCGGGCACGCCGGGCCATTTCGAGAATCCCGACTTTTCGTTCGACTATCCGACCGACTGGTCGGTCATTTCGGCGGACCAGTCGGTCGACCTGGGGGTTCAGTATCTGGTGGCTGCGATTGGGGTAGGGGGCTGGCACCAGAACTGCACGAGTGGTACCGATACCCAGGGATCGTGGACGACATGCACTGGAGACACCTTTGACGTTCCTCCGGGCGGCATCGTCCTGAAGATCTACTGGCGCGGTGGTGGGCCTGCCCCAATGTGCATGGGCAACACCAAACCCAACGCGACCGTTGGGCCGAACCCCGTCCAGAAGACTGTCGACGGCACGATCACCAGTTGGGAGATCCCGCGCCCGGGCGCCGAATTCGGCTGGCCCAACAACCCTACGTTCGAGGCGCACACGTCCGACCAGACGCAACTCGCTCGGGCTCAGGCAGTCGTCGCGAGCTTCCGCTGGCTGCCGGGCGTTTCGACATACCAGACGTTCTGCAGCCCATCGCCGAACTGAACTGCTCGGGTCGAGCGTTAGGCCGCGGGCGAACGGTCGCCGCCGACCCGGCCCGCGCCGGTCCCCCGCCGGTCCCCCGCCGGTCCCGCGCCGGCCCCGCGCCGGTCCCGCGCCCGCGCCGATCTCCGGCCCGTACCGCCCCCGCCACCCGGCGCCGTCCGGTACGATGCGTGGCATGAGTGAGCCCGCCCAACCATCCATCTCCCACGAAGCCGCATTCGGCCCCGCAACGCCCTACCGCGACGTAACGTGCGGCGACTTGCGGGCCGGGGATGAGGGTCGGGATGTCCGGATCGCCGGCTGGGTTCACCGCCGCCGCGACCACGGCCGGCTCCACTTCATCGACCTGCGCGACCGCTACGGCTTGACCCAGCTCGTCATCAACGAGGCCGAGTCGCCGGAAGCAGCGCAGGTCGCGAGCCGGGTACGCCCGGAGTTCGTCCTGCAGGTCCAGGGCACCGTTGCACGCCGCCACGCCGGCTCCGAGAACGCCGATCTCGAGACCGGCGACATCGAGGTCAAGGTTCGCGAGATCACGATTCTGAGCGAGGCCGAGACCCCGCCGTTCTACATCAACGAGCCCGACGCCCCGGTGGACGAGAGCCTGCGGCTGCGCTACCGCTACCTCGACATCCGCCGCCGGCCTATGCTCGAGCGGTTGCTGCTTCGGTCCAAGCTGGTCCAGGCGATCCGCGAGTGCCATCACCGCGCCGGCTTCGTCGAAGTCGAGACGCCGATCCTGCTCAAGTCCACGCCCGAAGGAGCGCGCGACTTCATCGTCCCCAGCCGTCTCCAGCCGGGTTCGGTCTACGCTCTGCCGCAGAGCCCCCAGCAGCTCAAGCAGTTGCTCATGGTCGCGGGCATGGACCGCTACTTCCAGATTGCCCGCTGTTTCCGCGACGAGGACCTGCGCGGCGACCGCCAGCCGGAGTTCACCCAGCTGGACCTGGAGATGAGCTTCGTCGACGAGCAGCGGGTCATGGACTTCGTAGAGGCGATGATCGTCGAGGTCAGCGCTGCGGTGGTGCCCGACCGGCCTATCCAGCAGCTGCCCTTCCCGCGCATCGACTATCACGACGCGATCGAACGCTTCGGCTCGGACAAGCCCGACCTGCGGTTCGGCATGGAACTCGTGGACCTGGCACCGGCGCTGGCCGCTTTCGGTGAGACCGGCTTCAAGGTGTTCGACGAGGCGCTGGCTGCGGGCGGCCGGGTCAAGGCTATCGTCGCGCCCGGCATGGGCGAGTCGAGCCGCTCGCAGATCGATGAGCTGGTGTCGTTCGTCCGCCGCTTCGGCGCCAAAGGCCTTGCCCACGTATCGGTCGCCGCCGACGGCACCGCTCATTCGCCGATTGCCAAGTTCCTGGGCGACGAGCGAATCGCCGCGATCGTGAAGACCGCGACCGGCCAGCCGGGCGACCTGATCCTGATCGTCGCCGACGCCGATCACGAGCGCGTGGCGGACGTGCTCGGCCGCCTGCGCCAGGACCTTGGGCTGCGCCTGGGTCTCGCCGACGAAAACGTCCTGGCGTACTGCTGGGTCATGCACTTTCCGATGTACCAGTGGGAGGCTGATCTCGGCCGCTGGCACGCCACGCACAACCCGTTCAGCGGCGTCGTTCCGGAGGACGAGAAACTGTTGGTTACCGCGTCGGGCGATGCCTACAAGCCCTCGCACGCGGACCCGGCCGGCAGGGCGCGGGCGATGCAGTACGACATCGCGCTCAACGGCTGGGAGCTTGGCGGTGGATCGGTCCGGATCCACAAGCGAGCATTGCTGGAGCGGAGCTTCGCGCTGCAGGGCTACACCCTCGAACAGATGAACGAGCTGTTCGGCGGAATCCTGGAGGCATTCGACTACGGCGCCCCGCCGCACGGTGGCATCGCCATGGGCATCGACCGTTGGGCGGCGCTGTTCTCGCACCAGACGAACATCCGCGAGGTGATGGCCTTCCCGAAGACTCAGTCCGGCACCGATTTGATGCTGGGATCGCCGTCCCTGCCAGAGCTGGAGCAGTACTCTGACCTCGGCTTGAGATTCGTCGGCGTGGAACCAGCCGTCGAGCCGGGCAAAGACAAAGCCGCGCAATAGGGTCCCAGCACCGTTGGCCTGCACTAGATAGGGCGGAGGCGGCTCATGGCGGAAAAGATGGTCCGGTGCGTTCGGTGTCACGAGGTCTTCGACGCCTCGGAGGGCCCTTGCACCAAGTGCGGCACCCCATACCAGGAGCCCATAGCCGCGCCGGCGATCCCAGAGGGTCTGTTCTCGGAGAAGTACGGGACGGTCGCGCCTGAGCCGGTGCCCCAGGTGATGGTCGCGCCGGGCGGCCGTGACAAGACCACATACATGATCTACGGCGGCATCGCGCTGATCGGTGCCGTCGTGGTGGTCGCCCTGCTGTTCTCGCTGGGTTTGAACGGCGGAGTGGGGGACACTCCGCCGCCGCTGCGCGCGGTCGTTCCGGCAGGTTCGGTGGAGCAGCCGTTGCCGCAAACCGTCGACACGACGCTGACGCAGCTGAACGACCCCAACTTCAGCGCTCACGTCACCGTTCAGAGCCGGATACAGGTCACCGCGACCGTGTCTTCCAAGGCGCTGGTTGCGGTCGTGAAGTACGACGGCATAGTCTCGGGCGGCAATCAGTGGGGCACGCTCCATGTGGGCGCCACCGCTCAGGAAGCGATGCTGGTCGACGGCGGGGCGGCGGTGCGGACTCTGCCGGCGGCGAAGTGGACGCCCGCGACCACTTTCGCGAGCTACAAGATCCTCTGCCCGATGTTCGGCCTGAAGGACGCCAACACGCTGGAGATGGTCGGCCAGGAGACGCAATCAGGGCAGCCGCTGAACCACATGCATGCCACCCACTGGTGGGCGCCCGACCTGAGCCGCCTGACGCTGTACGACATGTCGTTCCTGGCTCCCGGACTCGCGCCCGACGTGACCTCCTTCGACTTGTGGGCGAAGCCAGATGGGACGCCTGTCAGAGCCACATACTCGGCCAAGACCATGGCCGGTCAGGTCGCACTGGTTGATATCGAGGTGAGCTACACGTTCACCAACGTGGGCCAGGCGGTGGCCATCCTCATACCGGGTGCCACGTACACCGAGTCGCCCGGGCCGGCGGGCGCGTCGGTCGCGCCCTAGGCGATCCACCGTTACCGCGGCCCGACTGCGGCGGCCCTCGATCGCCGGATCAGCCCTTCGACTCGCCCGACGCCTGGGCCTGAGCGGCGAGTTCGGCGTTCCACTCCGCCGCCGCGCCGGCGGGCGCCGGCGGCCCCTCGAAGCCGGGCAACTCCGCGCGCGGCGTCGAGAGGTCGAAGGCGATCCCCGGATCGCCCAGCTCCGGTATCCGTGCGGGCGTTCCCTCGGCGATCAGCCTCTCCACGACCTGATAGGCGTGGAGGTCCGGCAACGCGGCCAGCTTGTCGTTGAGTGACATCGGGACGAGGATCGGGAACCCGGCCTTGCCCGAGAACGCCGGCCGGATCAGTTCGCCGGGCGCAGTCCCGTGCATCTCGACGAGTGACGTGACCGTCTCCGGATCCACCCACCCACAGCGGGCGGGCCAGAGCAGCCCGGCAGTGGCTTCGGCAACGGCGGCGAGAGCGGCGCGCTGGCCGTGGAGGAACCATGCCACTCCCCGTGGCTCGTCCGGGCCGGGGCGGGTGATTGTGACGGGGAGCCCCTCGAGCACGGCGGCCAGCTCCTCGCCGCCGTCGTCGGAGACGATCACGATCGGCATCGCGCCACCGGACCAGGCGGAATGGGCCACGCGGCGGATCGCGGGCTCGCCGTCGGCATCTATCAAGGCGACGGCTTTGTCGGGAACGAGGACGATGGCGGCTACGGTCATTTCGCGAGTGTAGCGGCGCCCGCGCCGGGCGGCGCGCGCCAGCCATTTCGTTCCGGCGGTCGTTCCTTTCAGTGTGTGCGACAATTCGCGGGCCCATGAGTGATTCGCCCCGTTCCACCACGCCCTTCGAACTCGAACACGGCGGCCAGGTCCGTTCCGGCGACTCGGCCACATCCGTGCGCGACGACGTCCGAAATGTCGCCATCGTCGCCCACGTGGACCACGGCAAAACCACGCTCGTCGACGCCATGCTCAAGCAGGCCGGCGCCTTCCGCGCCAATCAGATCGTGGTCGAACGCGTCATGGATTCCAACGATCTCGAGCGCGAGAAGGGCATCACGATTCTGGCGAAGCAGACCGCGGTCGACTACGACGGCATCCGCCTCAACATCGTCGATACCCCCGGCCACGCCGACTTCGGCGGCGAGGTCGAGCGCAGCCTGAACATGGTCGACTCGGTGCTGCTGCTGGTCGACGCCGCCGAGGGCCCGCTGCCGCAGACCCGCTACGTCCTCCAGAAGGCGATGTCGCATCACCTGCCCGTCGTAGTGGCGATCAACAAGATCGACCGCTCCGACGCCCGCTGTGCCGAAGTCCTCGACGATGTCTACGAGCTCTTCATGGACTTGGGCGCCGACTCGAAGCAGATCGACTTCCCGGTTGTGTATACAAACGCCAAGACCGGCACCGCGACGATGGACCTCGATGTGCCCGGCACGGACCTGCGCCCGCTCTTCGAGCTGCTGATCGAACACACGCCGGCGCCGCGTTTCATCCCGGACCACCCGCTCCAGTTGCTCGTGACCAACCTGTCCGCGAACGACTATGTCGGCCGGATGGCGGTCGGGCGTGTCTGGAACGGCACGATCAAGCTCGGCGGCAAGATCGTGATCTTGCGCGAAGAGCCGGAGTCGACCGACGGTTCGATCGAGCCCGGCCGGACGATTACCATCACGGGCACCGTCACGACGCTGACGACCGCCCACGGTATCGAGCGTGTCGATATCACCGAAGCGGGCCCCGGCGACATCGTGGCCCTGGCCGGCATTCCCGACGTGACGATCGGCGACACCATCACGGACCCCGCGGATCCGCGGCCGATGGAGCGCCTCGATCTCGACGCTCCCACACTCAGCATGACGTTCGGCGCCAACACGTCGCCGCTCTCCGGCCGCGAGGGCAAGTACGTGACCAGCCGCCACATCCGCCAGCGGCTCGAGCGCGAAGTCCTCGGCAACGTCTCGATCCAGTTCGAGCCCACCGAGTCGGCCGACACCTACGAAGTCCTGGGTCGCGGCGAGTTGCAGCTGGCCATCCTGATCGAGCAGATGCGCCGAGAGGGCTACGAGGTCCAGGTCAGTCGCCCCGAGGTCATCCTCAAAACCATCGGCGGCGAGACGCACGAGCCGTACGAGCGCATCACCGTCGACATCCCGCCCGATTTCATCGGTTCCGTTCAGGCCGCTCTGGCCGACCGCAAGGGCCGCCTCGAGCAGATGAGCACCGACGCCGACGGCCGCGTCCGGATGGAATACGTCATCCCCGTCCGCGGCTTGATCGGCTTCCGCGGCCAGCTGCTGACCGACACGCGCGGCACCGCGCTGATGCACCAGATCGGCGAGGGCTACGGCCCGTGGGCCGGCGAGGTCACCCACCGCACCAATGGCGTGCTCGTGGCCGACCGCCAGGGAACCTCGAACGGTTACGCGCTCTACAGCCTTCAGGAGCGGTCCGAGTTGTTCATAGGTTCCGGCGAGGAGGTCTACGAGGGCATGGTCATCGGCGAGAACGCTCGCCCCGAGGACATGGACGTCAACGCCACGAAGGAAAAGAAGCTGACCAACATGCGGACCCACTCGCACGACGAGGCGATTCGCCTGACTCCGCCGCGCGAACTGACACTCGAGTCCGCCATCGAATTCATCGGCAGCGACGAGCTGGTCGAGGTCACGCCCAAGTCGATCCGCCTGCGCAAGAGGATCCTCTCCATGCACGACCGCCGCCGCGCCGCCGGCCGCGAGTACGAGATGCGGGTCTCGTCGGACAAAGACAAGTAGGGTTCGCGACGCGAGCTCTGGGCTGGTTGGCTTGAGCGGCGCCCAAGGCGCGAAGGGCTGCGCGGAGGCCGGTGAACCCGCGGTACCGGCGCCGTCGAGAACCTCAGCGGCGACCTCGGAGTCACGCACCCGGCCGACGGTGACCGGTGAAACTCAGCTCGTGCCCGGCTCCAACGGCTAGGGCCAGTACAGCTCCGACGGGATTCCAGGCAGCAGGACTCGGCCGTCTTGCAGCCGGACTTCGATGTCGTACCCGACGACCGATCCGGCGGCGGCGAACTTGCCAGTCGTCGGAATGTAGAGTTCTGCGGCCGGGTCGTCGGCGGTCCCTCCCGATATCAGAACCCGGCCGTCTGCAAGCAAAGCAGCAGCTGATCCGGAACGACGGACGACCATCGATCCGGTCTTCGTCCACTTCGCCGTGCTCGGGTTGTACAGCTCGGCTGTGGTCAGGCTACCGTCCTTGCTGTTGTATCCGCCGGTGACAAGGACCTGGCCGTCCCTCAACAAGATCGCCGTAGCGTCATCCCGTTTCTGTGCCAGGGACCCTGTCCGGGTGAACTTGCCGCTCTTGGGGCTGTAGATCTCGGCCGAGTTGAGGTACACACCCGGGTCGCCACATTCGCCGCATTCCTGACCTTGATCGCCGCCGGTGATCAAAACACGCCCGTCCTGGAGCAGAGTTGCGGCGGCGTCTTCACGCGCGGCATACATGGGTCCCGTGCGCACGAAAGTGCCGGTGGTCGGATCGTAGATCTCAGCCTTAGCGACATAGCCATGGTTATTCTGGCCGCCAGCCAGCAGGACACGGCCATCGATGAGTGTGGTCGCTGTCTGCCACGATACGGAGTCCAGCATTTGCCCGGTTTGCGCGAACGTTCCTGTGGCCGGGTCGTATAGCTCCGCTGAGTCATCTGCGGAACCGCCAGCTACCAGCACTTTGCCGTCCGACAGCAATGAGGCGGAATGCCGGTTGCGTGCCACCTTCATCGAGCCAGTTAGGGCGAAGGCTCCGGTGACCGGGTCGTAGAGTTCCGCGGTATTGAGCCCCTCGTTTGACACAGTCGTACTTGAAGTCACGCCACCGGTGATGAGGACACGACCATCCAGCAAGAGAGTTGAGGTGGCCCCGTGGCGATTCGTCGTCATTGACCCCGTGGCTGTGAAGGTGCCGTGCGCCGGGGACGGCGACGGCGTTGGGGTCTGAGGCACCGTTGGCGTCGGGCTAGTCGCCAGAGACGGCCTGAACGTCAGGCCGGCGGTCTGGCTTGCAGAAGTCGAACCGCACCCGGCAACGGCCAGAGTCAGGGCGAGCGCGCCCAGGGATGCGGTGCTTCGCGAGACACGCTGCCTGCCGGACCTGCTTCTCACCCTCATGCGCCCTCAACCGCTGGCCAACAGGATCAACAGATGGCCGCGGCCAGACCCAGGATAGTCGATCCCTTGGGCCTACAATAGTCGGCGAGAAGCCGTCGCGCCCGCGGCGGCCTATTCTCCGATGGTCCACTCGCGCTGTTCGGGTGAAGGAGGGAGCAATGACGGCTCGAGTCGTGGCCATCGGCAAGGGGATCTTCCTTGGCTGGCTTCTCGGCAGCCTGATCGGCATTTTGGTCGTCCTTACGATCGGCACCATATGCATCGCCGCGGCCCTGCCCCCGACGACCGTCGGGCTTGGGCCCATTCCTATCGCCACCGGCTGGTCCAACGCATCCGGCTACGGTCTCCACTCCGAGTGGGGCATGGCGCTCTTCACGATCGCGGGCATGATCGTTGGCGCAGTGCTCGCGATCCGCCCGAGGCCGCTGCCGGCGAGCGCCTAGGCGCCTCGCTCCGCGGCACCTGAATCGGGGGATCCGGCCCGGAGGCGAGGCCGTCGTACAATTCCCCGGATGCCCATCTACCTCGACCACGCCGCCAC
>PMXR01000112.1 GCA_003171035.1 Chloroflexota bacterium
ACATGACGCCGATCTTCTCGCGCAGCTGGTTGGTGAAGACCAGCGCCGTATTCGACCGATTGACGGAGCCGGCCAGCTTGCGCAGAGCCTGGCTCATGAGGCGAGCCTGGATGCCGACGAAGGAGTCGCCCATCTCGCCTTCGATCTCGGCCTTGGGCACCAGGGCCGCGACCGAGTCGACGACGACGCAATCCACGCCACCGGAGCGGATCAGCGTCTCGGTGATCTGAAGCGCATCCTCGCCCGTGTCCGGCTGGCTCACAAGAAGCTCATCGACGTTGACGCCGCAGGCGCGGGCGTAGCCCGGGTCCAGGGCGTGCTCGACATCGATGAAGGCGACGACGCCGCCCTTCTTCTGGGCCTCGGCGAGGATGTGTTGGCACAGTGTCGTCTTGCCCGAGGACTCGGGCCCGAAGATCTCTGTCATGCGACCGCGCGGGATTCCGCCGACGCCGAGCGCCAGATCCAGAGCGATGGAGCCGGTCGGGATGATGTCGACCGCCTGCCGTTCCTTGGAGCCGAGCTTCATGATCGAACCGCGACCGAACTGCTTCTCGATCGCCATGATCGCCGCGTCTACGGCCTTGGTCCGCTCATTGCCTGCCGCCGGAATCGCCCGCGGCTCGGTCCCTCGTTCAGTCATCGCCACCTGCTCCTCGCTCCTGTCTTTGCGGAACGGGAAGCCGGGTGGCGTCCCGCCGCGAACTAACTCTCGGTCTCTTCGGTCCTCGGCTTGCGCTTCGGCTTCCACACCTCGACGTTCGTCGGGGGTTCCATCAAAGGCTGGATCTTGTTGATCCCCTTCGCCGAGGCGTCCTTCGGCTTCTTCTTCGCCTGGTGTGAGGGGCGATCTCGGCTCGCCATTTGGTATGCCTCCGCGTGCGACAGGTTATGGGCTGGCTCTTCATTCCGACTGCACTGCCACTGCACTGGACCGTGACAGCTGCGACTTTGCCCGGAGTTCGGGCAGGTGTGTTGTGAACGTGCCGGAGCGCAGTTCGGAACGGATTTCGGCCATGAAGTCTAGGGTGAAGGTGAGGTTGTGACAAGTTGCGAGGCGGTAGGCCAGCAGCTCCTGGGCCCGGAAAAGATGGGCCAGGTAGGCGCGCGAAAAGTTCCGGCAGAGCAGGCAGGGACAGCCTTCCTGGACCGGCCTCGGGTCGTCCGCGAATTGGGCGTTGCGCATGTTCAGCCTGGCCCCCGGCACCCACAGCTGGCCGTTGCGGGCGACTCTGGCCGGCAGAACACAGTCGAACATGTCGACCCCGCGATGGACGGCCTCCAGCAGATCGGCCGGCGAGCCCAGGCCCATCAGGTAGCGTGGCCGTGGGTCGTTCTCGAGGATCGGCACGACCAGATCCAGCGTTGCCTCACGCTGGGCCGCAGTCTCGTCCCCGGCCAATCCGCCGATGCAGATGCCGTCGAAAGGCAATCCGGCCACGACACGCGTCGACTCGGCGCGAAGGACCGGATCCAGTCCACCCTGGATGATGCCGAAGATCGCCTGATCGGGGCGGCTGTGTGCGGTGAACGAGCGAGCCGCCCAGCGATCGGATCGCGCCGTGGCCTCGGCCAGGACATCGCTGCCCGTTGAGGCAGGCGGCACCGGCTGGTCGAAGGCGACGGCGATGTCGGCGCCAAGCGCCTCCTGCACCTCGATCGACAGCTCGGGCGTGAAGTGGTGGTACGAACCGTCGAGGTGGCTCTGGAAGGTGACGCCGTCTTCCTCGATTTTGCGCAGCTCTCCCAGGGAGACCACCTGGAATCCGCCCGAGTCGGTCAGGATCGGCCGATCCCAGGCCATGAACTTGTGCAAGCCGCCGAGTCTGGCGATCCGCTCGTGACCCGGACGCAGGTAGAGGTGGTATGTATTGGCCAGGATGATCGAGGCGCCGACCGTACGCAGATCTTGCGGGTCGAGCGCCTTGACGGTCGCGTTGGTGCCGACGGGCATGAACTGGGGCGTCTCGACGACGCCGTGGGTCAACGTCAGTCGACCCAAACGGGCACGGGTCGAACCGTCGGTCGGCGGTGGCACGAGGACTTCGAACCGGGCGGCCGGCACTCGATCCGAACCGGCCGGCCGCGAGGCGGTCGTCATCAGTTGTCGAGCGCGTTCGGGTCGGAGGCCGCGCGTGAACCCGCGCCGTCCTGGGTGCTGCCATCCCACAGGGCGGGCTGCTCCAACTCGCCGCGCCGCGCCGCCGGCACTTCGTAGCCAAGCCGGGCCAGATGGGCCCGTGCGCCGTCAGTGGCGATGCGCCCCTGCGGCGTCCGATCGAGGAATCCCAACCTCAAGAGGAATGGCTCGTAGACGTCTTCTACCGTCTCGGGTTCTTCCGCCAGGACGGCGGCGAGGGCCTGCACGCCGACTGGCCCACTGCCGAACTTCTGGATGATCGCCGCCAGGAGCTTGCGATCCGTACCGTCGAGCCCTTCGTCGTCGATCTCGAGCGCGGCGAGAGCTATCTCCGCCGTGGCCGCGTCGACGCGCCCGTCGCCGTTGATCTGGGCATAGTCACGCACGCGGCGCAGAAGCCGGTTGACCACGCGCGGGGTTCCACGACCCCGCCTGGCGATGGCCGTGGCACCGTCCGGGCTCAGCTCCACGCCCAGCAATCTGGCGGAGCGCTCGACGATGGCCCGCAGGTCTGCCACGTCGTAGAAGTCAAGCCGATACGTGGCCCCGAAGCGGTCTCGCAGTGGGCTCGATATGCGGCCGGCCCGGGTAGTGGCCCCGACTATCGTGAAGGGCTTGAGGCTCAAGCGGAGGCTCCTGGCCGACGGCCCCTTCCCGATCATCACGTCGAGCGCGAAGTCCTCCATCGCCGGGTACAGGATCTCCTCAACGGCGCGATTCAGCCGGTGGATCTCGTCGATGAACAGCACATCGCGCTCGTCCAGCGACGTGAGGATTGCGGCGAGATCTCCGGCCCGCTCGATGGCGGGGCCGCTGGCGTAGCGGATGTTCGCGCCGAGCTCTCGGGCGATGATGGTGGCAAGGGTGGTCTTGCCCAGGCCGGGCGGACCGTGCAGCAGGACGTGATCGGCCGCATCCCCCCTCTGGCGGGCGGCGCCGAGCAGGATGGCGAGGTTCGCCTTGAGCTCGCGCTGGCCGATGTACTCGTCCAGCGTGTGCGGCCGCAGCGACCGGTCGACGGCGACTTCGACCTCGTCTTCCACATCCGGAGTGAGTATTCGCGAGATGTCCGACATGGGGTCGTCGCTCATTCCCGGATAATACCAGACCGAACGGGTGTTCTACACGGCGTCTAGGGCTGGTACATCTCCGAAGCCGTGTCGCCGTTGCCGCCGGCCATCAGAATGCGAGTGTCCTGCAGCATCGTCGCCGTTTGCGATACGCGGTCTTCCATCATGTACGGCCCCATCTGGAACGTGGCGCTGGTTGGGTCGTAGATCTCGGTGGAGTTGTCGCCGCCGCCCGCCACGAGTACCCGTCCGTCGGCCATTAGAGTCGCCGTGAAGTCCGATCGCCCGATCGACATGGCTCCTGTGGCGGACCATCGACCGGTGTACGGGTCGTACAGCTCGGCAGTGGATAGCAAGCCCGCATATCCGGCCGGGTTGACGCCCCCGATGGCCAGCACTTTGCCGTTCTGCAGGAGCACCGCCGCGAAATGTGAGCGGCCCTGGATCATCGACCCCGTGGTGACGAAGGTTTCCTTCACCGGGTTGAACAACTCGGCCGCGGCAAGAACGTTGGGGTGCTTCTTGTCGGCCTGGTCGCCGCCCGCGATCAGAACCCGGCCGTCCTGGAGGAGTGTCGCCGTGGCGTGCTGCATGTCGACCTTGAGAGACCTGACACGGACGAAGCGCCCGGTCGCCGGGCTGTAGACCTCGGCGCGCGACGTGTACTGGGCACCGTTGAGCCCGCCTGCGATAAGCGCGCGTCCGTCCCCGAGCGACACCGCCGCCTGGTACCTGGGCGCGTAGCCGAGGGATCCGGTCTTGGTGAACTTCCCCGTAGCCGGGTTGTAGACCTCGCACAGCCGGTCGCCCGTCCCGCCTGCAATCAACACCTTGCCGTTGGAGAGAAGGCTGGCTGAGTGCCAGGCACGGGCCTCGACCATCGACCCGGTCGGCGTCGACGCGCCGGTCCTGGGGTTGTAGATCTCTGCGGATGCGACGGCGTGGCCATTGCTGATTCCGCCGGCTATGAGAACGCGCCCGTCCGGGAGCAACGTGGCCGTTGCCCCGATCCGGCTCGCCGTCAGTGGCGCCCCACTCTGGAACATCCCGATGCCGGGCGTGGCGTCCGGTACCGGCGCCACTGTGGGTTCAGGGCTGGGGCTGTCGGTGGGCGGCGTCGGCGTGGCGGTGGGCCCCGCGAACAGCGAGCATCCGGCCACGATCAGGGCCAGAGGCACCAACATTGGAACCCGAAGCGACCTGCGTGACAGTCGCAAGGAATGTGTCGTGGGCCCGTGGCTCATTACCGGATCATACCGGAGACAACGGCCGTTCCCGGCGCGCGCGGCTCAGAGATAGCCAGCGACGCCGCTGCCGTACCTGCCTCTCCCGGACTACCCCTTCAGCAGTGTCCGCAGCGCCGCCTTGACTCGATCCTCCAAGCCCGACCCGACCGACAGATCGGACAGAGCCTCACGCGAAGCCTGACGGGCTTCGCCCGTCGAGTACCCGAGCGCCAGAAGGGCGGCCATGACCTCAGACTCGCCCGCAGGCGCGCCGCCCAAAGTCGTCCCCGCGGAGACGCCGGCCGCAGCCACCTTCTCTTTGAGTTCCAGCACGACGCGGGCCGCGAGTTTCTTGCCCACCCCCGGGACCGCAGTCAGCATGGCGAGGTCGTCCGACAGGATGGCAAGCTGCAGGTCGCCGACGGGCCGGGAGCCCACAATGCCCAGCGCCACTTTGGGTCCCACGCCGGTCACGGTCAGGAGCAGGCCGAAGAAGCCCAGCTCCTGCGGATTGCGGAACCCGTACAGCGCCTGGAGATCCTCGCGCACAACGTGGTGGGTGAAGAGCTTGATCCGCTCCCCCACCGTCGCCGACGCGAGAACGGTCGGGGCGGCGAACACGCGATACCCGACCCCGCCGACTTCGACTATCAGCGAATCGGCGAAGACCGCGCCGGCGATTCCGTCGAGCGAGGCGATCACGGGCGCATGTCGTCGCGGGCTATGAAGCGGTCTTGGAACGTGGCTCGCGCTTGGGCTGAGCATCCGGGCTCAGGCCCAGCCGCTCGCGGCGCAAGGCCTCGCGGACGGCCTTCTCGTAGGGCGTGATGCCCTCCGGCGGCGGCTGGATCGCGGATCTGTCGAGCGCCCCAACCGGAATTCGACTGACGGACCGCTCGCGGTTGGCGACGCAAATGGCGATCGCCAAAGCGTCCGCCGCGTCGTCCGGTTCGGGGATCTCCGACAGGCCGAGGATTGCCTGGACCATGCGCTGGACCTGCGCCTTCGAGGCCGATCCGTGGCCGGCCACGGCGACCTTGACTTCGTTTGGAGTGGCTTCGCGGATCTCCAGGTCGTGCAACGCGGCTGCCAACAGAACGACTCCGCGAGCCTGGCCGACCGCGAACGCGGTCTGGACGTTCTTGGTGAAGAAGAGCCGCTCCACGCCGACGAGCCCCGGCGCGTGCAGCTCGATGACGTCCGTCAGCGCCAGGTAGATCGCCTCGAGGCGCTCCGGCAGCGACAGCGTGGATGCCGTCTTGATGACCCCGTAGTCGATGGCGCGAAGTCGAGGGCCCGTCCTCTCGACTATGCCGTACCCAAGCATCGCCGTCCCGGGATCTATCCCGAGAATAATCATCCGCCGACCTCGGCCATCAAGGCCTCGGGGATCTCGAAGTTGGAGGTCACCCGCTGGACGTCGTCCTGGTCTTCCAGCAGTTCGATCAGACGCAGCGCCTGGCGAGCCTTGCCCAGCTCGAGTTCGACCATGTTCTGGGCGGACATCGACAGCTCGGCCGACTCGATCTTCACACCCGCCGCCTCGATCGCCCGTCGAACCGCCTCGAGCTCGTTGGGCTTGGTGAGGACTTCGATCTGGTCGCCTGTGGTGTCGACGTCTTCCGCGCCGGCGTCGATCGCGACTAGCGTCAGCTCATCCGGGTCTCCGCCCGGGGAGAGGACTATCACGCCGCGCTGTTCGAACTGCCAGGCCACGCTACCGGAACCGGCCAGCTGGCCGCCGGCCTTGGTCAGTATCGAACGGACGTCGGCCGCGGTCCGGTTCTTGTTGTCGGTCGCGGTCTCGATGAGGATCGCCACGCCGCCGGGCCCGTAGCCCTCGTACGTGATCTCCTCGAATTGCTCGCCCTCGCCGCCGCCGGTCGCCTTCTCGATGGCGCGCTTGATCGTGTCGAGCGGCATGTTGATGGCGCGAGCGCGCTCAACGGCCAGGCGGAGCCGGAAGTTGCCGTCCTGGTCCGCGCCGCCGGCACGCGCCGCAACGCTGATCTCGCGGCCCATCTTGGTGAAGACGGCGCCGCGCTTGACGTCGTTCTGGCCCTTGTCGCGCTTGATTTGTGACCATTTGGAGTGTCCTGACATCGCCCGGAGTATAGCGCCCGAGCGCCCCTTCCAGCCGCATCCCTCAGCCGGTCGAATGCGCGTCGTGTACTCCACCTTCACGGGCACGCGCGGGACTATCATGGCCGCGCGGCGCGGCTTATCGCCCGCTGCCTTGTCATGTGCGATCTTTCGCCACCAGAGGATCGATGAGCCGATGACAACCAAGAGTGCCGACCTCCTCCACCTTCGCAGCGTCGTCCTGGCCGCCCATGCCGGGGCCGGCAAGACGACGCTGGCCGAGCGCCTACTTTTCGATGCTGGCGCGATCACGCGGCTCGGCCGCGTCGATGACGGCACCGCCAGCCTGGACTACGAGCCCGAGGAGCAGAAGCGCAAGCAGTCGCTCAGCCTCGCCGTAGCCAGCCTGGAATACGAGGGGACGCGCATCCAACTCGTCGATACCCCCGGATACGCCGACTTCGCGGCCGAGGTCGTCGAGGGCTTCGCCGCCACCGATGCCGCCGTGCTGCTGATGGATGCATCCGGACACGTCGAGGCCGGGCTCGAGTCGGCGGTCGCGCTGGCCCGCACGAGCAACCATCCGGCGCTCTTCTTCATCAACAAGTGCGAGCGAGAGAACGCGAACCCGAGCCAGGCGCTCGATGCGCTTCGCACCTCGTTCGGCCAGAAGGTGGCACCGCTCCACGTCGCCATCGGCGCGGCCGACACATTCAGCGGCTACGTGGACCTGCTGCACGGCAAGGCTTACCAGCTTCAGAGCGGCAAGGAAGTCGAGATCCCGATTCCGGCCAACATGGCAGACGAGGTCGCGTCGCGCCGCGATCAGCTGCTCGAAGCGGCCTCCGAGGCGGACGACGACGTCCTGGTCAAGTACCTCGACGGCGAGGCGATCACGGACGACGAGTTCGAGACCTGCCTCCACAAGGCCGTCCGGTCCGGCATGGTNNGGCGCCGGTCCTGGTCGGCAGCGTCTCGAAGGACATCGGTGTCCGCGCTCTCATGAACGCGATCGTGCACTACCTGCCGTCCCCGGCCGAGGAGACCGAAGTCGCCGTAACCGACGCCAAGGGCAAGGAAGTCAAGCTGCCGGTCTCGACCGACGGGCCGCTCGTGACTCGAGTGTTCAAGACCACGGCCGACCCGTTCGTTGGACGGCTCACGTTCATCCGCGTCATGACGGGCACGCTCCACGGCCAGACTCCGGCCTGGAACTCCAAACGCAACGAGCCCGAGCGCATGGGCCAGTTACTGCTGCTCCACGGCAAGGAGCAGGAGACCGTGGGCGAACTACACGCCGGCGAAATCGGCGCGGTTGCAAAGCTCACCATCACCGGCACCGGCGACACGCTTTCGGCCACCAAGGAAACGGCCTACGTCCTGCCGCCGCTGGCCTTCCCGATCCCGACGCTCATGGTCGCGATCGAGCCCCAGACCAAAGCCGACCTGGACAAGATGGGCACGGCGCTCCAGCGCATGCTGGAAGAAGAGCCATCCGCCCGCGTCGAACGATCCGAAACCGGCGAGCAGGTCCTGCTGTCGATGGGCGACGCGCACGTCGCGGTCCTGGGCGAGCGCCTCAAGCGCAAGTTCGGGGCGGCGATCATCACCAAGACGCCTCGCGTCGCCTACAAGGAAACGATCCGCGGCAAGACCCAGAGCCACGGCCGCTACAAGAAGCAGACCGGCGGCCATGGCATGTTCGGCGACGTCTGGATCGAAATCGAGCCCAACCACGGCGGCGGAGTGGAATTCGCCGAGCATGTCGTCGGCGGCACTGTACCCAAGAACTTCTTCCCGGGCGTCGAGAAGGGCGTCCGTGAAGCCGCCGCCGAAGGCGTGCTGGCCGGCTATCCGCTGAGCGACTTCAAGGCAACCCTCTACGACGGGTCGTTCCACCCGGTCGACTCCAATGAGTTGTCGTTCAAGATCGCGGCCTCGATGGCTCTCAAGCAGGGCGTCCTCGAGTGCAAGCCCGCCCTCATGGAACCGATCATGACGGTCCAGATCACCATCCCCGAGATCTACATGGGCGACGTCAACCGCGACCTCAACGGCCGCCGCGGACGGGTTCTCGGCATGGACACCAACAACGGTATGCAGGTCATCACGGCCAGCGTGCCTCAGGCCGAGCTCTTCACCTACGCCACGGAACTTCGGTCCCTCACCGGCGGGCGAGGCACGTTCACTGCCACGCTCGATCGCTACGAGGACGTGCCGCAGCACATCGCCGAGAAAGTGATCGAGGTCCACCGCAAGGAGCAGGAGGCCGCGCACAAGGAGTAGCGGCCGGAGGGGGAATATGGATCCGAACGCCTCGGTTCCGGGAGTTACACCTGTTGATCCGGCCGCCGACGGACTCGAACGCCAGTCGCCGGTCCAGCAGCAAATCTCAGCGCCGCCTCAGCCCGGTTACGGCCGGGGCGGCCAGGGGCCATCTTCGTATCCGGCCCCGGGTGCCCGGTGGTTGCCGCAATACGGCTACCCTCAAGCGCCGCCACGGCCGCTGCAGCCCCCGTTCAGTCTGAGACCGCCGTCCATCCCGGGCCCCATCTTGATCGGGCTGACCGCGATCGTGATGGGCATCGGGATCCTGGGCTCGACCGGACCGGACCTGGACACGATGGGCTGGATCGCGATTCTGGCCGGTCTCAACATCGGCTTCGTCTGGATCATCCTGCTGATCGTCGCTGCCCAGGACACTCGTCTGAGATTCGACAGGCGGACCTGGGCACGCTGGGCCGGCCAGCCTGCCATCTTCTTCATCGCTATCGCCCTGATGACGTCCGGCGTCCCAGCCGCCATCCGATTCGACATGAGCCGGCCACAACTCGAGCAGGCGGCCGCACGGGCCCAGGCGGGCAGCATCGTCAATCCGGGATTCGTCGGGTTGATGCAGGTCTACCGCACGACCACCGACGGCGACATGACTCTGTTCGAGATCTCGGCGTCCGATCGGTCCAACGGCTGCGCCCTTGTTTACGCCGCTTCCAACTCCACACGGCTGAGCAAGTGGCTCGACAGTGCCTGGGGTATCAAGCAGTACGGCCACGGCTGGTGGTACGGCTGTCAAGGCGGTTACCCGTCCGACTAGGTGTCGGAAACGAATAGCGGGCCCCACACCGGCCGGCGCGAGGCCCGCTAAGTTTGTCTGGGGCTATTCGCAGGGGCACACGGCCGTACCTCGCGCCCGCAACGGAAAGAGCCACAGAGTGACGCCGCGAGAACCCGGGGTCGTAGCCCGTGAAGACCGGCCCCGGAGCGGACGCCTCCAACTGGGGTTTCGGCGGGGCCGTCGTCGGGCTTGAGCACATCGACGGCAGATGACCCATCAGAATTGGCGCATGACCGACAAGGCCGCAACGCGTCCCGCAGAATCCCTCGGCCGCTTGCGTGTTTGGTATCTGGCCATCCGCCCCGCCACTCTCCCGGCCTCCGCCAGTGGCGTGATCGTCGGTCTCGGCGCGGCTCGGGCGGGCGGGGCGGCGCTCCGGCTCGACTCCGCGCTCGGCTGCCTGGCCGTGGCGCTCCTGCTGCAAGTGGCCGCGAACCTCGCCAACGACCTCTCCGACTTTCGCCGCGGCGCCGACACGCCCGACCGCCTCGGCCCAACCAGAGTGGCGGCGGCTGGCCTGGTCACCGTCAGCCAGCTCGAGATCGCGATCGGGATCGTGCTGACCGCCGCCGCCCTTGTCGGCGTCGGCCTCGCGATTATCGGTGGCCCCGCGTTCGTGCTCGTCGGCGCGGGCGCGATGCTCGCGGCCCTCGCGTACACGGGCGGACCGTTTGCCTACGGCTACCACGGACTGGGCGAACTCTTCGTGTTTGCCTTCTTTGGGTTCGTTGCCGTGGTTGGGACCGCCGCGCTTCAGTCGGGCCGGCTAGAGCCCCTCTACTTCGTAGCAGCGATTCCGGTCGGCGCGCTGACGACCGCGATCCTGGTCGTGAACAACCTTCGGGACATCTCGACCGACCGTTCCGCCGGCAAGCGGACGCTCGCGGTCATTCTCGGTGTCGGGTTCGCGCGGGCCGAGTACCTGGCCTGCCTGGCGGTCGCGTGGGCGGTGCCGGTCGGGCTCCTTGCGGCGTGGTGGATGGGCCGTTCCGACTTTGCCGGGCCGGCAACGCTTCTCGCGCTCCTTGCCATCCCGCTCGCGATTCCGCTCTGGCGGACAGTGACGGCCGAAGGCGATCCGCGGCGGTTGAACCTCGTCTTGCGCGGCACCGCGCGACTGACTCTTGTCTTCGCGCTCCTCTTCGCCGCCGGATTGGCGGTCCGCTGACCTACAGCGCCGCCAGCCGCACCGCTTCCGCGAGATCGAGCCGGCCTTCGTAGATAGCCCGGCCGATGACGGCGCCGCAGCAACCGATCTTCCGAACGGCCGTGATGTCGTCCAGCGACGAAACGCCGGCCGAAGCCACGATGTCGCCCCGATCCAGATCGACCATGCGGCCGAGCAATTCCAGGTTGGGCCCGGAAAGCAACCCGTCGCGCTCGATCGCCGTCACGATGAAGGTCCGGGCGCCGCTCTCGGCCAGCCGGACCAGCGCCTCCTCTACCGGCACGCCGGGAGCCCCGGGCACCCAGCCCTGGCCGACCGCCAGACCCTCCCGAACGTCCAACGCAATGGCGATTCGCTCCGCCCCGAACCGAGCCACAAGCCGCCCCACGAACGCAGGATCCCGCAACGCCGCCGTGCCAACCACCGCCCGCGCCGCTCCAGCATCCAACACAGAACCCACCGCCCCCTCGTCCCGAAGACCGCCGGCCACCTCGCACGCGACCGACTCCCCCACCGCCGCGACGATCCGCGCCACGACCTCCGTCTGCCGTCGTGCCCCGTCCTTCGCCCCGTCCAGGTCCACGACGTGGATCCAGCGCGCCCCGGCCGCCGCAAAGCCACGCGCCACCTCCACTGGATGCGATCCGTAGACCGTCTCGCGGGCGAAGTCGCCTCCGGCCAGCCGGACGACGTTCCCGCCACGCAGGTCGATCGCCGGCAGCAGCTGAAAGCCGGTCGGTGGTTCGGGTTGCATACGTTGTACCATGCTACTATGCTACTACACCAGCAGGGACCGAGTACCGATCGCGGCGAGCGACACAGGGGCTCGGGCCGACGACGAACAAGAGCGAGGAACGACATGAGCGCGATGGAAGCCTGGCGCGACGAGGCTGCCGCCGAATTGTTCGAGGCGGTCCTTCGCCTCGAGACGTCCGACGAGGCCTCCTCCTTCTTCCGCGACCTGTGCACCCTTGGCGAGCTCCACGACCTGGCCCAGCGCTGGGCAGTTGTGCGCCTTCTCGACCAGGGGATGCACTACGCCGAGATCTCACACCGCACCGGTGCGAGCACGGCCACGATCACGCGCATCGCCCAATGGCTGCACCACGGCGAGGGCGGCTACCTGAAGGCCCTCGAGCGGCTGCGCACCGCCGGCGCCGACCGCCCCACCGCCGGAGAGAAGGCCCGATGACCCGACGTCTGCGCCTGGCCATCCCCAACAAGGGCCGATTGGTCGAGCCGACCGTCCGCCTGCTGCGCGATGCCGGGCTCGTATTCGAGGCCGGCGAGCGGGCGTTGGTGGCGCGCGTCCAGAACTTCGACCTCGACATCCTCTTCGTCCGGACCAACGACGTCGTCGAGTTCGTCGCCGACGGGGTCGCGGAGCTGGGCGTCACCGGCCTGGACCTGGTGGCGGAGGCCGGATCCGACGTGCCGCAGTTGCGCACGCTCGGTTTCGGGCGGTGTCGCCTGACGATCGCGGTCCCGAACGACTCGCCGTTTCGCGCACCGGAGGACCTGGCCGGTTTGCGCGTCGCCACGTCGCACATGAACCTGACGAAGAGCTTCTTCGCGAGTCGCTCGATTCCGGTCGACGTCATCCCGGTCTCGGGCGCAGCCGAAGTCGCCCCCCGGCTCGGCCTGGCAGAGGCGATCGTCGATCTCGTCTCGACGGGGTCGACGATGGTGGCCAACGGTCTCCGGCCGATCGAGGAGGTCTTCGACTCCGAGGCCGTCCTGCTCGCCAATTCGGCCGCCCTGCGCGACCGCGCCGACGTTCTCGACACGATCCAGACGATGCTGAGCGCGACCCTGGCGGCCCGCGATCGCAAGTACCTGATGATGAACGCCCCCGAATCCAGGCTGGCCGAGCTCGAGGATCTTCTTCCCGGGCTGGAGTCGCCCTCGATCATTCCGCTCGCGCATAAGGGAATGGTCGCCATTCACTCGGTCGTCGAGGCCGATGCCGTCTGGTCGCTGCTGCCCCGTCTCAAGACCGCCGGCGCCTCGGGCATCCTCATCCTGCCCATCGAGAAGCTGGTCTCATGAGCGCCCCGTCCGTCACGCTGCGCCGGCTCGAACTGTCCCGCGCCGCCTCCGATCCGTCCGTCGCGGCCGAGGTCGAAGCTCTGTTGCGCCGTGGCGCCGTGCCCGATCAGCGAGTCCGTGATGGCGCGCGCGCCATCCTCGCCTCCGTCAAGTCCGGACGCGACGCCGCGGTCCGCGAGGCGAACGGCCGTTTCGGCGGCGGTCGAGCCGACGGTTCGCTGCTCGTGAGCAGGGCGGAGATGGAGGCCGCTCGCGACGCGCTCCCGCCGCGCATCCGAGCCGGCCTCGAGCAGATGATCGAGAACATCCGCCGCTTCGCGCAGACGGAGCTGCCGGAGACCCGGACGAC
>PMXR01000044.1 GCA_003171035.1 Chloroflexota bacterium
TGCACCACGGCGAGGGCGGCTACATGAAGGCCCTCGAGAGACTCCACGCCGCGAATCCGACCGGAGACAAGACCCGATGACAGACCGCCGACTCCGCCTGGCCATCCCCAACAAGGGCCGGTTGGTGGAGCCCACCGTTACTCTGCTGCGCGATGCCGGTCTCGTCTTCGAGGCGGGCGAACGAGCGCTCGTCGCGCGCGTCCAGAACTTCGATCTCGACATCCTCTTCGTCCGGACCAACGACATCGTCGAGTTCGTGAGCGACGGCGTGGCCGAACTCGGGATCACGGGTCTGGACCTCGTCGCCGAGTCGGGCGCAAACGTGCCGCAACTCCGCAAGCTCGGCTACGGCCGCTGCCGCCTGACCCTCGCTGTTCCGAACGACTCCCCGCTCCAGACGGCCGAGGACCTGGCGGGACTGCGCGTCGCGACGTCGCACATGAACCTGACCAGGCGGTTCTTCGAGTCGCGTTCGATACCCGTCGACGTCATCCCGGTTTCGGGCGCCGCCGAGGTCGCGCCCAGGCTGGGCCTGGCGGAAGCGATCGTCGACCTCGTCTCCACCGGCTCGACCATGGTCGTCAACGGCCTGCGGCCGATCGAAGAGGTGTTCGCATCGGAAGCCGTCCTGCTCGCCAACGCGGCGGCACAGCAGGTCGACGGCCCGGTGTTCGACTCGATCCAGACGATGCTAAGCGCCACTCTCGCGGCGCGGGATCGCAAGTACCTGATGATGAACGCGCCGGTAGCCAAGGCCGCCGAACTCGAGGCACTCTTGCCCGGCCTCGAGTCTCCCTCGGTTATCCCGCTCGCTCACGAAGGCATGATCGCCATCCATTCGGTCGTGGATGCCGACGCCGTCTGGTCGCTGCTGCCGCGCCTCAAGGCCGCCGGCGCCAGCGGCATCCTCATCCTGCCGATCGAGAAGCTTGTCCCGTGACCACGACCGTCAGCCTGCGGCGCCTCGAACTCGCGCGCGCCGCCACTGAACCGGCGCTCGCGGCCGAAATCAAGGCTCTCTTCCGGCGTGGAGCCGTCCCGGACCGCCGCGTCCGTGAGGGTGCCCGCGCGATCCTCGACTCGGTCAAGGCCGGCGGCGACGCCGCGATTCGCAATGCCAACGCGAAGTTCGGCGGCGGACGGGCGGACGGATCGCTGCTCGTGAGCAAAGCCGAAATGGATGCCGCTCGAGACGCGCTGCCGCCGCGGATCAGGGCCGGCCTCGAGCAGATGATCCAGAACATCCGCCGCTTCGCCGAAACAGAACTGCCTCAGACGCGGACGACCACCGTCGTCCCCGGCGTCGAGATCGAGCGGCGCTGGGTGCCGCTGGCACGTGTCGGCGTCTACGCGCCGGGCGGCTCGGCGGCTTATCCCAGCTCATTGCTGATGGGCGTCGTACCGGCCAGAGTCGCCGGAGTGGGGACAATCGTGGTGGCCTCGCCGGCCGACGCCGACGGCGCCATCAACGCCACTCTCCTCGGAGCCGCGGGGCTCGTCGGCGTGGACGTCTTCATCGTGGCCGGCGGCGCTCAGGCCGTTGGGGCGATGGCCTACGGACTGCCCGATGCCGCGGTCGAGCCCGTCGATCGCATCGTGGGTCCGGGCAATGCCTGGGTCACGGCTGCCAAGCTCGAGGTCTTCGGTGAGTGCGGCATCGACCTGCCGGCCGGGCCGTCTGAAGTGATGGTCGTGGCCGACGCCACGTCCGATCCGGCGCACGTGGCCTCGGACCTGCTTTCCCAGGCCGAACACGGCCCCGACTCCCCTGCCCTGCTGGTCACGTGGGACGCCGCCTTCGCTACCCGGGTCGAGGTCGAACTGGCGGCCCAGCTCGCGACGGCCGCTCGGCGTTCCATTCTGGAGCGTTCGCTCGCGGCCGGGGCTCTGGTAGTTCTGGCCCGCGGCCGGGACGAGGCCCTCGCCTTCGTCAATTCGTACGCGCCGGAACACCTGTCCGTGGTCGTCGACGACGCCGAGGAGGCCGTGGCGCGGCTCGTCAACGCCGGCTCCTTGTTCGTCGGCCCGTACGCCCCGGAGTCGGCCGGCGACTACGCCTCAGGCGCCAACCATGTCCTGCCGACCGGCGGCCTGGCCCGATCCTGCGGCGCGCTTTCAACCGAGAGCTACGGCAAGTTCATCCAGGTCCAACGCATCAGCCGTGACGGCCTGGCATCGATCCGCGACGCCGTAGAAGCTATCTCCGAGGCCGAGGGCTTGATCGCCCATAAGCGAGCGGTCGAATTGCGGTTCGAGGGCGAATCATGAGCGCAGCCACCGCCGCTCCGCCGACCTACGTCTGGGAGCCGACGACCGACTTCCTGGCCGCCAAGTACCACCTGCCCCGAGAGTCGATCGTGCGTTTCGACGTCAACACCTCGCCGATCGCACCGGACCTTGGGGCGATCCTGGGCGGAGCATTCGACCCGCCGCTCAACGAATACCCACCCAGCGATTACGCGCCACTGGTTGCCGCCGCGGCTCAGGCCTACGGGGCGCGAACCGACGAGATCCTGCCCACGGCCGGCGCCGACGAGGCTCTGGATCTCATCGCCCGCGCTTCGCTGCGCGAGGGTTCCGTGGCGGTGGTCGCGACGCCGACCTACGCGATGTATAGGATCGTCTCTGAGCAGCGCGGTGCGACGGTCATCCAGGTTCCACGCCTCGGGCCGGAGGACGACTTCCGTCTCGATCTCGACGCCCTGGCAGCGGCGGCGCGGACGGCCCAAACGGTCTGGCTGTGCGAACCCAACAACCCGACCGGAGCTCTGGAGCCGCCCGAACGTATCGGACGGCTGCTGGCGATGCTCGAGTCGCAGGCCGACAGGGACGAGCGCGAGCTGCCGCTCGTCGTCGTTGACGAGGCCTATGCCGAGTTCTCCGGGCGCACGGTCCTGCCACTGCGCCGTGACTACTCTCGACTGGTCGTGGTCCGAACGTTGAGCAAGGCACACGCTCTGGCGGGGGCCAGGGTCGGCTTTGCCGTAGCGACTCCGGAGACACTGGCGCCGATCGTACAATTCCGGCCCCCGGCTTCGGTCGGGACCGTTTCGGCGGCCCTCGCGACGGCCGCTCTACGCCGGCCCGAGCTTGCGGCGGGAAACGTCGCCCGCATCGCCGATCAGCGCACCCGGCTGCAGCGGGACCTCGCGTCGATCGGCTGGCGGCCCTATCCGTCGGTCGGGAACTTCATCCTGATCCGGTTCAACTCGCCGGCGGCAGCGGCTGGGGCGGCGGAGTCTTTGCTGCGGCGCGGCCTCGTCCCACGGTCGTTCGATACGGGCCATCCGTTGGCCGACTGCCTGCGACTGACCGTCCGGTCGGCGCCGGAGAACGACCGACTCATCGAAGCAGCCAGGGGTATTCCCGCATGAGCAGTCAGATCGGTACAGTCGTGGCTTCCGGGCCGCGGTGGGCCACGGTCACGCGATCCACCAAGGAGACCCAGATCACGGTCACCCTCAAGCTCGACGGCAGCGGTGAGGCGAACGTCCAGACCGGTGTCGGATTCTTCGACCACCTGCTGAACTCACTCGCCCACCACGCTCTGTTCGACCTCGACGTCGAGGCCGCCGGCGACCTCGTGATCGACGAACACCACACCGTCGAGGACGTGGCGCTGGTCCTCGGCGCGGC
>PMXR01000081.1 GCA_003171035.1 Chloroflexota bacterium
GAGATGCAGTACTTCGTCAAGCCCGAGACTGCGGCGGAGGTGTTCAACTACTGGAAGCCGCGACGCCTGGCCTGGTACGTGCGCTACGGCGTGAACCCAGCCCGGCTGCGCTTCCGCCAGCACCGGCCCGACGAGCTCGCCCACTACGCCAAGGAAGCCTGGGACGTCGAGTACCGCTTCCCGTTCGGCTGGAANNGAGAACCTCGAGTACTTCGACCCGGCCACGGAAGAGAAGTACGTGCCGTGGATCGTCGAGACCTCTGCGGGCGGCGACCGCGCGGCGTTCACCTTCCTGATCGATGCCTACCGCGAGGAAGAGGTTCGGGGCGAGAAGCGAGTCGTGCTCGCGCTCAACCCGGATCTGGCGCCGTACAAGGTGGCGGTCCTGCCGCTGCTCAAGAAGCGCGACGAGATCGTCGAGAAGTGCCATGCCCTGCGCGAGGACCTCGCCAAGGACACGATGGCCGTCTACGACGACACGGCCGCCATCGGCAAGTTGTACCGCCGCCAGGACGAGATCGGGACGCCGTGGTGCGTCTGCATAGACGTCGATTCGCTCGAAGACGGCCAGGCCACCATCCGCGACCGCGACTCGATGGAGCAGATCCGCGTCGATCTCTCACAGGTCAAGCCGATCATCCTGGAACGGCTGGCCAAGGCTCGCGCCTAGCCAGGCTCGGGCCGTCGTGAGCACGCTCGCAGCGGACGTACCGGCAGCCCCGGCCAAAGCGGCCGGGGCACTCGGCTGGCCGTTTCGAACGAAGCTCGGGCCGCTGCCGCTGCCGCCCAAACGCGTCCGTCTCTGGGGAGTGGCGCTGGCCGTGATCGGCCTCGTGCCGATCGACACCGCACTCGTCAACGGCGGTTCGGACTGGCCCGCGTTCTGGGCGGCCGGCGCCACGGTCGGCACGCCCGATCTCGTCGACCCGGCGCGGCACATCGCCTGGCAGGCGGCCCACGGCGTCGTCCAGGTCGACTGGCCGTACCCGCCGGCTGTGGCGTACCTCTTCGCGCCGTTCGCGCCGCTGCCGATCTGGCTCGGCTTCGTGATCCACGCCGCGATCATGCTCGGCCTGGTGGCAGTAGCCGGGCTGCTCGCCGCGCGGGCCTTCGACCTCCCGACCGACGTGGCCTTGCTGGTCGCCTTTGCCTGGACGCCGTGCACGGCCGGAGCCGTGATGGGCCAGAACGCACCCCTGGCGGTCGTTCTGGCGCTCTGGGCGATCGACGCCCTGCGTCGCGACCGCCAGCTCGAGGTTGGGCTGGCCTGCGGGCTGCTGATGTACAAGCCGACCCTCGCGCTGCCGCTGATCGGCCTGCTCGTCCTGCGCGGCCGCTGGCGGGCCATCGTCGTCACGGCGAGCGTCGCGGCGGCGGGCTATCTGATCAGCGTTCCGGCCGCGGCGGGGGATTGGGGCTGGCCCGCGGCGTGGTGGTCCGGGCTCCAGCCGTGGCTGGCCAACGATCTGGTCGGCAACGCAGACAAGGCGGTCAGCATCCCGGGGCTGCTCGGCCGCGTGCCAGAGATTCCTTCCTGGCTGCCGAACCTGTCCGCCGCGGCCCTGGTCCTGCTCGCACTCCGCGGACTCCGCCGCGCCCCGATCGTGGAGGCCGCGGCCGCGGCGTGCCTGCTGGCCGTGGCGATCGGCCCGCGAGTCTGGGGCTACGAGGCGGGCTTGATGCTGCCGATCCTGGTCTGGGCGATCGCCGGCGGACTCTCCGAGCCGTGGCGGACGCGGCTCGTCTTCCTGGCGATCCCGATCGGCTTGTTCTGGCTCGTGTCGGCCTACACGGTCGTGAGCGGCGTGGCCCTGGTCGTGATCGCGGCCACGGCGATGTGGCTCTGGCGCTGGCGTCCGTTCGGAACTGATCCGCACGTGAACCACGGTGCCGCGGCGCAAACCTCGGGTGCGGATGGCGGTGAGATCGCCGCCACGGGCGGGAGCGGCGTCGCCGACGCGGTGGTCGGCCCCGGCGCCGCGTGATCGGATCGAGCGGGGCATCTGGAGCCGCCGCCTCGACCAGGGCCGGCTCCTCGGTCCGGGCCGTTGCTTCAGCCTGGATCGCGGCCCGCCCGCTCCGGGTCCCGCTCCGAATCGCAAGCCGCCGGTTCTGGCTGTGGGGCCTGGTCTGCGGCGTGATCGGCGCCGCGATCTCGTCGAACTCGCCGTCTGCCGGCTACGTGGACTTCCCGCAGTTCTGGGCCGCCGGCCGAACCGTGGGTACGGCCAATCTGCTCGACCGTGGCCTGCACGGCGCCTGGGAGGCTGCCAACGGCGTTGCCCCGGACCTCTTTCCGTATACGCCCGGAACGGCCTGGCTCTTCGCCCCGTTCTCGATCTTGCCGATGGCCGCGGGGTTCTGGCTCCACGCAGCCGTCATGACGGCGCTGGTCGGCGTGGCGGGGTTCCTGGCCGGACGCACCTTCGGATTGCAGGGGCGAGTCGGGCTGATAGTCGCCTTCGCGTGGGGACCGTGCATGGTCGCGGTCGCCTTCGGTCAGAACGCACCGCTGGCGCTCCTTCTGGTGGTGCTGGCGCTCGAAGGCCTGCGGCGCGACAGCGATGCGCTGGTGGGGCTCGGTGTCGGCCTGCTGCTGTACAAGCCCACGGTCGCGATACCGTTGCTGGTCTTGCTTTTGCTCCGCCGTCGCTGGCGGGCGCTCGGGGTCGCCGCTCTTGTGGCAGCGGGGTGGTACATCGCGAGCGTGGCGGCGACTGCAGGCGATTGGATGTGGCCGATTCATCTGTTGTCTGCCCTGGCCGTCTACTACGGACCGAACACGTCCTTCAATGCGATCCGAGCGACTTCGATCCCCGGCGTGCTCGTCGGCAACGGCGCGCCGCCGATCGTTGCCTGGGGACTGGCTACTGTGTTGGTGGTGGCCACGATTCCGCGCTTGCTCCGCTCTCCGATCGTCGAGGCGGCGGCCGGGGCATGTCTGATTGGGCTGGCGGTCAGCCCGCACTCGCTCAACTACGAGGCGGCGCTGGCCCTGCCGGCGATCCTGTGGACGATGGGCGGGCTCGGGACGGGGATACGCGAGCCGGCCCGGACCTGGCTCGTCGTCGTGTATTGCGTGGCCGGGTTGATGATCTTGATCTCGCTGTGGGCGGGGCTTAGCAGCGTGGGCATTGCCGTTCTAGTGATGGCGATCATCTGGATATCGGGCTGGCAGCGGCTCGACGCCGCCGGCGGAACTCCGTCGGTCGAGGTAGTCGACCAGTAGTTGGCGCCCAGCTATCTAGTCAAACTTGCCCCAGGTGAGAGGTGGTCAAGCAGGACCGGCCGCGTGACGGCCGCGATGGGCGGTTCCCGGTCGGCTCATGGCCGCGATACTCACCGCATCCTTGATCAACGCCCCACGCCCTTAACGCCGCGAGCCAACAGATGAAGCGAGAAGTGCGGGGCGCGGGCCTCGGCAATACGCGCGGCGGCGATCGCCGTGTCCGCTAACGACGGATCAACACGCGCTTCCGTCCCGAGCGGCCCCTCGACTCCCATGACAAGGACATCTGCAAGTCCGGTCCTCGCCACTTCTTCGCGGAATTCCTCGGGGTCGTGGTTGTATGACACCTTGTGGAAGGTGCTCCCCTCGATGTCTTGTCCGTGTTCGAGGATGCGAAGGAGATGCGCGCACACCCCCGGATCACCCAACTGTGATCTCGATGCCCGCAAACATGGCTTGGCCCAACGGGACATTGCCGCGGCTATAACGACGGCTCCTGGCGCAGCGCAGCGGACTGCTTCCGAAAGCGCTAGGGCGCGGTCCGAGGCGGATGGCAGGTGGTAGAGCGGGCCGAGCATCAAAACGGCATCGGCGCACTCGTCATCGAATGGCAGGTTGCGGGCGTCTCCAATGACAGCTGCAACGCCCCTGGCCCGAGCCTGTCTCACGTGCTTGGGTACCGGGTCAAGCAGGGTCACGAGATAGCCGCAACCCTGCAACCGCTGTGCATACCGGCCTGGGCCACCACCGATGTCGAGCACACGAGCCGGGGCAGCCGGCAACCATCTATCGAGAAGGTCGAGTGTCCGTTCCCATTCCACGCGGTTGCTCTCATCGGCCATTCGAGCGTCTTCGTCGCCGGCTTCATAGGTCGCCACGAGGTCGTCCATTTGTCCGGATTCGGGCGAATTTTGCATGGCGGGCCTCCCAATTGGGTCGAGGTAGGACACTCGACGATCGTGGTAATAACGCGGACCTGTGTCAATGGCACAGGCCGACGAACGAATCGAAGACCGTCTCATCCGCATTCTACTGACCGAATGACGCGTGCTCGATCACCTCGGAAGCCTTGCGGGCGTCGCGCGCTCCGGTGCGGCCACGTCTGAATCCGGCACGTCGGGCACGCTAGGATTGCGCAGGACCTCCCTCGCCGGCGCGGCCACTCGGGCCAGGCTCCGAGGGCTGGAAGGAGGGACACTCACTTGGCAGAAGTATCCGTGTGCGGCCGCTGTGGGACGCGATCGTGGGCCGGGACGCCGTTCTGCTACGTCTGCGGCCAGAGTCTGGCGGCGGTCCAGCCGGTCTCTGCAGGCCCCGCACAGGCGGAACCCGCGCCTGGACCCGAAACGCCCGCCCCGCCTGCGGCACCCGCTGCCCCCATTGCCCCCGCCGCGCCAGTCGTCGGGCTCGCCGTACCCGCCAGTGCGTGGGTGCCCGACCCGACGCCGGTATACGTGCCGCCTGGCAGGGAGGCCACGAAGCAGACCACACAGTTCTATGTGCCGTCATCGACGCCAGCCTACGTGCCGCCTGCCAACGGTCCCGCCGCTGCCCCGACCAGCCGCCCGTTCGGGATTGCAATGCTGGTGTTCGTCGAGATCGTCGTCGGCCTGATCGGGCTTTACGTGATCTACGACTACTTCTACTGGGCCGACTGGCGCTTCACCTACGATGGCTCTGCCGGCGTGATCTGGGGACTGGTCGACGGCGCCTTAGGGCTCGCATACATCGCCACCACGATAACCGCGTTCAGCCTCGTCTCACGGCTATGGAAGCTACAGGCCAGCGCTTGGCCGGTGGCCAACGTTCTGAGCCTCGCCTCGATCGGCTTGATCGTTGTCTCGGTGATCCTTTGGGGCTCGGAATCAGTGCTGGACCCGGTTGGCGTGATTGCTCACCTGTCGGTGCTGGTCTACCTCAACTTGACGCACGTTCGAGGGCTGTTCGGCCGCGCTCCACTTGCGACATTCGAGGCCGCGGGCTAGCGATTTCGGGCGGATGACCCCGCTCGAACTCGATCAGTGGGCCGCCGCGGCCTCCGCGACCGACTCGCCCGGTGTCGGAGTCGGAGTCGGGTCCGGCAGCGCGCCCCGCAAGTACGCGTCGATGTTCGCGGCCGCCTTCTTGCCGTCGCCCATGGCCAGAATGACCGTGGCCGCGCCGCGGACGATATCGCCGCCGGCAAAGACGCCGTCCATCGAGGTCTGGAGGTTGTCGTCGATCTCGATGTAGCCCCACTTGTTGACCCGCAGATCGGGCGAAGTGGAGGTGAGCAGCGGATTCGACTTGGTCCCAATCGCGACCACGACCATGTCGCATGGCAGGATGAATTCCGAGCCCGGGATCTCGACCGGCCGGCGGCGGCCCGAGGCGTCTGGCTCGCCGAGTTCCATGCGAACGCACTTCAGACCGGTGACCCAGCCCTTCTCGTCGCCGAGCACTTCCGTCGGTGCGACGAGGAAGTCGAAGCGGACGCCCTCCTGCTCGGCGTGGTGGACCTCTTCGGCCCTGGCCGGCAGCTCGGCGCGGGAGCGGCGGTAGACGCAGACCGACTCCTCGGCGCCGAGGCGGCGAGCGGTCCGGACGGAGTCCATGGCCACGTTTCCGCCACCCACGACGGCCACGCGCTGGCCGCGCAGGACCGGGGTGTCCGAGTCCGGGTTGTACGCGCCCATCAGGTTGACGCGGGTCAGGTATTCGTTGGCCGAGTAGACGCCCTTGAGGTTCTCACCGGGCACGTTCATGAAGACGGGCAGTCCCGCGCCCACGGCCACGAAGACCGCGTCGAACTTCTCGCGCAGCTCGGGCAGGGTGTAGGTCTTGCCGATGATCGAGTTCGGCTGGATCTCGACGCCGTCGGCGACCAGCCGGTCGACTTCCTTCTGGACGATGTCCTTGGGCAGGCGGAACTCCGGGATGCCGTA
>PMXR01000075.1:0-944 GCA_003171035.1 Chloroflexota bacterium
GGTCGGCGTGTAGTGCGTGGCGCCGCGATCGAAGGCGCGCTTGGCCGCGTCGCGGATGTTGGCCGGGGTGTCGAAGTCGGGCTCGCCGATCTCGAGGTGGATGACCGACTTGCCGGTTGCCTCGAGCGCGCGGGCCCTTGCGGCGGCCTCGAAAGCGGTCTCGGTGCCGATGCGCGCCATTCTCTCAGCAAGCTTCACGGGGATCTCCTTCTCGGCTCGATGTCGGCGGTGTCGGCCGCGCCCAATCGGTCGGCTGTCGGACAGTCGACTCCTGTTGGTCTTCGGCCGAGCATGGCAGTGGGGTTTGGACAGGTCAAGTTCAGCTTCCTCATGTGAACATGAAGTAGAGCTAAACTGTGGAGCGGTAGCGTGGACGCGCCCGGCCCGCTCGGGCCCGGCCCCAGAAGCGGATCGGCGGCCTTGCGGATGCTCGGTGTCTGGCGCCTTCAACTGCTGCGCGAGATCTCGCGCCGCGGCTCGATCAAGGCCGCGGCCGAAGCGATGCAGGTGACTCCGTCGGCGGTCTCGCAGCAGCTGGCCATCCTGGAGCGCGAGGCCGGCGTCCAGCTGCTGGAGAAGAGCGGCCGGCGCGTTCGGCTGACCGAAGCCGCCCAGCGGTTGGTCCGCCACGCCGACGCGATCACCGGGGCGATCGCCGCCGCCGAGGCCGACCTCGCCTCCATGCAGCAGGCCGTTACCGGCACCCTGCGCATCGCCGCGTTTCCCACGGCGGCGCGGGCGATCATGCCGCCGGTCATGACCGCTCTCAGCCATCTTCACCCGGAACTGCGCGTTACTCTCCGCGACCTCGAGGCCGACGAAAGCCTGACGGCACTGCGCAATGACGAGATAGACATCGCCATCGTCGACGACTACGGCGACGGCTCGCGTGTGACCGACCCCGGCCTCGAGGTCTGCGAGTTCATGCGCGACCCGATCTACCT
>PMXR01000075.1:1053-2857 GCA_003171035.1 Chloroflexota bacterium
AGCTGCAAGGACTTCAGCGTGATCATTGCGCTCGTCGAAGCCGGGTTGGGCGTGGGAGTGCTGCCCGGACTGGCTCTGTTGGATCGCCCCGTCCGGGCCCGCGTCCGGCCGATTGCCCCGCCCCTCGCCCGGCGCATCTCATCGGTCATCCGCCCCGAGCGCCGCTCCCACCCGATGATCGTCTCCGCCCTGGCCGAGCTGGAGCGGTTCGGGGCGTCGTACGTGCCGGAGTTCGGCGGCGCGGGCGAGTAGGGCCGGGAAGTGGCCCCGGGGAGTGGCCCCGGGGAGTGGCCCCAAACGGCTCGCTCGCCCCGCACGGCCGGCTGCGCGTCCAGAGATGCATACCCGACCAGGCGGCGACCGCGATCGGTACGGCCGGTCACGAGTGCGCGTCCAAGAACACATCTGCAGCCAGGAACTCCCGTCCGGCGTCGAATCTGCTCCTGCGGACGCACACAATCGACCACGCGCGCCGCCTCGATCGGCTCGAAGGTCGCGTATGTATCTGCCGGCGCGCACGGCCCGGGGAGTGGCCCCCGATTCGATTGATCCTGCCGCCCGGTGATCGCGTATCTCACTGTGGGGGTGATGTGCGGATCCCTTGGACCGCCCGGTGGCATCGCCAGTCCCCCAAGGGGCCAGAATGCGCCGAGAGAGTGAGCCGTAGACCAGCCCGGGCGCCGATGGCCTCACTCCCAAGCGGGGTCGGCTCAGACTCGCGACCGTGTTCCGTGGCGTCGTCGCAGCCGTCGTCGTCGCCTTCGTGCTCGCGGGTGCGGCGTTCGCGACCGGCATCGCCCCCGGTCCGTGGTCCTGGTCGAAGACGACCCACTTCTCCATGGCGGGGATCGCCTTCGACCATCCCGCGTCCTGGCACCTCGAGACGCCATCGAACCCGGCTCACTACGAGACCGTGTTCGCGTTCCTGGGGACAGGGACGGCCCGGCAGGTCTGCCCGAGCGGCTACATCCCAGGCGCTGGTGGCTGTGCCGATTCGTACGATCTCGGGCCGAACACCTTCGTCCTGCGGCTCTCGGTCCAGGACGGTCCTCCCGTGAGAGTCGATCGCGTCACGGACCTGCTCCGGAACGATGCGACGGCGGTCTCGACGTTCATCGGAGGGCGACCGGCCGCGATGCAGGTCCAGGCCGGCGAGCCTTCGGTGATCTGGACCGTGGCCGGCGAGAATGCGGAGACCGCCTATGTGCTCCAGGCCTGGATCCAGGGACCGGACGTATCGACCGTCCGAGCGCAGATCGAAGCGGTCGTCAGAACGATCACGTTTGACGAGCCGCTACCTCCGGCCCCGCCGACCGCTCCGGTGATTCCCGTCGGCTCGCCGGCTGCGTCCGTCTAGGGCTTCGGCGAAGTCGCGGCCGAGGACGGCGCCGCCGACGCACGCTGGACGTGCGACCAAACCCTCAGGGCGATCCACGCGGTCAGAACGACACCCGCCGCAGCCAGGAGGCCGGATCCCGTCATCCAGAGACGCATCTGGTTGTCCCAGGCCTCCTGGCTGCGCTGGTCCGACGGCCCGATGAAGTGTGGCCAGACGTAGATCGGCGGCAGGCTCTGGAACACGATGATGTCGGCAGTGGCCAGTATCCAGACCCACGTGATGCCGTAGCCGAGCAGGCCGCCCGCGAGGCCCGCAAGACGCGGCGTGGCCGCGGCCAGACCGGCCAGCACCACCAACGTCGGCACAACCGCCAGTGGTGTCATCAGGATCGTGGCGTTGGCGCCGGCCACGCCGATCGCCAATCCGCAGGCCCACAACCCCACCGAACGCAGGATCGTCCAGCGC
>PMXR01000122.1 GCA_003171035.1 Chloroflexota bacterium
ACCTGGAACTTTCCGGTGTCGTAGATACGGCTGACTTCTTCGAGCTTGATGATCGGCTCTCCGGCCGCGACGGTCATCGCCCGAGCCCGCCGCCGCCGAACCCGCCGCCGCCGGTCAGAGAGTTGACGTTGACGCCGCCGCCGGTGGTGGTGGTGGTTCCGGTTCGCGTCGTGATCGTTCCGGTCACAACCGTCTCGCCCGAGGTCAGACCGCTCTGGATCTCGGCGTAGGAACTCGTGACCAGCCCGACGGTCACCGGAGTGGCCGTGGTGTTGCTGCCGTTCATTACCAGCACGTCGTATCCGGCCGAGGCCGAGCCCTCCAGGGCGGTCGCTGGCACTCGGAGCACGTTATCGACGGCGGCCGTAGTCACGGACACGGTTGCACTCATTCCGGCCAGGACCGTATCGGGCGGGCTGGTCAGGGTGACCGTCACCGCATAGGTGGCAACGCTGCTCGATCCGCCCGAAGACGAGGACGCTACCGGCACGATCTGGGTCAGTGTTCCGGCGACGGCGCTGGTCGAGGCGCCCGAGATGGAGACGGCCGCCGTCTGCCCGATCTTGAGCTTGGAGATGTCCGATTCGGCGAAGCTGCAGTTGGCCACCATCGGCCCGATGGACTCCTCGATGGCATATCCGCTCGGGGCGTTGACGCCGGGGAGCAGGTTCACCGCGATGATCAGGCCGTCGGCCGGGGCCGTGAGGGTGGCCGCGGTCACGGCCGCCTGATTGGCGTTGACCGTGGCCTGGGCCGAGGCGACCGTGGCCTGATCGGCCTGGATGGTGGCCGTCGAGGCGGGAGCGATCTTGCCCTGGTACGCGAGCTTGGCCGCCTGGTAACTCAACGAGGCGTTGGTCACCTGCTGGGACGCCTGCTGATTGGATTGGTTGACGCTGAGCTGGGTCGAAGCCAGGTTCGACTGGGCGTTGTCAAGCTGGACCTGAGTGCCAGTCGGTACTGGAAGCGCGTTGAGGGCATTCTCGGCCGCCGTGACAGCGGCCTGCGCCTGTGAGAGCTTCAGCGCGTTCTGCGCGTTGGTATTGACCTTGCTGGCCTTGGCCTGCTTGTAGGAGTTGGATGCCTGGCTCAGCTGATTCTTGGCCTGCGCCTTGGTGAGCGAATCGGGGCCGCCCTTGTCGGTGGTCAGCTTCGACTGGGCTGAGGCGAGGGTAGCCTGCGCGGAAGCAAGCGCCAGCTGCGCCGCCGTGGAGTCGGCCGTCGCGAGCTGGGCGCCTTTGGTGACCTTCTGGCCCACCGTCACCAGAACGGTCTGGACCGGCCACGTCAGCGTGGAGGTCGAATTCGAGTTGCTGGTCGATCCGCCGGCACCCGAGGTCGTGGCGGTGGTACTGACGATGTCGGGGGTGGTCCCGAACTTCAACCCGTATACCGTGCTCGCAGCGACGGTCCCGGTGGCCACGGAGGTCGCACTGACGGTCCCGGTTGTCACGGCCGCGGTCGTGTACTTGGAAGTGGGCGAAGCGCCAAAGGTGGGCCCGACCATCACCAGCACGACTGCCCCAACGCCCACCACGATCAGCGCAATCGCCGCCAATCTGACTTTCATCTGCTATGTGCCTCTCGAGTCTGATCGCGCGGCTGTCGCCGCGACACAGCGGGGTTTGGGACGCCCGTCGCAGGTATGACCTAGCCAGCTGAAACTTACCTGAAGGATTGGGATGGGCTTCGCGGAAACCTTACTTGGTCGCGGCGGCGATCATCGACTTGGCCTCGTTGATCGGGATGGCAAAGCCCATGTCCTGGGCGCTGCTGGCGCTGGCCACGACGATCCCAACGACCGATCCGCTGGCGTCGAGCAGCGGCCCGCCGCTGTTGCCCGGGTTGATCGCGGCATCCGTCTGGATCAAGCCCGTGAGGTCCTCTTTGGTTCGAGTTGCCTGATCGCCGACGGTGATGCTTCTGTCGATGCCGGAGACGATTCCCTGCGTCACGGAGTCGGTGAATGTGCCGAGCGGGCTCCCGATCGCGATGGCCATCTGGCCGACCTGGATGGCGCTCGAGTCGCCCAGGGTCACCGGCGTCAAGCCGGTGGCGTCGACCTTGACGAGAGCCAGATCGTGAGTCGCGTCGGTGGACACGACCGTCGCACTCAACTGTCGAGAATCGCTGAGGACAACGGTCAATGAGGTGGCGCCGGCGACGACGTGGTTGTTGGTGAGAATCAATCCGTTCGCCGAGACGATGAAGCCCGAGCCAACGGCCGATGACGTGGTCGCGAACGGTGAGCCGCCGATGTCGCTGGTCTGGATCGTCACGACCGACGCCTTGACCAGCCCGGCGACGCGGACGATCGCGTCGGACTGAGTCAGCGTCAGCTGCTGCGCCACCACCGGCTGGCTGGTCGAAGCCGCGGCGGCTGTCACAGGTTTGGTGGTCAGCTGGATCGCGAGGTAGGTCCCCGTGGCCGACAGCGAAGCCGACAGCAACGCCACGGCCACGATGATCGAGCCGAGGCGACGTATGCCGCCGTCGCGCCTCGGCGGGCTGGCGAACTGAGGTCCGAGTCCGGGTGCGGGGGTCCAATTCTGATACTGCGGCGCCCAGGCCTGAGACGCGGGCGGCGGCGGGGCCCGGTTCGGCGCCGGCGCAGCCCAATAGCCCGGCCCGGCGACCTCATCAAGATGATTCTCCCCTTTTGGGTCGAGGTAGTTCATGCCGGGTTCATTCGTATCGTTGGCGCTCATCTTGTCGCGCTCCAGTTGACGTTCTGCGTTCTTCAGTGAACCCGTTGTAGAGGCGCTGGCTGAATTGATTCTGAATAACTCCGGCGGCCGGCGGCCGGCTCGCCCGCCGGGCCTCGCCACCGGTCCTCGCCACCGGTCCTCGCGACCGGCCCTCGCGACCGGCCCCGTGGGCCTAAACGTTTAGCGGCAACGGGCCGCAGCAGCAGGCAATCCGGCTGCGATCGACTGCTAGCATCCCTCGACATCGGCCCACAACAGCAGGGAGCCTGTCGGATGGCAACTGTAACCTTCGAGAACGTAAGCAAGCGCTACGGCGACGTCGTCGCCGTCGACGATCTCAACCTCGACATTCGCGACGCGGAGTTCATGGTCCTCGTCGGGCCGTCGGGCTGCGGCAAGACGACCAGCCTGCGCATGGTCGCCGGCCTCGAGGAGATCACCGACGGCACGCTGCGCATCGGCGACCGGATCATCAACGATGTGCCGCCGAAAGACCGCGACATCGCCATGGTCTTCCAGAGCTACGCGCTCTATCCGCACATGAGCATCCGCGACAACCTCGCGTTCGGACTGAAGCTGCGCAAGGTGCCGAAGGTCCAGATCGAAGCCCGCGTCAAGGAAGCGGCCGCGATCCTCGACCTGAGCCGCTACCTCGACCGCAAGCCCCGCGAACTCTCCGGCGGCCAGCGCCAGCGCGTCGCCCTCGGCCGCGCCATCGTGCGCGAGCCCGCGGTCTTCCTCATGGACGAGCCCCTCTCGAACCTCGACGCCAAGCTGCGCGTCGAGACCCGAGCCAACATCCTTCGGCTGCACCAGCGCCTCAACACCACGTTCGTGTACGTGACCCATGACCAGATCGAGGCCATGACGATGGGCACTCGTATCGCGGTCATGAACGAGGGCCGCCTGCAGCAGGTCGGCTCGCCGCAGGAGCTCTACGACCGGCCGATCAACCGTTTCGTGGCAGGCTTCATCGGCAGCCCGTCGATGAACTTCTCCACGGTCGAGGTTGCGGGCACCGGCGACTCGGCGACCCTCCAGGGCTCGAGCATCACGGTTCCGCTTCCGCCTCAATTCCGCGAGTCTGTCGGCGCGGTCGGCCGCCAGCTGATCGTCGGCTTCCGCCCCGAGCACCTCGTGCTCGGCCCGGTCACCGGCGCCACCGCCAGCGTCAACGCCAAGGCCGAAGTTGTCGAGTACCTCGGCAATGAGGAGCTGATCCACGCATCCGGCGCCGGCCGCGACATCGTGGCCATCGTCGACTCTTCGTACCGTGTCCGGCCGGGCGACATGCTCGAGCTGCGGATCCCGCTCGATCGAATCCAACTCTTCGATCCCGACACCAACTTCGCCCTTCCCTTTGGACCCGTTACCGCCTGATACTCCATACGGGCAAGAGCGCCCCGGCGAAAGCCGGGGCGCTTTCTTTTTGCCCCGCGCGTCGACAGGCCGGGACCGCAGCCAAGGGTCGCGAAGTCGGCCTCCCTTATAGTTGAGCCATGCCCGACTCCCCCGCCGTTCGACGTCCCAATCGCGCGCCTACAGGCAACCCGGTTCTCGACGCGATCCTGGCCCAGCTGGGCCGGGCCGACATCGAACTCGACCAGCCACTCGTTTCGCGCCGCACCGTCCACGCCGGCCGGTACCTGACCGTGGAACGGGACGTGGTGGTCACGGCCGGCGGCGGCGAGTCCGAGCGCGACATCGTCGTCCACCCCGGGGCGGTGGTCATCGCTCCTCTGGACGCCGACGGGCGGCTGCTCTTCGTAACCCAATTCCGGCTCCCCGCCGGCGGCGCAATGCTCGAACTGCCGGCCGGGACACTGGACATCGAGGATGGCAAGATCGAGGATCCGCTGACCGCGGCCCACCGCGAGCTCGAAGAGGAGACGGGCTATCGGGCGGGCTCGATGGAGCGGCTCGGCGGCTTCTGGAGCGCACCCGGCTTCTCCACCGAGTACCTGACCCTGTACCTGGCCACGGACCTGCGTCTCGCCCATGAGGACCGCCTGGCTCCGGACGAGGATGAGGATCTCCGTCTCTCCCGGATCCCGTTGCATGACGCGGTGGCGGCCGCGGATCTGGGCGTCATCGAGGACGCGAAGTCGATCGCGGGCATCCTGCTACTTGCCCGCAGATTGGAAGCCGCGGAGCGCTAGGACCGCGGCTCGACCAGTTCGGCTTCGATCCTGTCCAGGGCCCGCCGGTAGGTCTCGCTCGATGGGTCGAGGGCCGAGGCCAACCGCAGATGCGTTCTGGCTTCCTGCGTTCGGCCGAGTCTGGCGCAGGCCAGCCCCAAACCGAAGTGGCCGTAGTGCGCGGACGGATCGACCTCGAGCAGCGCCTGGAACGTTTCTGCGGCCCGGGCGTGCTGGCCGCTGTTGAAGTAGGCGCGTCCGAGCGCCTCCAGGATCGAGCCCTTGCTCTGCTCCAGCCGGACCGCTCGCTCCAGTACAACGGCCGCTTGAGCGTTGTGCCGATCGTGCAGCAGGCTGTGGCCACGCTGCAGCAGATCGTAGGCGGACTCTTCGACGCCGGTCTCCTCGTCGTACAGGGAGTCGTCGTCGCTACGGCCGTTGCCGCTCAGCGGCGGGGCTGCGCCGGCCGCGGCAGCGGTGCCGGCGGTGGCGTCGGCGGTCGTGTCAGCGGTCGTGTCGGCGGTGGCGCCGGCCCTTGCTCGCACCCTGACCGTCGAGAATGCGCCGCGGTTCCACAGCAGAACGAAGAGCAGCAGCAGCGCTCCCAACAAGACGGCAAGGCTGCCCAGGATCCGGACCTGGCCGGCTCCGGTGGAGTTCTCCCAGATGGTGCGAGCGTCCGTTGCCAGCGCGACGGCACTGTCCAGATCGCCACCGGCGAACGCCTGCCTGGCCGACTTGAGGTCCGCATCGGGATCGCTGCCGATCAGGCCGACGACGCGAGCGGCACCCGCGGCATCCGACTGGGCCCGGCGCGCGGCCGAGAGGGCATCGAGAGCGGCCAGCTCATCGTTGGCTTCGACGGCTGCCGCGGCAATTTCGGAGTGCTCGAACTCCGTCTGGAGCGTCGGCGGGGGTGTGGTTTGCTCGGCCTCGGCCTCGGCAACGATTCGGTCGCGCTGATCGAGGACGGTCTGAGCCTGCGCCGTATAGCCGATCGCCTGCCCGAACTGCCAGCTATCGAGCGACATGCGGATTTCCGGAGGCAGGTTCCAGGGTCCCGCGGCCTTCAGGGCATCCGCGTAAGCCGAGAGAGCGACGCTGCGTTGCTGGAGCAGCGCCGTCTGCGACGGGTCGATGACCCAGTTGTTGAACAGTGTGGAAAACGAGTTGCCGGTCCGCTGGTCCAGGAGATCGAGCAGCCGCCGCCAATCGGTCGATCCACCGCCCGACTCGGTCCTGGCGCCGTGAGCCGGCTGAAAGGCCTCTTGCCCCGATCTCGCCGCATTCCAAACCGCGGTCAAACCGTTCTGGCCCGCCCCCGTGGCGATCAGGCGGGCGACGGTAAGCGAGGCTCCGTACAGGTATGCGTCGACGACCGAGCTGGCCTGGTTTGCTGAGACCCAGTCGTTGAGTGGCACCGCGCTCTGGCGCATTCGATCGGTCAGGATTGGCGCGTGGTCGGCGTAGCCGATCAACTGGACGACCTGCTCCGCGTAGTAGGACGCAAATCCCTCCTGCGCCCAGCGGTCGGTAAGCAGGTTCCCGTTGAACCACATGTGGGACAGTTCGTGCAGGATGACGAACGGATCGGCGAAGTAGGAGATGAGCGTCTCGCCCGTGCGGACGTCATATGCGCCGGTGTAGCCGCCGATCTCCTCGGTCGAGGCCTCCTCCACGGTTAGCGTCTTCCCGGCCGGATCCCCCAGGCCGATCATCGAGCGCAGCGCCGGATAGCCCAGCTGCAGTACGCGCTCAACCTGGTTCGACCAGCCCACGTCGTCGGCCCAGTAACGCAACGTGACGGCGAGCGGACCGACCTGGATGGTGCGGACCTTGAAGTCGGTCGGGGCTACGGGCCTGACCGCCGTGAACCAGGCGTTGAGTTCCGTCGCGTCGGGGAGAACTCCCGAGGTGAAGACGGTCGGCCCCGAGCTGGAGACGGACTTCGTCAGGCCGCCGAACTCCTCCTGAACCGCGAAACCGACAGGAAACGAGACGGTGACCGAACTGCCGCCGGCGCCCGGGCTGCCGAAAGCCCAGACCGGGAAGGACACGACGTTCTCACTGATCCGGAAGTCGCGATCGGTCGATCCGCCGGCATCGGCCAGATCGAAAGTCAGGGTGATGGTTCCGCTCTGACCCGAGTAGAGGTGCTGGCCCAGGGCGACGTTGACGACCACGCCGGTAGCGGTCACCGACTCGACCGCTACGGCCAGCTTCTTCCCGCCCTGAGAAGTCGCCGCGAAGGCGGTCGACGACGGGGGCAGCGTCAGCTGGACCTGGTCGTAGTAGTACTGGCGGCCACTGCCGACGGCGGTGTGCGAGGTCGCGGCCAGAACGGCTCGAACATGGACTCGCCCGACGGCCGGGTCGGCCGTCCACGTCGAGGTTGAGATGAAGCTCAGGTCGGTCTGGGCGCCGGCAACGTGAGCCGGAGCCCCGATCTGCCACAGCGAGACGCCGGCGGCAAGCAAGATCGAGCCGGCCAGAACCCTCGAAGCCCGGCGTACCGGGCCCAGAGTGGTCATAGGTCTCAGTCGCCCGGCTCCCCGGAAGCACGGCGACCGCCCGAACCGGACCTGCCGCCGACTTCCGCGTTCGGAGCGGCCGGCTCAAGGTCCAGGGCCACGTCCTCTTCCCCGTTCAACGGCTCGCCCACGCGAGCCCGGAGCGCGGGTTTCGCCGCTCGCTCGCGCGGCCGCTCGACGGTAGACCCGCTGCGAACCACGCGCGACACGAAGTCGGCCGCTCGGGCCCCTTCGCCGACGAGAACGTTGCGCCCGATCCTGACGCCCCGTGGAATGACGGCCCTCTTGCCGACGACGGTGATGCCGGTGTTGAGCCGCCCGGGCTCGCGCCGATTGACGGTGTCGTAGTCCGTGCCCTCGCCGACGATGGCGCCGGGTCCGACCGCCACCTCCTTATCCAGGATGGCGCGATCCACCACGGCTCCGGGTCGGATCACCGAGTCGAAGAGGATTATCGAGTCTCGGACCACGGCGCCCACGTCGACCACCACACCGGGTGAGAGGACCGAGTTCACCACCGATCCGTTGATCACACAGCCGTGGCTGATCAGGCTGCGGTGCACCTGGGCGGTCGATCCGATCTTCGCCGGGGCCCGCTCCTCGGACCGGGTGTGGATGACCCACTCGCGGTCGTACAGGTCCAGTTCCGGAGCGTCGGCCAGCAGCGCCAGGTTGGCCTCCCAGTAGGACTGGACCGTGCCCACGTCCTGCCAGTAGCCGTCGAAGCGGTATCCGTATACCCGGGCGCCGCCCTCGATCATGGCCGGGATGACGTTGTGGCCGAAATCGGCCCGATCGTCCGAGAGCCACTGGTGCAGGGCCCGCTTCGAGAAGACGTACACGCCCATGCTGGCCAGGTCCGACTTCGGCTGCCGCGGCTTCTCATGCCACTCGACGACGCGCTCGTCCTCGTCGAGGGCAAGGATGCCCATCCGCGTCGCGTCGGCCAGCGGAACCCGCCGGACGGCAATCGTGACGTCGGCGCGATGGCGCCGGTGAGCGGCCACGAAGGGCTGGTAATCCATCTTGTAGATGTGGTCGCCGGCCAGGACTATGACCACGTCCCCCGGAGCCTGCTCGATGACGTTGAGATTCTGCAGCACGGCGTCGGCCGTGCCTCGGTACCACTCGGCCACCCGGCCTCGGGCGATGTACGGCTGAAGCATGCGGACGCCGCCGGTGTTGCGGTCCAGGTCCCAGGGCCTGCCCATGCCGATGTGGTCGTTGAGGGAGCGGGGGTTGTACTGGGTCAGGACGACGACGTTGTCGATGTCCGAGTTGACGCAGTTGGAGAGGGTGAAGTCGATGATGCGGTACTTGCCGCCGAACGGGACGGCCGGCTTGGCTCTCAGCGACGAGAGGATAGAGAGCCTCTCACCTTCTCCACCGGCGAGGATCACCGCCAGAGTTCGCTTCATCGCGCAGCCTCTCGGTTTCGGCCCCGGTCTGGCCGGGCTGGTTCGATGCTAGCACCCAACGGCCGGACTAGAACGAGCCGTTGAGCATGTCCCCCGAGACGGGCCGAAATGGATCCACTCCGAACTCCCCCGAAGCCCCGCCCCTGGGCTGCGGCCGCCGGGCTACACGAAGAGTCGCGGATTCATGAACGTGCCGTTGACCCTGACGGCCCAATGCAAGTGGCAACCGGTCGAGTGTCCGGTGGTGTTTTCCGTACCTATGAGCTGGCCGGTCGACACGTACGCTCCCGCGACGATGCCCGGGATCGACTTGGCCGTCATGTGGGCGTACCAGGTCACAAGGCTCGAGGAGTGGGCGATGATCACCATCCAGGCCCTGGGCGGGGCATCGTAGGGGTTGTAGCCAACAAACACGATCACGCCCGAACCGGCCGCGTAGACCGGCGTATAGCACGGGGAAACGATGTCGATGCCCTGGTGGAAGTGGGCGCAGCTCCCCACCCGCGGTTCGGCGGCAAACCCGGTGCAGCCGAACTGCTGGCTGATGACCCCGCCCATCGGCCAGTGAAGCTTGCCGTTGTAGACCGACGGGATCTTGCTCTTGCCCTTGTTCTGCTTGATGAGCTTGTCGATCTTGTTGGCGAGCTGATCGACGGCCTGGCCGTTCGCCTTGATCGAGGCGGCGAGAGCGGCCTTGCTCCCGGCCAGCTTCGACTGGTTCTGCTGCTGCTGGGCAAGCTCGGCATCGAGCTGAGTCTTGAGCGCCGCGAGGCCATCCTTGGCGGTCTTGACCTTGGTCGTCTCGTCGGCCAGCTGAGACCGCTGGTCCGCGACCTGGGCCTCGAGCTGGCTGTTGGCGGCCTGGGCCATCTCGACGCTCTGGCGAATCTGGGACAGCGTCTTCTGGTCCTGGGCGATCTGGTCGGCCAGGGCTTTGTCTGCCTGCGACAGTGACGAGTAGTACGAGGCCTGCGAGAGCGCATCCGTCAGCGAGTGCGCCGTCAGGATCTGCTGCAAGACCGGCGTCTGGTCGGATTCGTAGGCCGCGACCAGGCGGCCGGCCAGGATCTGCTCGCGCACATCGAGTTCGCGCTGCTTCTCCTGCTGGAGATTCGTCAGCTGAGCAAGTCGCGTCTGCAGCACGACCTGCTCCGCCACCAGGCTGTCGAAATGTCCCTGTGCCTGGGAGAGCTGGCCCTGGAGGGCCGACATCTGGGCCTCGGCATCGTCAATCGACGAACTCACTCCGGCCAGGTTTGCCTGGGTACTGGCGATCGTCGTGGTCAGCGCTGCCTGCTGCGAGGTCAACCTGGCAAGCTGGGCCCGCTGGTCGGCGATGAGCTTGGCCAGGCGCTGTTCGGCGGCAATGGCGTCGGAGAGAGAGTCCGCCTTCGCCGGAGTGGCCGGAATCTGCATGGCCATGCCCGGCGCGAGCAGCGTGATACCAAGGAGAAGCTCAAGGAAGCGCCAGCGGCCCAGGCGCGGGCGGAATCTGCGGCGGTCGTTCGAGGCAGTCATCGTGCGAGCACTCCGTTGTGCGCACCCGAGCATCGAGCACGTCATGCGGTTAAGCCCGCCGGTCTGACGCCGTCCTTTGGAAGGGCACCACCTCAGGACGACTCCGGCCCCGCAATAATACAACGATTGACGAGAAGAAGGCGAACGTTTGAGCTACGTAGGAACCGATTCCGGTGATTCCGAGACGCTGAGAGCGATCTATATGGACGTTCAGGCTTGCCCGTTTACTCCAAAGAGCGTCCGGCAGCCTAACAAGATCGCATTCAAGAGTGCTAGCCTCTCTTGGCGCGGTTGCACGCGGTGCGGTGGCCTGTGAAACGCACGCCCGTCCGTCGGCCCGGGCATCGATCGGTAGTTTTCTGAGAGAAAGAGGCTCTCCTATATGGCGCTCTTCGGTCCCCCGGACATTCCTCAAATGGAGGCCAAGAGAGATATTCAGGGTCTGATCAAGGCATTGAGTTACAAGGATGCCGCGATCCGCAGAGCTGCCGCCGAAGCACTGACCCCGATGAAGGATCCGACCGCCGCCGAGTCGATGGTCGCGCTTCTTGGCGACGAGAATCCCGGCGTCCGGCGGGCTGCCGTCGCGGCGCTCTCCGCCCGAGGCGGCGCCCGTGTGGTGGATCCCCTCGTCAGCTCACTCCAGGACGCCGACGCCGACGTCAGGGCCGCTGCCTCTACTGCCGTCTACCGGCGTCTGATGACCGATGCCGACGGAGAGACGCGCCGGGCTACAGCCGCGGCTTTGGGACGGATCCGCGACACAAATGCCGTCGAGCCGCTGGTCAAGGGCGTGATGGACCCCGACGAGACCGTGCGAATCACCGTCATCAAGGCTCTTCAGTCGATCGGCGACGTCGGGGCGGTCGCTCCGCTGGTGGTCGTGCTGGCCCACGAGCAGGTTCGGCACAAGTCGACCGGACGGTCGAGCCTGGCCGTAGAGCGGGCCGCCGCGACCGCGCTCGACGCTCTCTGCGACGAGAGCGCCGTGGAGTCGCTGGAGACGGCGCTCAAGCACGACGACGCCGACGTTCGCGAGATCGCGGTCAGGCGGTTGGCCCGGATCGCGTCACCGCGCGTGATCGATCCGCTGGTCACGTCTCTGCAGGACGAGGATCCGGTCATCAGGCGTGCGGCGGCGCGGGGTCTGGCGGAGATCCAGTGGCAGGCGCCGGCCGACGAGACGGGCGTTCGCTACTACGCGGCATTGCGGGAGTGGCGCCGCTGCGCGGAGTGCGGCGAAGCCGCCCTGCCGACGCTTCTGTCTTCGTTCGGCCACGTCGACCCGCTGGAACAATCAGACATCATCGCGGCGCTGGTCCAGCTGAAATGGAAGCCGACCGAGGCCGACTCGATGACCGGCTATTTCTGGGCGGCGCAGGGCCGCTGGGACAAGTGCACCGAGCTCGGCGAGCCGGCCGTCGAGGCCCTGGACGGCATTCTTCGCAGCGCCCCCAAGTGGCGCGATCGAGCCGGGGCAGCGGCAACGCTGGCCGGCATGGATCAGCCTCGGAGTGCCCCTTTCACGAACCTCGACCTCGTGCAGCGGTCGCTGGCCATTCTCGACGGCAAGGGCACCGACAAGGACAAGCGCGGTCTTCTCGAAACCCTGATGACCGACGAGCAGCAGGTCGAGCCAGGCGCCAGCACTGTCGAGTGGTGCAAGTGCGGATACCCGGCCTATCGAGTTCGGGCAGACTCGTTGCGGGAGCCGCTGGCCGACGTGCTGGGCTTCGAGAAGGGCTCCAACAACGCCACGACCTATTACTGCCCGGGCTGCGACATGCGCCGCACGACCGTCACCGGATAGCCGGTCAGGACGAGGCCGGAAGCAGGATCGCCCAGACGGCGCCGATGATCAGGAACGGCCCGAACGGGACGTAGCTCTGAAGAGAGACGCGTCGCGTGATCAGCAGCGCGAAAACGACCACGCCGCCCAGGATCGCGCCGAAGAAAGCCGCGATCGAGATGCGGACCAATCCGGCGATGAGCCCGACCGAGACCATGAACTTGACGTCGGCGAAGCCGAGGGCGTCCGCCCCGAACGGCAGCGACATGGCGAACAGGAACCCGGGTACCAGGATTGCCCCGAGGATCGCGGCCCAGGCGGGCGAACGGGAGACCAGCGAGTCACCGCCCCAGACCAGCGCCGCCGCACCCAGCACGATCAACGGCAGTGTGACGACGTCGGGCATCAACCTCTGATCGAGATCCGTGGCCATGAGCAGGACGCAAGCCGCGAAGAAGGCCCCGAAGAGCGACATCTGCGGCGCGTCGTGGAACCGGATCGGGACCGCCGCCAGGGCCAGCATGGCGAAGACGACGACCACGACCGTGCGCCAGTCGACGCCACGGACGCTGCCGTCTTCGTGGGCCGGCCACCGGGCCGCGATCCGGTCGGCGGCCGCTCCCCACACGACCCCCGCAACGCCGAACAGCGGAACGAGAGGGTCTAACCCGGCCGGCACTGACGGCATTGCGCCTGCCTCCTGCAGGGCGGCGGCCTTCAGGCCGCCGCCGATGAGTTGAGTGGCGAAGCTACTCGGCGCCGGCCAGGGCCAGCTCCACGAGAGTGGCGTGCGAAACGCCCGTGGCACCGGCCGGGGCGTAGGGCGTCTTCTTGCGGAAGTAGCCCGTGCCGGCGATGTCCAGGTGAACCCACGGCACGGTCGCGAACTCACGCAAGAAGAGAGCGCTCTTGATCAGGCCGCCTTCAACTGATCCGGTGTTGGTGAAGTCGGCGTACCAGCTGTCGAGGTCCTTGCGGTACTCCTCGATGAACGGCAGCTGCCAGTACCTCTCCCCGGCCTTCTCGCCGGCGGCGGCAACGGCGTCGTACCAGGGCTGAGGGGTGCCGAAGGCGCCGGTCATCTGGTCGCCCAGGGCCCTGGCCACGGCTCCGGTCAGCGTTGCGATGTCCACCATGTGAGTGGCGCCGAGCTTCTCGGCGTAGCACATGGCGTCGCCGAGGATCAGCCGCCCCTCGGCGTCGGTGTTGATGATGTCGACCGTCTTGCCGTTCATGGCCTTGACGATGTCGCCCGGCCGCGCGGAATGCGGTCCGGGCATGTTCTCCACCGTCGGGGCGATTGCCAGCAGCGGCGTGCCGGGAGCAAGCCTGGCCACGGTCGCGATGGCCGCGATCACGGTGCAGGCACCGGTCTTGTCCATCTTCATTTCTTCCATCTGATTGGCCGGCTTGATGCTGATGCCGCCCGAGTCGAAGCAGACGCCCTTACCGACGATCGCCAGACGGCGTCCGGCGGCGTCGAGCGCGCCTTCGTCTCCGGAGCGAAGCACGATCATGCGCGGCGGGTTGTCACTGCCGGAGCCGACGGCCAGGAACATGCCCATGCCCAGCTTCTCGGCGCGGGCCGGCTCGATGACGTCGATGTACAGCCCGAGGCGCTCGGCGATCGCGCGAGCCTCGCCGGCGAGTACTTCGGGGCTGACGTCGTTGGCCGAGCGGTTGTCGAGGCGGCGGGCCAGGTTCGCGCCCTCGCCGATGATCACGCCGCGCTCCGCGGCCTTCTTGAGGGCCGCGGCATCGGCGCCGGGAGCGACGAGAATAAGCTCGTCGAGGACCGGCGGTGCGCTTTTGTAGTTGTCGCGGTAGATGGTGGCGGGCTCGAACTCGCCCTCGACCACGCCGCGGGCCAGCAGTTCGGCCGCGGCGGCTGCACCGCCGTCGATGCGATCGCCCAGGTCGCCCAGCCAGACGGCCAGGGTCTTGACGGTGCGCCCGGCCAGGCGCCGCTCGATCGCGGAACCGATCCGGATCACCACCTGGCGGCTGATCGTGTCGGCTTCACCGGCCGCGATGGCCAGCAGCCGGGGCGCACGAAGCTCGCCTCCGCTCATCACGGCCGTGGAGTACCGCTCGGCTTTGAGTTCGCCGAAAGCGGCCTGCGCCACCAGCTCGCCGCCGGCGCGCTTGTCTATCTCCGCCAATGCGCCCTTGGGGACGAACTCGCCTGCGAACGGAATTGCGAGCACATCCGCCGCAACGTCCCAGGGCTGATCGACGACCACGCGCAATTGCATGCCAGGTCCTCCGGCTCGCGGCTCATCGGGGCGCCGCCAACCCATGGCGTCGGAATACCGACGCATTACCTGGAGCTAAGTCTACCGAGTCGCGGACGCGTGGGCGACCCACCCTAAGTCAACCGCCGAGGACGCTGCCCCCGGTCAGTTCGTCCAGGGCGGCGCCCAGCTGGCCTCTCGCCGTCTCGATGCTGATCCCATCCGACGTCATGTTGCCGGCGATCTCGTAGAGCACAACCTGGAGCACAGAGGTGTTGTCCGGCAGCAGCGCCCTGGCTGCGGCCTCGCCTCTGAGGGCGGCGGTGACCTGCGCCGTGATCAGGCCGTGGGAGTCGATCGTGGTCTGCCAGAGCAACAGGGCCGCGGCGTCCCAGTTGGTCGTCCTCGTCAGCCAGGTCGTCAGCGTCGACACGTCGGTCACCTTGGCCAGGTTATTGGCGATGGTGGTGGCGTCGGATAGGGCGGACGAGGCCAGGGCGAGCTTGGCGATCGCCTCCGGGTAGCGCCCCTGAGTCGCCAGCTTCAGAGCGTCGGTTGCGATCGAGTCATGCGATTCGATGTCGTCCACGACCTGGAAAGCGGTCTTGCTGCTGTCGACCATCGACTGCCAGTCGTCGTGGATCGGAGCCACCGAGGCAACCGCGACACAGGTCAGGCGATAGCGGGTGACGAGCGGCGGGCTGTACTTCTCTGCCAGCGCCGTCGCTGATGTCGATGCCAGGGTCGCGCAGTCGAGCTTCGCGTTGAGGTCGGCCGACTCCGTGTCGATCGAGTTGACGTCGTTCCAGCCCGAGTCCCAGGCCGTCCGCAGAGTGACCGCATTGATGTCGGTCAGGCTCGAGAGCGTCGCCCGTGCCTGCGTGCTCAGCGAGTCGACGTCCTGCTTGAGCAGCGCCAGCTCCCGCACCCCGTCGTTGAGCCTGATAGTGAGGGCCTGATCGGCGGCCCAGGTCAGCTCGGGTCGCGCCCCGCTCGACGGCAAGTGCTCCGCCGCCGCGACCACGCCGGCCGACCCGAATGCCAGGCCGGCGGCGAGTACCAGCCAGCCCACGCGGACGAGAGTGCGGCCGGCAATGAGCCTGAGTCGGTCGCCGAAGTCGAGCTCGTAGTCCTCGTAGTCGTCGCCGAGGTCCAGGTCGTCGACGCCGAAACCAAAATCGGAGCCATATCCGATCAGATCGCTGTCTTCGATCGGTCGGAGGCTCGCGCCATAGATTGGTCGGGGCGGCTGTCCGGGGGTCGTCATGATTTTGGCGATCCTAACACCGCTTCGACTCGGGCCGGGCCGAGAACCAGTGGCCAGCCGAATATCGCTAATTCGACGTAGAAGCTGGACCTCAGAAGAGGGCCGTTCCAACCGACGCCGTCAGTAGAGGCGGAGTCGCGATTCGATTCGTCCGCCATTCGCATAGCCATATCGTCCGGCCGCCCAATGGAAAGGGTCGTCTTGCATCGGCTGAAACTCGTGGAAACCCTGGTCGGTCTGCGGGACAGGGCACGCCCGCGAGACCTGCTGGGCCGAGTACAGCTGCTCCTTCTTGGATTCGCCCTGGCCAACCTTGTCGGGGCCGAATTGATGGCCGCCGCGTCCGTAGAGGCTCCCATCGAGCTCTACCTGGCGGGCATCACCGCCCCGGCCGCCCTGGCCGTGTGCTGGCTCCTCACTTACCACCGGCGCGAGTTCGACTTCACAGCCGACGCGATCGTCATAGGCGCGCTCTGCGTCTTCACGATCGCCATCGATCCGCGCTGGAACGACTACGGCGTCGCGCCGCTGACCGCCGCCATCTTCTTCGGATCCGCCTACGGCTCGACACGCCGTGTCCTGATACGGACCGCGCTCATCTCGGCGGTAGTGCTGGGCCAGGGCTTGGCCGACGCGACGTCGCTCGCCATGAGCGTCGGCTTCGTGGTCGGCTTCGCGGTCGTGTCCACGCTGATGCACGGCATGGTCACCTCGATCCAGCGCTACGAGGCCACAACCCGGCGCGAGCAGATACTCGCCGCGACCGGGCTGGACCTGGTGGTCGCGGCCGACATGTCGTCCATCGTCGCAGCCACGATCGACGGCGCCCTCGCCATGTGCGTCGGGATGACCGGGGCTCGCATCAGCTTTGCCGTCGCCGAAGGTCCGGACGCACCGCCGCCGCGATACCGCGTGGTCGGCAGCGTCGGCGACGAGGAAGAGGAACTCGAGCACGCGATATTCGAGGTCGACCAGCTGGCCCCCACGGGGGTCGAGTTGGCCGACCAATTCCTTTTCCGGGCCTGGGACGAGCAGGAATTCGGGCCCGGCAAGACCTTCGGCCTCGACGCGCTGGCGGCATTCGGAACCCCCACGGGAGTCATGGCGCCGGGGCTGCTGCGGGGCAACGTGCTGGTCACGCGCGTCAGCGTCTCGGGCGAGGCCCGAGCCGCGCTCATCGTCGAGTCGCCGGCGCGCATCTCCGTCGAGCTTCCGGGCGCCATCCGCGGTCTCGCGACTCAGGCGGCATTGGCCATCGCCAGGATCGATCTGCAGCGCATCGCGATCGAGCGCAAGAGTTCGGAACGATTCCAGGCGTTGATCCAGTCGTCGGGCGACGTCATCAGCATCGTTTCGGTTGCCGGCGTGGTCCGCTTCCAGTCGCCTTCCGTCCGCCATATCTTCGGCTACGAAATCGACCAGATCCTAGGCGCGCCCATCGCCGATCTGGTTCACCCGGAGGACAAGGAGCACGTCACGGCCGAGTTCCGGCGCGTCGCCGCAGAGAGCGGTGCGACCGCGATTGTCGAGTGCCGGGTCCGCCACGCCGACGGCTCGTGGATCTTCACCGAAACGAGGATGACGAACCTGGTCGAAGTGCCGGCCATCGCCGGCGTCGTGCTCAACTCGCGCGACGTGTCAGAGCGTCACACCCTCGAAGCCGAGCTGCGGCATCAAGCCTTCCACGACGCCCTGACCGGCCTGGCCAACCGCGTGCTCTTCAGCAACAGGGTGGAGCACTCGCTGCTGGCGTCAAAGCGCGACGCCAGAACGATCGCCGTCCTCTACTGCGACCTCAAGGGCCTCAAGCGAATCAACGACAGCCTCGGCTACGCCGCCGGTGACGACGCTCTGCTGATGATCGCGGACCGGCTGAGCTCGTGTGTCCGCGGTCAGGACACCGTGGCCAGGATGGGCGGAAACGAGTTCGCGATCCTGCTCGATCGTCTGACGTCGCCGATAGACGCCACGACGGCCATGGAGCGGATCATGGCCCTGCTCCGCCAGCCGATCCAGCTGCCGGGGGCGCAGGTCGATTTCCAGCCGCACATCGGCATCGCCGTCTCGGTGGGGGCCGACGAGACGGCCGAGGACATGCTCCGCAACGCCGCCCTGGCCATGCACCAGGCCAGCCGCTGCGAAGGCGCCTACGCGCTCTTCGACCCCGAGATGCACGCCGACGCGATCCGGCGCATCGAGGTCGAATCGGAGCTGCGGACCGCTCTGGAGGAACAGCAGTTCGTGCTGCACTACCAGCCCACGATCGACCTCCAGACCGGCCGGCTGACCGGCGTGGAGGCGCTGGTCCGCTGGCAGCACCCGCGCCGCGGCATCGTCCCGCCGCTGGAGTTCATCCACCTGGCCGAGGAGAGCGGCCTGATCGTGCCGCTCGGCCAGTGGGCCATCCAGGAGGCCTGCCGCCAGGTCCGTATCTGGCAGAAGGAGATCCCGGCCAACGAGCCGATCGCGCTCAACGTCAACCTATCGGCCCGGCAGCTCCGCCACCCCAACATCGTGCGTGACATCGCCGACGCCCTCGACGACTCGGGCCTGCTCCCAAGCCGCCTGATCCTCGAGATCACCGAGAGCGTCTTGATGATCGACACGGCCGCCACGATCAACCGGCTCTTCCAGCTCAAGTCACTCGGCGTCCGGCTGGCCATCGACGACTTCGGGACGGGCTACTCGTCGTTCGCGTACCTGCGCCGCTTCCCGGTCGACATAATCAAGATCGACAAGTCGTTCGTGGACGACGTGGCGACCGAACCCACGGCCAGCGCCCTCGTCGACGCCATGATCAAGATCGGCAAGACCCTCAGCCTGGAGACGGTCGCCGAGGGCGTCGAACTGATCGAGCAGGCCGATCGACTGCGCACCTTGCAGTGCGACATCGGCCAGGGCTATCTCTTCTCGCGGCCTTTGCCGAGCGACGCCATCTCGGCGCTCCTGCGCGAACGCTCGGCGAGCGGTCAACAGGAACACGCCGCCTAGCCTCGCGGGGAGTGGCTGGGTTCGC
>PMXR01000135.1 GCA_003171035.1 Chloroflexota bacterium
CGGGGCGCGCGGCGGTGCGGGGCGCGGGTGGGCGCGCTCGCGCGTCGCGAGATCCCAGCACTCCATTCCCATCCCGCGTCAGATCAACACAACGCCGCTGCCTCCTGGGTCCCGTCCGGACGAGAGGGCTTCCAGCACCGCCGCGCCGTCTATCGGAAGCTCGGTCCTGAGGGACTCGCCTTGCTGCCGCACAAGGTGGCGGTTGTATCTGGTGTCCCCAAGTAGAAGGACCATGCCGGACATCCCAGGGGTATCACGAAGCTTGAGAGCCATCCGCCTCTGAAGTGCCTGCAGGTCCCGCGGCCGTGTCTCGACCTCCACCGCCAGCTTCGCTCCGCCGATATGCATCACCGCGTCCCACGCTCGCATATCTCCCGGGCCGCCAACCGGAACCTCGAGCCGCCATGCGATCGAGCGTGAAGATCGCCTGCGAAGTCGGTCGATGAGGATCAGATGGGCCTCGTCGCGGATTGGCGAGCCAGCTGGATACGCCCGCGCGCTCAACTCGAGGCCGACAACCGCCAGCAGCCGAGCCAGTTCGATGACAGAGACGCCGCAAGATTGCCCGTGCTCAATCCGGCCAACTTGGGACCTGGACGTCTTGGCCGCCCGAGCCACGACGGCCTGGCTAAGTCCGTGATCCTGGCGGCTCCGTCTGATTTCGGCCCCCAGGTCGACGATGATCGACCGCGCTCGCGCGGAGCCGATATCGACAGTTCGTTCCTTCGACGACATCGCGCTAGGTTGCCAGGCCGGCCTTGCGCGCCGCTTATCTCGCGCTAGTCTGCCCTGCCGACCAAGCCCTCGTCGCCGGCGCGCCGGCCGATCGCGGCGGCCGATCCCGACGGCTGATCGCGCCGGCGAATCTCACTCCAGAGCGGCGCCGGTCGGCGGTCGGCGGTCGGCGGTCGGCGGTCGCTCATGATCCACCCCGTCCGACAGAGCCTGACCTGAGCCTCGTGCCCACGGGTTGGGCATATGCGACGCCAGAGCCCGACGGCACGCTGTATCCCCGTCAGTTCCGCCCGATTCGGCGTACATCTCTGCCCACGAGCCAGTCGCTGCGAGTTTCCGTCGGCCGGTCCGGGCGAAGTTGACCTCGAACCTGGGCGATTTGGGCGCCAGGCCGCAGTCGAGTTCGCGACCACGTCGTATATGCCCACCTGCTGGGCAGCGGAGTCCCATACGCCATGCATATGCGCGACCTGTATGCGGATCTGGGCAGAGTCGACATCCGGGGTCGGACAAGCGGACGTCCCCGCGGCCCGCGCCACTCCCCGCGGCCCGCACCACTCCCCGCCGGCCGCGCCACTCCACGCGGCCCGCACCACTCCCCGCCGGCCGCACCACTCCCCGCGGCCCGCACCACTCCCCGCACCACTCCCCGCAACGAACGAGGCCCCGCCGAACCGGCGGGGCCTCTACTCAACCTATTCCAGATAGTCCTTCAACTTCCGCGACCGGGACGGGTGGCGGAGCTTGCGCAGCGCCTTGGCCTCGATCTGGCGGATCCGCTCGCGGGTGACGTTGAATTCCTTGCCGACTTCCTCGAGCGTCCGCGCCCGGCCGTCCTCGAGACCAAAGCGAAGCTGCAACACACGCCGCTCTCGTCCGGTCAGCGAGTCCAGCACCGCTTCGACCTGCTCCTTGAGCAGCTGATGTGAAGCGGCTTCGGCCGGAGCCAGCGCCCCGCGATCCTCGATGAAATCGCCCAGATGCGAATCCTCTTCCTCGCCGATAGGCGTCTCGAGAGAGACCGGCTCCTGGGAAACCTTGATGATTTCGCGGACCTTCTCCGGCGTGACGACCTGCTCCTGACCCTTGGACATCGCTTCGGCGATCTCCTCGACCGTGGGTTCGCGGCCCAGCTCCTGGAGCAGGGTGCGCGAGACTCGGATGAGCCGGTTGATCGTCTCGACCATGTGGACCGGGATGCGGATCGTGCGGGCCTGNNAGCCCTTCTCGTAGTCGAACTTCTCGACTGCGCGGATCAGGCCGATGTTGCCCTCCTGGATGAGGTCCAGGAACGACATACCTCGCCCGATGTACTTCTTCGCGATCGAGACGACCAGCCGCAGGTTGGCCGATGTCAGCTGCTCGCGCGCGTCACGCCCGATCCGGACCAGCTCGCCCTTGCGGTGCTTGAGCTTGGTTTCCGGCGGGACCTCTGGGTCCGTGCCGAGCCGCTTGAGGAATTCGGCGTCCTTGCCGCCTTCGACCCAGCGCGTGAGGGCCGGGTACGCGACCTCGTCACGGGTCCAGTTGTAGATGGCGCGCAGGCCGATGTTGTCGCGCGAATCCAGGTCGCCGTTGTGGACGGCGAGGTAGGCCCAGTCGAGCAGCTCCAGGTACGACTCGGCGGTGAGCGAGTCGTTATAGACGCTAACGAGGTGGCGGGCCTGCTTGAGCAGTTCCTTGGTGCCGTCGGTGGTGGCGTCCTTGCCGGCCTTGATCAGGTGGAAGTCGGCCGTGGGAACGAGCAGATCGGCCGCCTCGTCGGCGGAGACGGCGTCGGCGACCATTCGGGCCGCGTCGGGTCCGAACGGCAGCTTGTACTGCGGCTTGATCGTCCGGGTCTTGCGCTCGGTGTCGTGGTGCGTCCACTCGTGGAGGGAAATGATGCCCTTCCACGGCTCGTCGACCATCTGCTCGCCGAGCTCGATGGCCTTGGCCAGGACCACTTCTTCCTCGGCCGTCAGCAGGGCGACCTTGCCGATCTCCTTCAGGTACATCCGGACCGGATCGTCGATCCCGATCATGTCGGCGGAGAGCGCTTCGAGCTCCTCGGCGGTGGGCTCCTCGAGGGCTTCGGCGTCGAGCTTGACGGGCGCGTCGCCGGCAACGATCGGCTCAGCCTGCGCGTCCGCGACGACTTCGACCACGTCGGCGGCGTCATCGTCCAACGTGTCCGGAGGTGCTATCTCTTCGTCTTCGACCAGGAGATCCTCGTCGTCGTCGAGCGGATCGTCCTCGGCGGAGCGGCGGGTGTGCACGCCGGCGGCCTTCGCTTCTTCCAGGTCGGCCTTGCGACGGCCACCGCCGGCGAGGGCAACTTCGACGAGTTGCTTGTCGAGTGGGTCAGTCATCGGTGTCCTCCAGCGGATGCCAGGAGGCTCGTCTCTTCCCGGCGCCGGCCGAGCGACTTCAGAGCCTCGTACAGATTGCGGTTGGTTTCGAGAAGCCGCGCTTTCGCTTCGTTGTCGCCGGCGGCTTCGGCTTCGACGATTTCGGTTGAGATGAAATCCAGTTGGGCTTTGAGCCTGTCCGCCTCGAGAGCGAGCAGACACTGATCGACTCCAATGCGGACGCGATCGCCCGCCAGATCATTTGGATCGGGACCGCGCTCCGCGTACAACGCTATCGCCAGGCCGTGCAGCTCCGGCTCGAGCGCCTCGAGGAAACGCATCCTTTCGAAACTGCCGGACCCACCGGCTTCGCGGTCACGCTCTCGGTCGGCGAGCATCGCCGCCAGCAACTCCCGCGCCGGGGTGCTCGGCAGCTGGGCTCCCTCCGCCTTGAGGTTATCGGCGACTCTCTCCTGCTGATCGGGTACGAGCAGGAGCAGCCGCAGCAGCTTCCTCTCGTCGAGAGAGACGGCCTTCAGCTCTGCCTTTGTATCGATGGAGTCCGGCGCGGAAATGATCGCGTCGGCCGTGAAGCGGCCGGACGTGCCTGCGCCATCCTTCTGCCTGCCACCTTGCCCGCTCGTCCCCCCGGCCGACTGAGGCGAGTGCAGGGCTTCGAGCAGCACACGCTCGTCGACGCCCGTTCTCCGGCCCAGCGTCTGCAGGTAGCTGTCGCGAACGACCGGGTCGCGGACCTCGCGCAGCATCGGGATGAGCGTGGCCACGACCTGGCTCTTGCCGCGCGCGGACCGCACGTCGAAGGAAGTGGCGTAGTAGTCGATGAGGAATTCGATGATCGGCTGGGCGGTCCGGATCGCCTCCCGCCAGAGATCGGGCGTCTCGCGGATCACTTCGTCGGGGTCCTTGCCTTCGGGCAGCCGGGCCACTCGCACACGTGTGATCTCGACGCCGGTTTCCTCGGCCGCCAGCGCTCCGATGAGCCGGAACAGCTCGGCGCCACCGATCGAACCGGCGTGCTGGCCGGCCGGGTCGACGTCGTAGGCCAGCACGATCTCGCGGGCATATCTGGAAATGACGGCGACCTGTGCCGGGGTCAACGCCGTCCCCAGGCTCGCGACCACGTTCTCGAAACCGGCCTGGTGGGCCATCANNGCCCGCTCGATCAGATAGAGAGTGCGGCTCTTGTCGAAGAGCGGCGTCGCCGGCGAGTTGAGATACTTGGGCGCGTTGGGGTCCGCCTCGGTGGCGCCGGGGAGTATTCGCCCGCCGATACCGACGGCCGCTCCCGCCGCGTCGCGGATCGGGAAGATGACGCGGCTTCGGAACTTGTCATACGAACCGCGGCCGTTGGCTCGGGCGGTGGCAAGTCCCACTTCGGCCAGCTCGGCAACCGTCACGTTGCGCCGGGCACCGAGCATCTTGCTCATCTGGTCCCAGCCGTCGGGCGCCCAGCCGAGCTGGAACTTCGCGATCGTCTCGTCCGTGAAACCGCGCTTGTGAAGGTACTCGAGGGCCGGCGCGCCAGGTTTCGACTGCGTCAGGACGGCGTGGTAGAACGCGATCGCGTTCTCGAGCACTTCGTGGAGCCGGGCCTTGCGGGCATCCTCGCGGCTGGTCCGCTCGTCGATCTGAATGCCGGCCCGCTCCGCCAGCCGCTTGAGCGCTTCCGGGAAGGTCAGGCCGTCGCGCTTCATCACGAAGCTGAAGATGTCGCCGCCCTCGCCGCAGCCGAAGCAATGCCAGCTGTCGCGCCCGGGAGTCACGACGAAGCTGGGGGTCTTCTCGCCGTGGAACGGGCAAAGCCCCTTGAACGTGGTGCCGGCCTTCTTGAGCTGCACCTGCTCGCCGACGATCTCCAGGACCGACAGCTTGCTCTTGACTTCCGCAGCTACCCCTGACGCCAAATCGTTCTCCTGCCATCCAGACGACGCGCGCGCCCGCGGCGTTCACCCATTCTTCCGCCCGACCGATCCGCCCCTCGGACCACCCGAAAATGACTAACGGCCTGTCAAGTCTTGACAGGCCTTCGCTGCGGTAATAGTACCCCAAAAGTCAATACCCCACGGGAGTATTGACATGTCAAGTGGTCGATCAGGCGACGCCTACTTCGCCAAGGCGCGTCGGGGCCGACAACCCCGCAGTCGACACCCGGCTGGACGCCCGTTCTGCGGGGTGCAGGGTTACCCCAAGCTCAACTCGCCACGCGATCAGTATGGCCATCGTGTCACTGATGAGTCCCGATCAGCAATGAAGCCAGTAGTCGGACTGAGTGTTGCTAGAAGAGATGCCCGAGCCATGCGCCAGCGGCGTCCCACCGGAGCTCCCAGTGCTGGTCATGTAGAGCGTCAAGACCGGCTCGTTATGGGCGCCATGCCAGACCGTCGTCGCGGTCTGAAGATTGGTCCATGAGACCGTATCGAAGTGCTCGAGATTGATCGGCTGGCCGCCGATCTGAATGCGCTCGTCCACCCACTCGGCACTAACGCCGTTGTAGGCGCTCGAGTTCTTGTAGCTGTACGACGCGGACTGGCCGGTCTTCATGTCGGAAATGTAGAAGTATGCAGACCCACCGGAGTAAGTCACTTGCGCATACATCTGATCCCCATAGCTAATGACCATTGGAAGCTGGGTGATGCTCGTGTCTCCCCCGGGCCAGATCGCCTCCCAGAAAGCCTCAAGCCTGTGCCCCGACCACTGGACGGTGCCAACTTGGAGCAGGCGGACTGGTAGGCCCACTCCGCCGAGACCCACCCAACTCGCCAGAGACTGGTTGGTGCAGTCGGCCACGTGCAACGTGGGCTGGATGAACTGTCCCAGGACTCCGGTATATATACTCGAATACGTTGCCTCGGCCCCAGACCAAGTGGCGTCATACGCGTTGCCCACGCCGGTGGCACTCACGCCTGGCGATCGGCACAAGCCCACGGTCGTGGCGACGTTGAATCGTGACATCAAGGCATCCCAGACATCCGGCCCTAGTTGCTCCGCGATCCGCAGGGGTATTCCGTGCCGAACGAGGATCTGGTAGCTCGCATTTCCGGGGCTGAACCCAGCAGGAGGCATGAACTGAGTTGCCATGCCTCCAGGCACCGCGTACGCCACGTTGACCCAGCCATCAGCGTCTTGCGACGCATGATCCGGCGCGACCAAGGTGTCGCCGACCAGACAGGAAGTCGCGGCGAAGTTGCTTATGAGGCCTGCTCCTGGCACGGATGATGCGGCTACATGACCGAGAGGCATCGTTCCCAAGGTCGCCGCCGCCACAAGCACGGCAAACATCGAGCGTAAGCGCGCCATTGTTGTCTCCCCCTATGGACCTGATCCAACCTCACCGGCATCGCGGGCGCGTGCTACTCCGAGAATAAGTCGGGTGTCTCATTCTTTGTCGCGGCGAATGAACCCGATCACCCGTTTGCCATGCGACGAGTCTCTTAGAGTGAAGGAGATCTCATACAGGCAGGAGGTGTGGGCAATTGACAGCAGGGCAAAGAGGTTGGCCAGCGCCCGGATCGACTAGTCGACGATCCCATAGTGGAGTCATTACCAGTGCGCGGAGACGGTCGTTTCGTCGGCGCGGGCGATCGTATGACACCGGAGAGCGACAGCAATTCCGGCGACGCCTTTGGTCGAGCCCTGATGGCGGAGGCTCCCATCGTGTTGGCGGTGGCGCGCGCGACGCTGATGCACGAATCCGACGCATGGGACGTCCTCCAGACTACCCTCGAGATCGCCATCAAGCGGCGAGACCAACTCAGGAACCCCCTCGCGCTGAGGGCCTGGCTTCTCACGATTGAGAGTCGGGAGTGCTTCAAGCTCAGGAGAAGGTTGAAGCGGATGGTGTCGCTGGACGATTCGGTCGCCGAGTTTCGCTTCAGTTCAGGATCGCAGTTCGACGTTGTGGCAGTTCGCGAGGCGTTGGACGAATTGCCGCCACGAACGCGTCAGGCCGTGGTCCTGCGCCATCTCGCAGGGCTGTCTGTCGCAGAAGTGGCTTCCGCGTCAGGAACCAGCGTTAACACCGTCAGGTCGCAACTCAAGACAGGATTGCGCCGACTGCGGGAGGAATCAGCGTGAGCAGCAACAATCACGCGGACGACACCTTTCATCAGGATGAGATGGTCCCACCCCAGGTCGTCGGGGCGTTCGCAGCCGAGATCGAGATCGCCCGGGCCGACATCGAAAGTTCGGGCTTTCAGTTCGGAGATCCTGATACGGCTCCCGTCGGCCGTAGCCGCCAACACCGCGCGGCACTTTGGGTTAGCGTCGGCGTCGCGGCCTTCGCCGTTGTCATTCTCGGTGTGGGAGTAGGCCTCTGGCCCTTGCTGCCTGCCAGCCATTCGGGCGCAGCCGACCGCTACTCAGACGGCATCCCCACGACCTGGAACGGGCAGCCTGTCCTGCGCGGCGAGGACGCGATCGTCAAAGCCAAGTCGGCCACCGACGACACGCCGTTCTACGTGGGCCTGTGGGCCAGCCCAAACCAGGCGCATGGGTGTGGTTCCGACCAGCTGTCCACCGAGCTTGACGGTACCTGCCGGGACATGAGCAGCGTCGGCGATCAGGCCGGCATTCCATCGCCCAACCTCGCGGCCGCCATCAGATTCAACACGGCCTCCATGACGCCTGGCCCGGTCATCGTCAACGTCCATGCCCACGATGCCGCCGCTGCCGACTGCACCGCGGGCCACCGCCAGGAGTGCGACGGGGTCATGGTCGGCGATCAAATAGTCTGGAACGGCGACTCCGGCACGGCGCCCCAGCCAGTATCGCCCGCTGACGTGGCCCGAGTCTTCGGAGTCCAGGAGAGCGATCTGCAGAACCTATGCCAGAGCTTGCCCGGCACGCGCGCCTACCCACTCGGGGACGGCTACGGATCGATGGTCATGCTCTTCCCCACATCCGCGGCGGTAGCAGCGGTCGCTCCGCAAGCCGCGGCGCAAGCATCGGCGGATGGTTCAGCCAGTAGCACCTCGTCGGGCCTCGCCGAATGCGCTTTCAACTCCGACGAGGGCCCAATGGCGGTCATCTGGTTCGCGCGAGCCAACGTGCTTGTCGAGGTGAACCGCCCGGCCGCGCTCGCCCCGACGTCAGACTCACTGCTGAACCAAGTGCCCCAACTGCTCCGCACCCTGCCGGACCACTAACTCGAAGGCAAGGGGCGGAATGGGCTGGGTTGTGGAATAGAGCAGGTCTCCAACCGATGATCAGGCCAGGTCCCAGTCGATCGGCTGTAGGCCGCGTTTCGTCAGTTCGGCGTTGGCGCGGCGGAACGGGGCGCTGCCGGTGAAGCCCTTGGCCGACAGCGGTGACGGATGGGCCGACTTGACGACGATGTGCCGGCTTCGGTCGATCTTCTGGCCGGCGGCCTTGGCGTGCTCGCCCCAGAGCAGGAACACGAGTGGGACTGGCCGCTCGGCCAGCATGGCCACGATCGCGGCGGTGAACGTCTTCCACTGGCGCCGGTGGCTGTTCGGCAGCCCCTCGCGCACGGTCAGGGCGGTGTTCAGAAGCAGGACCCCGTTCCGAGCCCACGGCTCGAGCGTGGCGTCGGCCGGCACCGGATGCCCAAGGTCGGTCTCGAGTTCCTTGACGATGTTGACCAGAGACCGCGGCCGATCGACTCCGGCGCGCACCGAGAAAGCCAGACCGTCTGCCTGGCCCGGCCGGTAGTAGGGATCCTGGCCCAGGATCACCGCTCGAACCTGGTCGGGCGGCGTCAGGCGCAGCGCCGCGAAGACATCCTCGTCCGGCGGAAAGACCTGGAACTGCGCCCGCTCCACGAACACGAATTCGTCGAGCTTGGTGAGGTCGGCGTTCGACAGCCGGGAGCCGAGGGCGGATCGCCACTCGGCGGGGAGGGTCTCAATCATGCCTGCGAGTGTACGCGAGGTGCGACGGGAGTCGGTCGCCGCCGACTTCAGATTCCCAGTCGGAAGTCCGAGATGTTCTGCCCGGTCAGCGAAATCTCCTCGAAGACCGCGGACGTCCCTTCGCCGAGCGGGGACTGCGCGCTGATCCCCAGCCAGATCGATGCTGGGTAGTCGTTCTTGAAGACGCGAATCAGCTGCCAGTTCGTCCCGTCGAGCGAGTAGTAGAAACCGACGATCGTCGTGTCCGAAGAGATCTTCATGCGGACACTCTTCGCCTCGATCACGTCGTGGTCGTTGTCGTCGGAGGTCCCGATGGTGCGAACGGTGACCATCCTGGTCTTCTGGCGCTCATCCATCTCCATCGCCATCTTCAGCCAGAGGTCGTCGTTCACGAAGATGTAGAGAGCCCCGGCGTCATATGTCCGGAGGTAGGTCGTCGTGACCCTGACCGTGAAGGTGAATGGCTGCCTGTTGTCGACCTGAGTCAGGAGCACCGGTGCCGTGTCGCTGGACAGCTTCCCGGCCGGGTCGCGGAAGTTGTCGCGCCTCGCCTCACTCGTGAGAGTGATCCTTCCGCCCTCAACCCTGGCGCCGGCAGCGGCCTGATTGAGCGAGCGGGTGAAGGTGATCCCCGGCAGTTCGATGCGGCAATCTTCGGTCTTCATGGCTTGAGGATAACCGCCCGGCGGACGGCCGGCCGACTACTTCAGTCGTCGTGCGACAAGCTCAACCATGTGGAAATGGTGCGGCTCGCCGAGGGCCGTCTGGGTGTCTTCCTCGCGATCGATCCAGTGCTCGATCTCGAAGGACGACAGGGTCTCGCGGATCTTCTGCGGCGGCGGGCAGGTCATCGACGCGTCGGCGAACGAACCATCGTGATCGCCGAATAGCATGGCCGACACGCGGCCGCCGACTCGGAGCGATGCCAGGGCGCGCTCCCATGTCGGCCAGAAGAGATCCTCTGCCAGGAATGGCAGGCTCAGGCTGGCGTTGAGGAGATCGCACGCGGGCAGTTTGACCGTGGCCAGGTCCTCGACGCGGGTTTCGAGCGCGGGACGCTGCTCGGGTGGCGTGGCCGCCAGCAGAACCTCGATCGCGCCCGGCTCCCGATCGACCGCGAGAACGCGCCAGCCGGCTCGCAGCAGTTCCCGCGCATCCCGTCCTGCGCCGCAGCCCAGGTCGACGGCGAAGCGCGGGCTCGAGGCGGCCGTGTCGTCGGCGGCGAAGAGCCCGATGGCGCGCTTGACCGTCTCCCAGGATGGACGGTCGACCGTCACTTCGTAGTAGCGAGCCCAGTATTCGGAATCCGTCACGGCGTGAGCCTAGCAGGTCGCGATCGCGCTCCGGTGAGGGGGCGGCGGTCCCCTACCCGCGCGCCACAGCGGCGGCCGTGCGGGCGTCGCCCGTGGCACCGAGTCGGACGGTGATCTGCATCTGATTGAGCATTTGCTCCATCGGCGGGCCCATGTGGCCGGCGACGACGCACGTCACCTTGTGCTCGGTCAGAAAGCGGGCGATGCGCGCGTGGTGCTGGCCCTCGCCATCACCGTCGTGCAACCGGCCCCAGCCGACTTCGATCTCCTGCCAGCTGCTTATGCCGGAGTTGTCGACCTCGGCGACGGCGACTCGGTCGGCCCGACCCCAGCCGCCACCGACCTGGCCACCCGCGGTTACCGGTACACACACGATCATCGGGTTCAGTCTCCGGGCGAAGTCTTGGGTCAGTCGAGCAAGTCTGGATCAACCGTCGCGGACGACAAGTCGGAGCGGCTCGGAGTCCTGGCGTACGGGATGGGCTCGGCGTGGCTCGGCGTGGCTCGATGTCGGGAATCTGGCTCGACGGATCCGCTCGTTGGCCCGTTGAGTCACCCCGGACTGAACGGGACGCCGGAAGCGGCCTGGCGCGGGGCGTGATGGGCGGCGCGGGGCGTGATGGGCGGCGCGGGGCCACGCCCTGGACTAGAAGTCCGCGCTGCCGGGCGTCCTGGGGTACGGGATGACGTCGCGGATATTCGCCATGCCGGTGGCGTAGGCGACCGAGCGGTCGAACCCCAGCCCGAACCCGGCGTGCGGCACGGTCCCGTAGCGGCGCAGGTCGCGATACCACCAGTAGACCGACGGATCCAGCCCGGTCTCGCGGATCCGGGCGTCGAGCACGTCGAGGCGCTCCTCNNCTGCCGCCGACGATCTCGCCGATCCCCGGCGCCAGCACATCCATCGCCGCAACAGTTCGCCCATCGTCGTTGAGGCGCATGTAGAACGCCTTGATTTCCTTGGGGTAGTTCACGACCACCACCGGCCGTTTGGCGTATTCCTCGCACAGGTAGCGCTCGTGTTCGGCCTGGAGGGCGACGCCCCAGTCGACCGGGAACTCGAACGTGCGGCCGGAGCGCTTCAGGACGTCGATCGCTTCGGTGTACTCCATCCGCGCGAAGCTCGACTTGACGAGCGCCTCGAGCCGCTTGACCGCCTCGGGGTCTATACGCTCGGCGAAGAACGCCATGTCGTCGGCGCGCTCGTCCAGCAACGCCCTGAAGCAGTACTTCAGCAGATCCTCGGCCAGGTCCGCGTCGGCCGCCAGGTCGGCGAAGGCAATCTCCGGTTCGATCATCCAGAACTCGGAAAGGTGCCGGCTGGTGTTCGAATTCTCGGCGCGGAACGTCGGGCCGAACGTGTAGACCCGCGACAGTGCCAGGCAGTAGGTCTCGACGTTGAGTTGGCCTGACACCGTGAGGTAGGCCGGCTTACCGAAGAAGTCCTGCGAGAAGTCGACGTTGCCCTCAGGCGTTCGCGGCAGGTTGGCCAGGTCCAGCGTGGAGACGCGGAACAACTCCCCTGCCCCCTCGGCGTCGCTGGCGGTCAAGATCGGCGTGTGGATCCAGTAGAAGCCGTGCTCGTCGAAGTAGCGATGGACCGCCATCGCCAGGGTGTGGCGGACGCGCGCGACGGCGCCGAAGGTGTTTGTTCGGGCGCGCAGATGCGCGACCTCGCGCAGGTATTCGAACGAGTGCCGCTTGGCCGAGACCGGATAGCTCTCCGGATCGTCAACCCAGCCGACGACCTCGACCGAATCGGCCTGCATTTCGACAGCCTGGCCCGCGGCGGGCGACGCGGTGACCGTCCCCCCGACAGTCACGGCGCAGCCGGCTGTCAGCCGCATCACGTCGTCCTGATAGTTGGAGAGCGAAGTCGGAGCCACGATCTGGAGCCCGTCGAAGCACGAGCCATCGTGGACCTGGAGGAACGAGAACCCGGCCTTGGAGTCGCGGCGTGTGCGGATCCAGCCCTGGACCGTGGCATGCGCGCCGGCTGCCACTTTGCCGGACAGCACGTCGGCGATTCGGTCGGCCTGCGGCATCTGGTCCTCCTTCCGGCTCGCGAGCGCGACCCTGAGCCGGCCCCGCGACCACTGAGACGATACCCCCAATGGCCGCCTAGGGAAGTGGCGCGGGCTCCCGCCCCAGCCCGGGCGCCGGCTCGGGCGCGCGTTCCGGCGCGGGCTCGGGCGCCGGCTCCGGCACCGGCTCGGGGGTCGTGGCGGCGCCACCCGTCGCCAGCGTCGAACCGAGGATCACCAGAACCAGACCCGCGACCATCGCCACCGTCAGCGTCTCGTTGAGAACCAGGACGCCCAGCACCGAAGCTACGGCCGGGTTGACGTAGGTGATGACCGTGGACCTGACCGGACCGATCTCCCCGATCAGTACGTTGAACAGGACGAACGCCGCGGCCGTGCAAACCAGGCCCAGAACCAGGACCGCGAAGAGAGCGGCAGGGCTCGGGACGGCGGTCGGCCTCTGGACGAAGGCCACCGGCGCGTAAACCAGGGCGCAGAGAGTGACCGCCATCGCCATCACGCCGACCGACGGCAAGCCGGCCAGCCGCCGGGCCAGAATCGCCGGCCCAACCGCGTAGCCGACCACGACGAAGATCATCTCGAACAGGGCCGTCGGATCCGAGACGCCCAGATTGGAGCCGACGATCGCCGCGACCCCCGCCAGCCCCACCAGAAGCCCGACGATGCCGCGGCGGTGGATCCGATCGCGGCCGCGCGTAGCCACCGCAAGAACCGTGCCGACGAGCGGCACCCCGGCCACGAGCAACCCGGCCAGGGAGCTGGTTATGTGCTGCTCGGCGGAGCCGAGGAGCACCCACGGAATGCCAACCTCTGCCACGGCAAACGCCACGACCCAGCGCCAGCGCGCCAGCACCGGCCGAAAGTCGGAGCGAAGCAGGGCGATCGGAACCAGCACCAGCGCCGCAATGGCCGTCCGCCCGAAGACGAGCGTGGCGGGCGACATCTCGGCCACGGCAACTCGGATGAACAGATATGGGATGCCCCAGATGAGGGACATCACTCCGAACAGGATCAGGGCCCGCCGGGTCATGGGCGCGTCTCGGGCGGGCGACCGAAATCGCACTCCGCCGGTCTTGGTGTCTCGGTCATCCCCGAATTGTAGGTACTCGCCCGATCACGTCTTCCGGACCGCGGATTACTCCCGCAGCCAATTCGCACCGGCATTGTCCGGCGCCAGACGTGCCAGCAGTCGAAGGACCGGGATAGCCGCCGCGAACGTGTCGGCGAGCAGATCGGGCAGGTCCGGCGAGAAGATTTCCTCGTCCGACATCGGCCGCCCGAACGTGATGTCCTTGTACTTCAGCAGATCCGCAGCGGGGTGGTCGGCCGGAAAGCCCTTCGGCACGCGAGCCAGCCGATCTCCCGTGATGTTGCCGAAGGTGGCCTCGAATTGTGGGTCCTCGATGGCGGCTCGGACTGTGTTCGTATCCGTGTCCACCGTCCGGCGCCAGGCCGCCAATCGGGCCGGGTCGGGATGCCACATGCCACCGCCGGCGAATACTTCGCCGGGTTGGACGTGGAAGTAGGCGCCTACGCCGCCGCCCTCGCCGGTCCACGGGAAGCTGGCCGAGATATGCGTCTTGTAGGGC
>PMXR01000096.1 GCA_003171035.1 Chloroflexota bacterium
GGCATCCACGACTCCACGTAGAGCCCGCGTTCGGGGATTTCAATCTCGTCCTTGCGGATCGGGCGGCCGTTGGCGCCGACCGGATGAGATCGGGCGACGTGCAGCTCGTCGGGGATGTTGTCGCTCATTTGCTCAGTGTCACCACTCATGGGGATTGATGATCAGACCGGTAAGGGCCTTGGGGAAGAAGTAGGTCGACTTCTGCGGCATGACGTCGCCCTCCGCGGCCACGGCCGCAATCTCGGCCACGGGCGTCGGGTCGAGCAAGAAGGCGGCATCGGCGCCGTCCGCTGCGGCGTCGACTCGATCGAGGGCCTCCTTGACGGATTTGGTGTATGCCAGGCGGCCCGCCGCGATGGCCGCCGCATCGATGCCGCACAACCGGCTCAGGGCGACCTGCACGAGCGTGACGTCGAGGCGGCTGAGCGCCGCGCCACCGTCCTTGAGCGACACCGAGAAGTCGTCTCTTCGGGCCGTCAGAACGGCTCCTCCGATGCGCGTCCAGAGTCCGAAGCGACCCTGCCCGCCGGGCGCGTCGGCCGAGGCGAACGCGGCTTCCAGCTCGGACCTGTCGGCGACGGGCTCCACTTCGAAAAGCCAGCGGGCGTGGTCCATCAAGTCGTGGACGCCTTCGTCGCCCAGCCCGCGAACGATGCGGTGGGTCGGCAGGACGGTCAGCTTCTGCGACGTGGTCTCGAGGAACAGCATCATCACGTAATCGGCGGCGGGGTCTGCCTCGCCGCTCTTGTTGGCGCGCCGTTCATCGCGGTAGCGGATGGCGGTCTCGTAGCGGTGGTGGCCGTCGGCGATCGTCACGGGCTTCCGCCCAGCCGTCTCGAGCAGCAGCCTGACCGGGCTGCGCAGGGGCCCATCCTCGGGAACTGCCCAGAGTCGGTGGCGCACGCCGTCGTCGTCCACGACGTCCGCATCGGGCGGTGTCGAGGCAATGGCGGCCAGCGCTTCGACGGACGCGCCGCTCGGATCCGCGAACAACCCGACGACCGGGCTGGTGTTGACACCGGTAGCCCGCATCAGCTTGTAGCGGTCCTCTTTGGGGGCCGAAAGGGTTCGCTCGTGCGGCAGAACGCCCGAGCCCGGACCGAGGTCCTCGACGTAGAGCCGGCCGAAGAAGCCGCGCTGCGTCCGAATGAGATCGCTGCCCGGGACGAGGTAGGTCTGCTCGTAGACGTAGATGCACGCCTGACCGTCCTTGAGCAGCGTGCCGTCCATTCGCCAGGCCGACAAGGTCCGAGCCGCCTCCCTGTACCGGTCGTCCGGCTCGCCGCCGGCCGGGATCGCGGGCAGGTCGAGGCGAACCGCGTTCACCGGGCTGCGTGCCAGCAGCTTCTGCTGCAACTCCGGCCCGATGATGTCATAAGGCGGGCAGATTACGCGGCTCAGGTCTCCGACCACCCTGCGATCAAAGCGGAGCGCGCGAAAGGCTCGTATCTCTGGCACCGGGGCTCCCTATGCGAACGCTTGGCAGACCCCGGCTCACCGACCGGCCACCACTAAGTGCGGGCGGTTCCACCACCGGGGGTCGTCCGTGATCGTACGGCAAAGGACCGTGGACGGCGAGTCCAAGCCTCGACCACCGGCGGTAACGCCTTCGGCGCTGATACGCCCACGGGGGGCCGAGCAGATTTCGGCGCGCACTGCTACTTTTTGCGGCATGGATCACAAGACCGCGGGGTCATCAGACTCTCCCTCGACCCCAGGCGGCCCCCAGGCACGCAGAGCCGCCACGTGGGCGACCGGACCGTTCGAGCAACCAATCGGCAACGGCCACCCTTTCGAGCACGGCACCGATGCCCAGATCATGGAACGCCGGGTCCGGACCGCGACTCCGCTCGTGACGCCGACGCCGGGGCCCGGTGCCTCCTCGACCCTCCGGCGTGAAGTTCTGTATGCGTTGCGGACCGGTGGTCCCGCCTCCCCGGACCAGGTCGCCGACAGCGTGGGTGCGAGCCGTACCGGCGTGCTGCAGCAGCTTCGGACCCTCGAGTCGGCCGGCCTCGTAACCCGGAGTCTGAGCCGCCACGGCGTCGGCCGGCCCCGCCACGTCTACGACCTCACGGCCGCCGCGCAGGAACTCTTCCCGGCCAACTACGGGGCACTGGCCCAGTCGATCCTGACCGCGCTGCGGTCGATCGGCGGCGACACGCTTCTCCGCGAGGTCTTCGAGGTTCGACGCGAGCAACTCAAGTCCCGCATCGGCGGGCGGCTGGCGGAGCGGCTGCCGGCCGGAGCCACTCTCTGGGAGCGGGTCCGCGAGGTGGCGAGCTACCAGGACGAGACCGGCTACCTGGGCCGCGCCGCGCGCGACCAGGACGGCACGATCCGCCTCAGCGAGCACAACTGCGCCATCTCCGGAGTGTCCAGCCCCTACCCGATCGCTTGCGAGGAAGAGCTGGCGCTCTTCAGCGAGATCCTCGGCGCGAACGTTACGCGCGAATGCCACATCGCCTCCGGCGGCCGCAGCTGCACCTACCGGGTGGAACCGCTCGAGACGTAGCGGCGGCGGGCGGCGAGGCGGCGGCGGGGCAGCGGCGCCACGCACGCCAGGCCCACGCCGCCCTGGCGCGCCCAGCCTCTACGCCTCTTCGCGTTCCACTTCTTCGCGAGTGGCCGGCTCGAACCTGGCTTCCGGAACCTCGCTGACACGTGGCACGAACGAGGCCTCGATCGACGTCTCCGCCGCCCGGACCTGCTCCTCGTACGACAGGATTCCGAGGCGGCCCAGCGTTGCCAGCTCGTCGCGGATGTAGGTACGCAGCATCTCGGGGCCGTCGGTGCTGATGGCGTAGCGAATGTCGTTGCTGCGGAACTGCTCGAAGATCCAGCGGAACTCTTCCCAGCCCGAGACGACGCCGGTCTGGAGGTTCGATGTCGGGCAGACTTCCAGGACGATCCCGCGCTCACGCAGCATGACCATCGTTCGGGGGTCGTACGCCGCCTTGACGCCGTGGCCGATGCGGTCGGGCTCCAGCGCCTCGATCACCTCGGCGATCTCCTCGACCGGGCCCGACTCGCCGACGTGGACGGTCAGCCCAAGCCCGAACTGGCGGGCGCGTCGGAAGAGGGTCGTGTAGTCGGCCGGTCGGAAGGTAGTCGACTCGGGACCGGCTATGTCGATGCCGACGATGCCCCGGTCACGCCAGGCGATCGCCTTTTCGACGACGATCTCGTTGAGGGCATACGGGAAGGCGCGGTCCAGGCAGAAGATCAAGCCGGGGCGGATCGGGTATTCGAGCGTGGCCCGGTCCATGCCGCGCAGCGACGCGGCGATGATGTGGTCCAGGTCCTGCTCGCCGCCACGGTTGCGCTTCATGGGGTTGAAGCGCAGCTCCATGGTCGTGATGTTGTTCTTGCGATAGGCGCCGCCGACGACCTCGTATACGGAACGCTCCATGGCGAGCGGCGAGGACTGGATCAGCTCGGTCCAGTGGAAGAGGCTGAGGTAGCCGTCGAAGGAGTGGTCGCGGGTCGGCGAGGCGGTGATCATCTCGCGGAACTGCCAGTAGTCCTTGGTCGGCAGCTTGATCCCCTGCTCGTGCGCGATGCCCCACATGATGGCCGGGGTCACGGCACTGCCGAGATGGCAGTGGAGCTCGGCGAGTGGGAAGCGGCGTGGAAGCTGTCGGGTCATGGCCAGAGGATAGCGGCTCGGCCGCTTGATGCCCGCGAACGATGCCCGCGGAAGCTCCCGCGCGAGCGCTTCAGTCACCTGTACGCGTGTGACACCAGGAGGCCCTCATCGAAGACTCTTCGCGGCGCACATAGCGGATCTGCAACCGTGCCGCAACCGACGCTGCCGACTTCATCTTGCAGATAGATGCGCGTGAGGATACGCTGCCACCACCCGTACCCAGGTGCGCGTCGCGGGGTGGAAGGCGAGCGGCTCTGGGAGGCTCTGGAGGACAGGAGGAGTGCGCGTGATTCCGTCTCGATTCCGAATGATCGGCGTTTTCGCAGCCACGGCTATGGTGGCCGCCGTTGGACTCGCCGGCTGCTCGAGCAGCAGCACCGGCTCCCTGCAGCTCATCAAGTCCGGCACACTGACCGTCTGCTCGGATACGTCGTACGCGCCGCAGGAAAGCCTCGACGCCAGCAACAACGCTATCGGCTCCGACATCGATCTGGCCAAGGAACTGGCCAAGCGCATGAACCTGACGCTCGTCGTCACGTCCACCACCTTCGACAGCATCATCCCCGCCCTGCAGGGTGGTAGCTGCGACATCATCATCTCCGCCCAGACGATCACGGCCCAGCGCCAGGCAGCCGTCGACATGGTCCCGTACTTCGCCGCCGGCCAGTCGTTCGTGGTTCTCAAGGGCAACCCGAGCAACGTCAAGTCGATCGACGACCTTTGCGGGCAGGGAGTCGCCGCGGAAAAGGGCACGATCGAAGCCGACCACATCGCCGGCACCGGCTCGGGTTACGACACCACGAACAGCCTCGACGCAAACTGCGCCGCCAAGGGCAAGCAGCCCATCGCGTTGCAGCAGTTCGACGCCGACACCAACGCCCTGGCCGCTCTACAGGCCAGCACAGTAGTCGCCCACTTCACCGACGAACCTGTCGCCGGATACGAAGTGGTTCAGGCCGCCGGCAAGTTCGAGCTGGCCCCTTCGTCCATGACCCTCGAGCGCGGCGCCGAAGGCATCAGTGTTCAGAAGAGCCACACCGCCCTCCGCGACGAGGTCAAGAAGGATCTGCTGGCGATGATCAGCGACGGCACGTACACAACGATCCTCACCAAGTGGGGAGTTCAGTCCGGCGCGATCACGGCCGCGGACGTCAACGCGACGCCGCTGCCGGCAGCGTCCAAGTAACCCCTAAACCGCAACCCCTAGCCCCGCGAGATGACCGCGTCCACCCTTAGCCGCTTCGGCACCCGGCGAGCAGCGCTCGCCGGGTGCCTCGTACTCATCGCGATGAGCGTCGCCGGATGTACCAGCAACGCGAACATCAGACCCCAGTTCTTCTGGGACTCCCTGTTCCACCCCAGCCCCGCTCTGGTCAACGGGATCGGGCTGACGCTGGTCATCTCGGTCGTAGCGCAGGCCATCGGTGTCGTCCTCGGCGTCTTCGCCGCGATCGCGAAGATGGCCAAGTTCAGCCCGTTCAGGTACATATCCAGCCTCTATGTCTGGCTGTTTCGGGGCACGCCGCTGCTGGTCCAGCTGATGTTCTTCTACTACGGCTTCCCGACCGCCGGCATCTTCAAGTGGCCCGCAATCGTCTTCGGCCCCGTCAACATCCTGCCCGCTGTCTTCGCCGGGATCATCATCCTGGGCATCAACGAAGGCGCGTACATGGCCGAGATCGTCCGGGCCGGCATCCTGTCGGTTGACCCCGGTCAGACCGAGGCCTCGAAGTCGCTCGGCATGACCTACGGTCAGACGATGCGGCGGATCGTTCTGCCGCAGGCGGCGCGGGTCATTATTCCGCCGCTCGGCAACGAGTTCAACAACATGCTCAAGACGACGTCGTTGCTGACCGTCATCAGCGTCTTCGAGCTGTACAACACGACATCCGTGGCCGCGGGCCACTCCTACGCAACCCTCGAGCTCTTCGCCGGAGCGGCCGTCTGGTACCTGCTCATGACGACGACCTGGGGCTTCGTCCAGGCCCGGATCGAGCGGCGCTTCTCCCGCGGCACGTCGACATTATCGGGGGGCGGAGCAGGTCCGCGTAATCCAGGTTTCGCCGCGAGATTCATGTCGCTAAGGGCGCCGATCGAACAATGACAGCCATCGCTCACGATCTTCTCGACGCCATCGGCGGCGTCCCGCGGCCGGACACGGACGTGGTCGTCGACGCTCGCGACGTCAACAAATGGTTCGGCCGCCTGCACGTCCTGAAGGACGTGTGCCTGCAGGTCAAGCGCCAGGAAACGGTCGTCATCATCGGACCGTCCGGCTCGGGCAAGACGACATTCATCCGCTGCGTCAACCACCTGGAGAAGATCCAGAGCGGTCGAATCTTCGTCAACGGCCACCTGATCGGCTACCGCGAGGCCGAGGCCAGCGGCGGTTTGCCGGCCGTCGGCGGTCTGCCCATCGTGAACCGTCTGCCCGTCGTGGGCCGGGGCGCGGCCGTGGGCGGCAAGAGGCTGGTCGAGGACAAAGAGAAGAACATCGCCAGGCAGCGCCAGGAGATCGGCATGGTCTTCCAGCGCTTCAATCTGTTCCCGCATATGACGGCCCTGGAGAACATCATCGAGGCCCCCATCCACGTGCGCGGAATGGATCACGATGAAGCCATGACGATGGGTCGGGCGCTGCTCGAGCGCGTCGGCCTGGCGGCCAAGGAGAAAGTCTTCCCGAACCAGCTCTCCGGCGGCCAGCAGCAGCGCATCGCGATCGCACGCGCGTTGGCGATGAAACCCGCCTTGATGCTCTTCGACGAACCGACTTCCGCGCTCGACCCCGAGATGATCGGCGAGGTTCTCGAGGTCATGAAGGAGCTGGCCCGCGAAGGCATGACGATGATCGTGGTCAGCCACGAGATGGGCTTTGCCCGTGAAGTCGCCAACCGCGTCGTCATGATGGACGACGGAGTTGTCGTCGAGGAGGGCACGCCCGACCAGGTCTTCTCGGCGCCCACGCAGGATCGAACCAAGGCGTTCCTCTCCAAGATCCTGTAGCGGCGCGGGGCCGGGCGCGACCGCGGGGCCGGGCGCGACCGCGGGGCGCGGGCGCGGGGCGCGGGGCCGGGCGCGACCGCGGGGCGCGGGGCCGGGCGCGGGCATTTGAACGGGGCGGCGCCAATCGATCCGCTCATCATCAGGTGGGTTGATGCTAGCGGCCCGAAAGGCCCAATCCGCCCCTCATGTTCAGGCGCAGTGATGCTAGGTGCATCGGCCTCGGTCGGATGGCAGATCGTCCGAAACAATCCGGGCTGAGCCGCCGCTCTCTGAGCGTGACACGACGCGGGGAGGACGGCTGTGCTTCGGCCGAACTCTGAAGACGCCGCCCCGACGCTGCCTTGCATCACCTGCGATGAAGTTGAGGAACCAGAGACCGCGCAGATCGTGCTCGGGGCGTAGGAGCCAAGCGCGCACCGAACGGCCGCGATCCGGATACGTCGCGTCGAAGAGCGGCCGGTAACGGGCGACCGCATGGCGGGCCTGCGTTTCTTCCGGCATCACCAGTAGCGCACCAACCGCCAACGGCTTCCAGCCAAGGTCGCGAACGATCGTCGACAGGAGCCTCCGCTTCCGATCGAATGTGGACAACATCTCCTGCATGTCGACGATCTGGGTCTTCACCTCGATCACGAGTGCGGCGCGCCGGGCCGGTCGCCAAGCAAGCACATCCACCGAGCCGCGCTCGCCGCGAATGCTGAACGTATGCTCCGGCAGAGTCGTCCACGCCAGGGCTGTCAGGCGGGTCACGATCTGCTGAACCACGGCCGCGTGCCTCTCATCTAGAAGTCGCGGGAGATCCGCCCCGCGCCAGCGCGGTTCAAAGGCCAGCGACACTCCCACTGCTGAAGCCACTCGCCTGACGGATCCGAGCGATGTCTGGTCCAGATTTCCGTGCTCGATCGCCGAAACAAGCGCCTGGCTTACTCCGGCCGTATCGGCCACGTCCACCTGCCGCATGCCGCGTCGAATCCGAACTGCACGGATAGCGGAACCGACCTGGACGTCATTCACGCAGGGAGTGTGGCTCGGGCCAATTTGCTCGCGCTTACGGCGGAATTCGCGCCGCGCCCAGCTAACCGCGCTTCACGCGCCCCGGAGTGGTCGGCGCGCCCGCGCCTACTCCACCCAACCCGGATCCGAGACGAGTCGCGTTCGCAACGCGGCTCGGCGATCCTCCGGCAGCCAGCAGCTCTCGACGGCGTTGAGCATCAATGACCGAACCTCGTCGTCGCCGAAGCCGAGCCGGCTCTGCATCGCTGCCAGCTCACCGACCATCGAGAGCCCGAACATCGCCGGGTCGTCGGTATTGATGCCGACCACGACCCCGGCGTCGAGCAGCTGCCGGATCGGGTGCCCGTCGAGGGACGCCACGGCTCCCGTTGCCACATTCGAGCCGGGGCACGAAGTCACCGGCAGCCGCCGCTCGACGAGATACGAGACCAGAGCCGGGTCCTCCACGGCGCGCAGTCCGTGGTCGATCCGTTCCACCTGCAGCGCCCGGATCGCGCCCCAGATGCTCTCTGGTCCGGCGACCTCGCCGGCGTGCGCAGTCGTGTGGAACCCAAGCGCGCGAGCCCGCTCGTAGACGCGGGCGAACGGTTCCGGCGGGAACGACTGCTCCGAGCCGCCCATGCCGATGCCGATCACGCTCGCCTCGGCGGCCACCTCGGCCACTTCCTCGACCGTCCGGAGCGCGGCCACGGGACCCTGGTCTCGACACACGTCGCAGATCAATGCCACTTCGGTGCCGGCCACGCAGTCCAGACCGCGCCGAAGGGCCGCCGCAATCTCGGGCGGCTTCAGCCCGTACGCACTCCCATCGGACGGAGTGAAGAAGGCCTCGGCGTAGACGATCCGCTGCCGTGCCAGCTCGCGGGCCACGGCCGCGCCGATCAGCTCATAGTCGTCCGCCTCGCGGATGAAGCCTTGCTTCCAGATCCAACGATCGATGAAGTCGGGGAAGTCGCGGTAGACGAACCGGCCCGGCAGCGCCTCGAACGTCGGCACGGACGCGTCGCCGCCGTATTTGCAGATCAGCTGCCAGAGTGCGTCGTGCGGGATCGCGCCCTCGAGGTGGAGGTGCAGCTCGACCTTGGGCAGCCGCTCAAGCCAGTCGCGCCGAACCGGTGACTCCGCGGACGACTCGACAGCCGACTCGACCTCTGCCTGGAACACAGCGCTCCCCTCCCCGTTCGACTAGCGGGCGCGGTAGATGACCCGACCGTCTGCGTCGATGCGGGGTCCGGCGGGAGCCGGAGCCACGGTCGACGACGCGGCCACTTCCGGCGCCACGGCCGGCGCCGCGGTCGACGACGCCGCCACTCCCGCCACTCCGGCGGCACGCGCCGCGCGGCGGGCCTCCGCATCGGGAACCTGGTCGCGGGCGTGGTAGCTGGACCGCACCAGAGGCCCCGACTCCACGTGCTTGAAGCCCAGCGCCAGCGCTTCCTCGCGCATCTCGGCGAACTCGTCGGGATGGTAGTAGCGCTCGACCGGCAGGTGGGCCGGCGAAGGGCGCAGGTATTGGCCCAGGGTCAGGATGTCGCAGTCCACCGCGCGCAGGTCCAGGAAGGTCTGGTGTAACTCAGGTCGAGTCTCGCCCAGCCCGACCATGATCGACGACTTCGTATGGACGGCGAGCGCCGACGGCTTCTCGGCGGCGCTGTAGGGGCCCAACTCGCGGGCATACTCCTTCGCCCGGGCGAGCACGCCAAGCGAACGTTCATATCGAGCTCGCTTTCGAACCGGCTTCTGCAGCCGCGCGACCGTCTCGACGTTGTGGTTCAGGATGTCGGGCCCGGCCGCCATGACCGTCCGAAGTGGCTCCGCCTCGCCGTTGAAGTCGGGGATCAGCACCTCCACGCCCATGCCCGGGCACGCCGCGCGGAGCCGGCGGATCGTGTCCGCGAAGACGCTCGCGCCGCCGTCCGGCAGATCGTCGCGGGCCACGCTCGTGACGACGACGTGGTCGAGTCCGAGCCCGCTGAGCGCCTCGGCCACGCGCCGCGGCTCGTCGAGGTCGTGGATCGTAGGCTTGCCCGTCTTTATGGCGCAGAACCCGCACGCCCGAGTGCAGGTGTCGCCCAGGATCATGACCGTGGCGGTCTTCTGATCCCAGCACTCACCCATGTTCGGGCAATGGGCCTCTTCGCAGACGGTGTGCAGCGTCAAGCCGTGGAGGAGCCGACGCATCTCCTGATACGTTTCGCCGGAAGGAATTCGGGCCTTGATCCAGTCGGGATGGCGGCGCGGCGCGGCGGAGCCGTCGAGGGCCGGTTCGTAAGTGCCGCCGCCCATGGCGATCGACGGCAACTCGCGGGCGGCGAGCGGCGAGGCGGGCCGCGCGGGCCCGGCGAGCGGCGTCGGATTGAGTTCGGTCGAGTCGGACATTTCGAGCTGGGCCTCGCCTCTGGTTGTTCGCTGGTCGACTTTGTCGACCTTAGTAGATCGCCGAGTCGGGCCCGACCGCCTCGAGCCAGCAGATCACGTCACGGACGAACTTCCCGATCTGGGCGCCGTCGGTGGCCCGGTGATCGTACCCGGCGACGAGATTCATCATCGACCGCACTGCGAGCACGTCGCCTTCCGGCGTCTCGCGCACGACCGGCCGCTTGACCACCGCTTCGGTGGTGAGGATGCAGACCTCGGGCGGGTTGATGATCGGCACGGTCAGGATCGACCCGAACCAGCCGGTGTTGTCGACCGTGAACGTGCCGCCCTGGAGGTCGTCGAGCCGGAGCTTGTTCGACCGCGCCCGAGCCGCGAGATCCTGGATGGCCCGGTTGATGCCGTTTATCGAGAGTTGATCGGCGTCGTGTATAACCGGCACGATCAGGCCGTTCTCGACCGCGATGGCGATGCCGACGTTGATCCGGCGCTTGCGCAGCAGCCCTTCCTCGACGTAGTGGGCGTTGATGTCGGGGTGGCCGTGGAGCGCCTCGACGACGGCCTTGACCACGAACGGCAGGAAGCTGAGGCCGACGCCCTCGCGCGCCTTGTACGCGTCCGCCAGCTCGCCGCGAAGTTTCACGACGGCCGTCATGTCGGCCTCGAACGTGCTGTGGGCCACGGGGATCTGCGCGGCGCGCGTCATCTGCGCGGCAATCCCCTTGCGCATCTGGGTGTGCGGCACCAGAACCTCATCCTGGCCGGGTTCCCAGACGGCGGACGACGGCATTGAAGGGGCGGCCGGTGCCAGGCCCGGCGAATGGCTCGCGACGCCGAGCACGGGTGCCGATTGGGCGTTCGGAGAAACGGCGGGCTGATCGCCCGCAGTGGCAGACCCAGGCGCGGCGGCCGAGCCGGCGGCGCCCGCGGCAGTGGCGGCTCCACGCCCCGTGGCGGTAGAGGCGGCCGGAGCGGCGGAAGTGGCGGCCGCGCCGGCAGCGGCGCCGCCCCCGGCCACGAACGCCAGGACATCCTCTCGAGTGATCCGGCCCGCATGGCCCGTTCCGACAATCTGTTCGGGGCTGAGGCCGTGCTCGCGCATCATCATTCGGACGGCCGGGGTCATGCGTGCGTCGGGGTCTCCGACGGCCATCACGGGGACCATGGCGGGGCCGCCCGCCGGCGGAGTGGCCCCAATTACGGGAGCCGCCGACTTCGCGGCGGCCGTGCCCGATCCACGGGGAGTGGCGCCGGCCACTTCCTCTATCTCGGCGATTTCCGCGTTGTATGGAACCGTCTGACCCTCGTCGACGAGGATCTTGCGCAGAATCCCCTCGAACGGGGATGGGACTTCGGCGTTGACCTTGTCGGTGATGACCTCGAGGAGCGGCTCGTCGAGCGCCACGGGATCGCCGAGCTGCTTGAGCCACTTCCCTATCGTGCCCTCGGCCACGCTCTCGCCGAGCTGCGGCATCGTCACCTTGGCCACTCCACAAACCTCCTGCGCGGCTGGGCACGATTCATGCGTGCCGTGGCCCTGAACTCTCGCCGCCAACCGGCGATACGGGTAGTTTGGCTCATCTCGCTGTCGCTGGGGAGTGCCGGACGTGGCGCGGCGCACCCTGCGGGCGGGCCGTGGCGGCCGCGCGGTAGCCCCTGCCACGGCCCTCGCGGCCCTCCTGAGTCCCCCGAGGTGACTCGAGGGACAAGCGGCGGAGCCGGGGGAATGCGGGCGCGGTCCGGCTGCGGGCCGGCACTTGACATTCCTTGGTCAATGTCACCCCGGGTAACGCTAACCGGAGAATTGCGGCACTGCGTGGGGGCCTGGACTCGGCGCGGGTCGTTCCGGGCACGATTTCACGCTCGGACACGCGGGGTTCAGCGGGCGAGGGCGGCTCGAAAGTCCGCCCGATGGCCAGAGTCGCCACTTAGCGCCACACGGGGTGACATACGGGAACGAAACGTTGACCAGCGGCCGCGCCGACTGCGCCGCGGCGCGCCGGCTGGCTCGGCCCGCCACTGGGCCCCGGCTCGCCCCGCCGCCACCGCCGGGCCGGCTAAGAGTTGATCTGCCGGCCCGAGACCGCCATGGCGGCTTCGCCCATTACCTCCGCCAGGGTCGGGTGCGGGTGAGTGGCCGCGCCGATCTCCCAGGCCGTGACTTCGAGCGTCATGCCCAGGGCCGCTTCGGCGATCAGATCCGTGACGCCGGGCCCCACGAGATGCACGCCCAGGACCTCGTCGGTGGTGGCGTCGGCGATGATCTTGGCGAAGCCTTCGGTCTCGCCGATGATTACGGCCTTGGCGTCGGCCGCGAAGTTGAAGACGCCCTTCTTGATGGCGATGCCCCGTTCCACGCACTGCTGCTCGGTAAGCCCGATCGACGCCACCTGCGGATGCGTGTACGTGGCTCGCGGCTGGTGGTCGTAGTTGATCGCCTCGGGACCTTCGCCGGCAATCTCGTGGACGGCCGTGATCCCCTCATGCGCGGCCACGTGCGCGAGCATGAGCCCGCCGATCGCGTCACCAATCGCGTAGACATGCTCCTGGCTCGTGCGCATCCAGCCGTCGACCTTGACGAAGCCGCGGTCGAGTTCGACCTTCGTGGTCTCCAGGCCCAGGTTTTCGGTGCTCGGCGCCCGGCCGGTGGCGATCAGCAGCTGGTCGACCGTGAGCGTTTCGACCGCCCCGCCCTCCGGCCCGACCGACAGCGTCACGCCGGTGTCGGTGACCTTGATGCCGGGCACGTCGAGGCGGGCGTTGACGATGACCTTGATCCCGCGCCGCGTGAAGCTGCGCTCCAACATCGAGGCCGCGTCGCGATCCTCGAGCGGCATGATCCCGGGCAGGTATTCGAGCAGCGTCACGGCCACGCCCAGGTCGTGGAATAGCGACGCGAATTCGGACCCGACAGCGCCGGCGCCCACGATCGCCATCGACTTGGGCAGGTCCGCCTTGGTCGTAACGTCGTCCGAGGTGATGACGCGTTTGCCGTCGGGCACGAGGCCCGGCAGGCTCTTGACGTGGCTGCCGGTGGCGATGATCACGTCCTTGGCGGTGACGACGCGCTCGCCAGCGGCGCCGCGGCCGCCTGCGCCGGGGCCGCCCGCACCCGCCGCCCCGCCCGAAGGAGCCCCGTCGGCGCCGTTGAGCGCGACGCGGATCGTCGTCGGCCCCTCGAACCGGCCGCGGCCGTCGATGTAGGTCACCTTGTTCTTGTCGACCAGGCTCTTCAGGCCGGTCCACATCCGCTTGACGACGGCGTCCCGCCGCTTGGCAATAGCCTCGTAGTCGAACCCGGGCTTGCCCTCGATCAGAATCCCGAAATCCTTGGCCTTCTTGACGCGGGTGTAGAACTCCGCCGATTCCAGGAGCGCCTTGGTCGGGATGCAGCCGACGTGGAGGCACGTGCCACCGATCTTGCCGTCGTTGATGAGCGCGACTTTCATGCCGAGCTGGGCGGCCCGGAAGGCGGCGGTGTAGCCGCCCGTGCCGGCGCCGAGGACGATCAGGTCGAAGTCGGGGGTGGAGTCTGCGGCCATGGAAGTGACGGCCTCGCGCTACGGAATGAGGTGACAGTCCCGGCATCGTAAGTGCCGGGACCGGAGCGCACAACCGACGAGGCGCGCGGGTTCAGGAACCGAAACGACGGCGGCACCCGGTAACCAGCCGGTAACTAGACTGAGCCGGAAGGAGGGCCCGCTGTGCGTATTGCCTTTAGCGTCGAGGGGGTGCCTTGCGAATTCCACCGTGACCCATTCATCGGCGTGACCCAGCTACGGTGCGGATACAACCTCATGGAGCTCCAGCGTCTGTCGGATCCGTCCACACACTTCAATCTCAAGCTGCTGCGGACATGGGAACTCCGCCTTGGACCCCACCTTGTTCATATCGAGAAGCGCAGGCCTCTGCTATTCGCCGGCTTCCGGCCCAATGGCTATCGAGTCTTCGTCGACGGGCAATTGGTGGCCGAGAGGCACGGGTTCTAGCCGCCGCGCTCAGCCGCGATCGGCGTCCTGCGGTATGCCGATCGGCGCCACCAGAACCCGTCCCGCGACGGCCGACCCGCGGCGGGCCAGAAGCCCGGTCTTGGGCCGGTGGAACGTGACCGTGACGTGGGCCTGGACGACCGGGTCGGAGATATCGCCACTCGTCAGATCCACGGCCGTGGGGGTGTCGACGGCGAGGATCGGGACGCCGGCGCGTCGCGCCCGGCCGATCAATTCCACGGCGCTTCGAATCGGGTCTCGGAGCGGCCCCTGGACGCCGGTCCCGAGGAGCGAGTCCACGACGACAGCCGCCTTCTCGACGCCCTGACCCAGGATCGACACGTCGCGCGAAACCTCGCAATGGATCCGTTCAACGTTGCTCTCGGCCTCGAGACGATCCCAGTTGCGAGCGGCGTCCTTGCCCGTCGGCCGCCCCTCGGTCCCGACCAGCACGGCCACGACCCGGGCCCCTTGCCGCGACAGATAGCGAGCCGCCACGAAGCCGTCGCCGCCGTTGTTGCCGGGGCCGCTCAGGACGAGGATCGGGCCCTTGCTCCAACGGCCGGTCTTGACCGCCAGAGCCTTGACGGCCGCGGCCACGGCACAGCCGGCGTTCTCCATCAGCCGGGTCCCGGGCACGCCCATCGCCTGCGCCCGGCGATCGGCGCCGGTCATCGCCTCGGCCCCGATCGGTGTCGCGGCCATCGACAAGGCCCAACGTTCGGCAAGTTGCTCGAGGCTTAGCCCGAAGAGAGTGGCGTCGTCCGCGGGCAGCGGCGGCGCGGCGAAAGCGTCGGCGGCGGCCGAGTCATCGGTCGCAGATTCAGCTTTCGGGCGCGGACCGCTCCGACGTGGCGTTGGCATGCGTAGCTCCTCGCCCGGCCTAGCCGGTGTTCTGAAGGCCGGCCGCCACGCCGTTGACGGTGAGCTGGACGAGGCGGCGGAAGCGCTCGCGGTTCGGGTCGTCGGCCGGCAGCGAGCGCAGCCTGGCCAGGAAGCGTACCTGGATATGCGACAGAGGGTCGATGTATGGGCGACGGAGCCTGATCGACCGGGCGGCCTGCGGTTCGGCGGCCAGCAGTTCGGTTCGGCCGGTCACCCTGGCAAGCTGCCGGATCGAGCGCTCGTACTCGCCGATGATGCAGCCCCACAGCCGCTCGCAGTCGCCATCTCCGGCCAGCGCCGCGTACAAGGCGGCGATCCGCGGCTCGGACCGGCCGAGTATCAACTCGGCATTGTCCAGGGCGCTGGTCAGGAACGGCCAGTCGCGATACAGCTCGGCGATGAGCTGGAGCGAGCCCTCGCCGTGCGCGGCTTCGAAGCCTTCCAGGGCCGAACCGAGGCCGTACCAGGCCGGCAGGCCGATGCGTGCCTGCGACCACGAGAAGACCCACGGGATCGCCCGCAGCGAGTCGATGCCCGACGGCCTCGACCCTTCGGCGGCGCCGCGACGGGCCGGTCTCGACCCAAGCGCCATCGTCGACAGCTCGGCCAGCGGCGTGATCGAGCGGAAGAAACGTTCGAAGGTCGGCTCTTCGTAGACCAGCGATCGATAGCTGCGGCGCGCCATCGCGGCCAGTTCGTCCATCACCGCAGCGCCGCGACCGTCCGCTTCGGCGACGCAATCGTCGTGTTCGGGCGTGGATGCCACGGCGACCGCGCTACCGACCAGCCCGAGGTGGTTCTCGGCGATGGCCAGGTTGGCGTAGTTGGCCGCGACCGTCTCGCCCTGTTCTGTCATCTTGAAACGGCCTGCGATCGAGCCCGGAGCCTGCGCCAGGATGGCCCGATTCGTCGGACCGCCGCCACGGCCGATGGCGCCGCCGCGGCCGTGGAACAGCGTGAGTTCGATGCCGTGGCGCCGGCCCACTTCCGCCAGACGGGACTGCGCCCGATACAGCATCCAGATCGCCGCCAGGAACCCGGACTCCTTGTTCGAGTCGGAGTAGCCGAGCATCACTTCCTGCCGATCGCCGCGGGCGGCCAGGTGGCGGCGATAACGCGGATCGGCCAGAAGCGTCTCGAGCAACTCCTCACAGCCGGTCAGCGCATCGCTCGACTCGAAGAGCGGCACGATGTCGAGCTCGGGCGCGCCGGGGCCGAAGCCCGATGTGGCGGCGGCGGGAATGCTCGCGTCGGCGGCGAATTCGGCCAGGTCCAGGATATGGGTGACGTCGTCAACGCAGCGCGTGAAGCTGATCACGTAGCGGTGGCAGGCGGCCTCGCCGAAACGACGCTGGATGGCGTGGGCGGCCCGGAACGTGGCGAGAACCTCGGCCACGGTCACGCCCGGGACGAGTTCCGTGGAGAGATCCGCGGCCGAGGCGGCCGAGGCGGCCGAGGCGGAGAGGTCGGCGGACGCCCCGGTTGAGGCGCCGGCCGCGCCACGGCCCGTCTCGGCCGAGGCGCGCAGCACCGACAGCGCTGCGTCGTGCACCTCCGAGTGCTGCCGCAGCTCCAGCGACGCGAGGTGGAACCCGAACGTCTCGACCTGCCAGATGAAGTCCTGTATCTCGCCGTAGGCGACGCGCGGCAGCCGGTCGGCGACCAGGCAGCGCTGCATCTCCTCAAGCTCGCAGACCAGCTGATCGGGCGACTCGTAGCGGCCTCCGATCGGCCCGCTCTCCTCGGTGAGGTACATCCGCGTTCGACGCAGCCGCTCCGCGATGGCCCCGAGCCGCCGCCGGTAGGGCTCGTCGGGGTAGCGGCGGGCCAGGCCGCGCATCGTTTCCTGAAGTTCCTCAGCGTCGCGGGCAAGTCGGGCCTCGAGGATCGGCTGGACTTCCTCACGCGGCACGTAGGCGGCAATCGTCGACAGCAGTCTGGTCGCGACCGCCTCGTAGCCGTGGAGCAGGTGATCGGCGTGGATGCGCGGCACCTGCCGCGTCAGGTCGGCCGTGACGGTGGGATTGCCGTCGCGATCGCCACCGATCCACGAGCCCCAGCGCAGGAACGCGGCTACAGCCGCCGGCCGAGTCCCGGTCCGCCCGGCATCACTCGTGAACGCGTCGTCGACCGCGGCCGGGGCGTCGTCGGGGCCGCGGCTGCCGGCCACTCCGCCGGCCACTCCACCGGCCACTCCCGGCGCGTCCAGCGCGCGGTCGAAGGCCCGGTAGACCCGCGGCACCACCCGGAAGATCGTCTCGTCGAAGAACGTCATCGCCGTGCGGACTTCGTCGATCGGGGTCGGCGCCAGACGCCTGACGGCCGAGGAGCGCCACAGGATGCTGATCTCCTCGCGCAGCCTGCGCCTGATCTCCGCATCCTCGGTCGGGCCCAGACGTGGGTCGTCGAGCTGCTCGAGCAGCCGGTAGCAACGCCGCAGCGCGGTCAGCATCGTGCGCCGACGTGCCTCGGTCGGGTGGGCCGTGAGCACCGGCGTGATCCGCATCCGGCTGAGTAGGTCCGCGATTCGTTCGCCCGACCAGTCGCGTTCGACCAGCCACGCCACCGCCGCCTCAGGTGTCCCCTCGTCGGCCGGACCCGGCTCGCGACCCTCGCTCTTGAGGCGCCGGACCGTGTCGCGCTCCTCAGCCAGGTTCACGAGCTGGAAGTAGAGGGCGAAGGCGTTCGCCAGGGCCTCGGCGCCGTCCACGTCCAGCCGGTCGAGCTCGGCAGCGAGGGCTCGTTCGGCCGCCTCGTCGCCGGACTCGCGGTAGGCGATCGACCTCAGCCGGCATCTCTCCACGAGCTCGAGCAGTTCTGGGCCGCCCTGCTCCGCGATGACCTGACCGAGCAGTGCACCGAGGAGCTTGACCTCGCGCGACAGCGAATCGTGCGCGCCGCCCGAGCCGCCCGAGCCGCCCGCCGAGCCAACCGCGGCGGGCTCGGATCGACCGGTCGCCGGGCGCCCGGCCATGTTCTCCGGTTGACGGCTGCGACTCGTGACGGCCATGGCGCGAGGATACAGCGGCCTCGGACCGCGGGGCACGCACCACCACCCGTTGACTCGCACCGGGACCGATTCGCGGCGCCCGATGGTACGAATGAGTGGCCAAGGAACTTCCCTAGGGGACGACACCTATTGCAGAGCTCACGTCGGTTGGGCTGGTTCCATGGGAGGCCGGATGACCCGCAACCGAAACCATTGGGTTGCGATCGGGCTGCTCTTCACAAGCCTGGTCGGTGCCATCCTCGGCATCGCCACCCTCGCCGGTTTCGGTAGCGCTCCGAGCGGCGACGTGATGCTTTCCTCATCCGCGACCACGACCGATCTGCTGGTTGCCTTCGGCGCGCTGACCCTCCTCGGTCTGGACCTGGTCCACGGCCGCCGGCAGAGCCGGACCATCCCGGCAACCTCACCACGGCGGCGCTGACCGCGCCGGACAAGTCCTGACCGGCACCTCGCTCATGGGCCGCCCCGTCGCCACACACCAGCCGACGAGGCGGCCCTCCACTTTCCCCCGGCGGAAGTGCGCTCGGGCTGCGCGCGAGGTACCGGAGCGCTACTATTCGGCGCCATGACCACAGAGTCACATCTGCCTGCCGACACCGGAGCCGCGCGTGCCGCGCTCGGTCCGGGTCCGTTGACAGTTATCTACGACGCCGATTGCGGGGTCTGCCGCGAGACCGTCCGGCGGCTGCGCCGCTGGGACCACGAGGATCGCTTCGTCTTCATCCCGCTTCAGGAAGCGGCCGACTGCGGCCGCCCCAGGATCGAGGCACTGGCGGCCGAGGGCCACCTGGCCGAGGCGGTCCACGTCATCGACGAGGCGACCGGCCGCGTCGTCTCGGGCGGGCACGCGGCTCTCGCAATTCTCGACGCCCTGCCGGGCGGCTGGCTGCTGCGGCCGTGGGCATCTTTGCCGCCGACCGCCGCGGCCGCCGATGTCGTGTACCGAGTCGCCGCCCGCCACCGTGACCGCGTGGCCTGGCTCACCGGAATGCGCAACGAGGTCAGCTGCCCCGTCCCGACGAAGCCGGCGTCGACGACCGAGCACTAGATCCGACCCGTCGGGGTAGGTACGGTGGGGCCGTTCGTCACCCGTAGTCCCGACCAAGTCCGGTGTCTACGGCCGGCGTCCGCCCCTAATCTCGTCCAATGACGAGCGTCCCCTCTCACATCACGCCGCTGCGACTGGTTCAGCCCGCGGAAATCGACCTGGCGCGCGCCATGCCGCTCCTGACCGACAACGCCGAGGCCTGGTTGGGCACCCCCGTGCCGGCCGGACGGCCCGGCTTCCAGCGGTTCCTGACCGACCTCAGCCTGCCCATCCGCGGCCGCACTCCGAGCCTCGTCTTCAAGAAGGCTGCATTCGTCGACCTCGGCGAGGTCCGCGAGACCCCCGGCCGCTTCGAGATGGAGATCGGCTGGCAGTCCTCGTCCCTGGCTCCGCTCTTCCCGGTGTTCTCCGGCCATCTGGTCCTGACCCCGACCGAGATGCGCCTGGAGGGCTTCTACGCTCCCCCCGGCGGCGAAATCGGTGCGGCCCTGGACAAGGCCTTCCTGGGGATAGCCGCTCGCGGAACCGCACGCTGGTTCCTGGAGCGGACCACCGAAGTCGTGGCAACTGCCGCAGTCCTGGCGGATCAGAGCGGCTCCACCGCACGCCCGGCCCGGGGGACCTCAACGGCGGGATAAGTCGGCACAAGTTCCGAGATCTATGTAATTAGCCCACTGGTATCGCAACACTCCACGGAGTAACGTGGAGCCGTTCCGATATGAGCTCGAACGAGCGGCTAGACCATGGAAAGAACCTCACCCATGCCAGAACCATCCGCAATCGATGGCGTCCTGCGCGCGATCGTCGAGGCCATGGAGGCACGTGAAGCCGCCGAGCCGGACCTCCCCGAATGGGAGGCCAACGCCCGGCTTCGAGCCGCAGAGGCAAAGCTGCTGCGGCTGTACCGCGAATCAGGCCACGCGGAAACGCACCGCGTCGCGATCGACATCGATGTCGCATCCCTGGTCGGTCCCACGGCTGTCGAAGTCGCCTGACGGGGCTGCGCCCGCGCGTGGTCGGCTGAGCACGAACGGGCACTGTGGGACGGCCAAACCTGAAGTTGGTCCCCTTGTCGGCCGATACCTTGAGCGGTTGGGCATATCCTGCCATGGAGCCTACCGTGCAAAACCGGGCGACGGAGAACCCGAACGCCACCTCCTACAAGGATCGCCGCCTGCGGGCGGTGTACCGCCGGGAACTCCAGAATAGTGTCTTCTACTCGGCCCTGATCGTGGGCGCGGGGATAACCGCTGCTGCCGTAGCCGGTTTCTTCCAGGCGCCTTCCGCGGCCCTCGTTACGTCCGTCCTCATGCTGCCGCTCGTGCTGGCCAGCCTGGGTGCGGCACGAGTGGTTCGACGACGGGGCCGCCGATACGTGATTCCCATCGGGATGCTGGTTGGGCTGCTGCCCCTGTTCTCGACCGGGGTCGCGGTTCTGCTCGTCCCGGGGGGAAGAGCCATCTCGATGGCCAGCCTGGGGCTGATAACGCTGGCCTTTGCCATCTTCATCCCGCTCGAGCGTCGCGCCCACGTCGTCTGGCTCATCCTGGCCAACATGGTCATGTTCGCGACCGTGGTGGCGATGGTGCTGATGAGAGAGCCACTCAGCCTGTCGATCGCCGCGTTCATAACCGGAACGATCGCCACCGTGCTCAGCCTGGCCGCCAACGACATCCAGCTCCGGCGCCGCGTCCAGATGAACGGCCAATTGCTCGCGGTTCGCGGGCTCTACAGCCGCATGAAGGATCATGAGCAGGATCTGCGCCGCCAGGACGAGTTCCTGTTCATGCAGCAGGAGACCCTCGTCGTCCAGCAGGCCGAGCTGCTCCGGCTCAACGAAGAGCTCGAGTCGATCGCCAGGCTCGACGCCCTGACGGGTCTCGGCAACCGGCTGCGGCTCAACGAAGATCTGGCCGCCCTCGCCGCCCGGATCGAGCGCAACGGCGGCACGGCCGGCGTTCTTCTGATGGACCTCGATAGGTTCAAGCGGCTCAACGACTGCGCCGGCCACCTCGCCGGCGATGCCGCACTCCGCGGCGTGGCCGACGTCATGCGCAAGACCAGCCGCAGTGGCGACGGCGTGTATCGCTACGGCGGCGAGGAATTCCTGGTTCTACTGCACGACTGCGACGAGTCGGGGCTGCAGGTGGCCGGCCAGCGCTACCTAACCGCCATCGAGGCCGCCGGGATGGCCCACCCCGACAACCCGCCGTACGGTCTGGTCACTGCCAGTGCCGGAGCCACCGAGCTGTCGACCGTCAACTGCAAGGACGTGGACTCAGCCCTGCACGACGCCGACGAGGCGCTGTACGTGGCCAAGGGAAGCGGCCGCAACCGCCTCCACGTCCACAAGCGCGCGGAAGCCCCTACTGCCCTGATTCAGCTTGATCAGCAGCGAGCGGCGAGCTAGCTCAACCGGCCCGCTGCTACCGGATCGGCAGCAGCACCGCTATGACGCCGACCACGAGGCCGATGGCCAGACTCGCCAGCCCGATCTCGGCGCTGCGGCGCCGATCGCGCGACCGGGCGTCGGCGTCTGCCACGGCCTGAACCGTGCCGACCGACCCGAAGTTGTAGACGCCCTTCGATCCGAAGCCGGCGCAGAAGTGGAACCACGCCTGCAGGTAGCCGGAAGCCGACCCACCGGCAGTGACCACCAGGATCAGCCTCGTCCAGGCCGGGGCACCGACGATGACCAGCAGCGCCAGCACCACGATCGACGCGATCAGCCCGATGTGGCCGGCTTTCCGCCGCCGGGCGATCTCATCGGGCCCGATGTTGCATACGCCCGGCTCATAGGCGACGTACTTGAGTGGCTCTGAACTCGGCGTGCTCGACATGATTGCAACCTCAACTTTTCTGGCCAGATCGTAATCCGGCCGCGGTCCGGCGCACGCCGACGGGTCCTCCGGCCCGGCAGACGGGCCAGTTGCCGAGGCCCGGCGACCCGCCACGCCGCCGCCACGCCGCCGCCACGCGGGCACCGCCTCAGAACCCACCGGACTCCACGGTTCCGAACCGAGACGAGCACTGGTCCTTTAGGCAGGGCGGGACCGGTACGAACGGGGAAGGCGCACGGAGGCCGGTACAGCCGATTATTACAGCAGCAGGTCACGACAGAGATCTGCCGACTGGGGGATGATCCTGGAGGATCCAGCCGTGGTGTTCAATCGCAAGCCGTCCAAGAGCTTCGAGGATCGGAGCGAGGCTCAGTCTGCCCTCGTGGAGATGCTCATGGACGCCGACGAGCTAGAGCGCCGGCGGCTCCTCCTGATCGCACTTCAGACCGGCGAGTTGAGGAAGAGCGAAGCGGAAGAACTACTGCGCCTCGTCGACCGTCTCGGATCTGTTTCCGGCCGCGCCTAGTTCCGGCCGAACCGCCCGAGCCCGTTCCCCTGCCCCGCCCTGCGCCGCTCAGGAAACCTGGGTTGCGATACGGTCGAATAGCCCCCGGAACGTGTCCGTGATGCGGTTCCGCGACGGGTAGCTCGACCGCGGCGCGGTGGATCCCGGCTCGGCGGCGTTGATCAGCCTATCGGCGAGGATGTCGATATCGCCTACGACCTTGGCCGTCGGGAAACGCTCCACGGCCGACTTGCCCTCGTCGGCGGCACGCACAAAGAGCATTCCGGCCGATCGGATGCGGGCAATGGCGGGGATGGCTACTACTCGCTCGACGTCGCCGGCCGCGACTCCACTGTTGGCACGGTTGATCACCATCACCAGACGGTCGCGGATCTCCAGCTCCACGGCCAGTTCCCGGAACTGGACCGCCGCCCGGATGCACGGCACGTCCGGGGTCACCGGCACGAGGATCGTGTCCGCCTGATCGAAGAGCGCCTGGTTGAGCGGCCCGTAGTCCGGGTGCATGTCGAGAATGATCCAGTCGTATGAATCCCTGGCGGCCATGATCGCGTCGGCGACGCGCTGGGGCTCGAGGATTTCCGTGTGGAGCGGCGACTCGGCCATCACCAGGACGCCTATGCCACTGCTGTGGATCGAGGCGATCTGCTCCACCGACTCAAACATGCCGGTTATCGCGTTGTCACGCCAGGCATTGGCGAGCGTCCGGGGCTGCTGGAGACCCAGCGAGGCGGCGATGTGGCCCGTGATCGTGTCGCAGTCGACCAGCAGGACCCGCTGGCCCTTGTGCATCTGCATCGCCGACCCGGTGTTGATCGAGATCGTGGTCTTGCCCACGCCGCCCTTGGGGTTGAAGACGATGAGGATCCGGCCGCGCTTCCGAGCGGCCCCTCCGATCATCCCCTGTCGCGGCGGCGCCGCGGCCTCGAGCGCTGCCGAGTCGGCAGATTGGGTCGCGACTTCGGCGGTCGGCGCCTCGGAGGAACCGCGCGACAGCAGAGTCCCGTGAGTGGCGGCTTCGGCCGGCACGTTCTCGACACGGATGAGCATCGCCTCCACGCGCCAGCGGAGCGACTCCGCGGAGTACGGCCGCGTGAAGTACTCGTCCCGGGCGTCGGCCCGACCGCCGAGTCCCATCCGTCCCAGGGCCCGCGGCGGCATCAGCATCAGGGCCGGAACGTTGCGATCGCCGTCGCGCAGGACGGCATACATCTCGAGCGTGCGATCGAAGTCCGTCTCGCCGTCGAGGATGGCGCAGTTGACGTCGGCTCGATCGGTGAGCAGCTGCTCCAGCTCGTCGGCCGACTCAACCGGGATCGCTTCGTAGCCGGCCTCCGCCAGGTTGTCACGGACGGCATTGAACTCGGCAGGCGGCAGGGAGATTGCTACAGCCGACCGTGGCACGACTACGCCTCGCTGTGAGTGGCTACCTTCTTGAGGAGTTTAGCCGATCGTACTGGTACCCCGGTGCGGCGCGGGGCAAGTCGCGCAGGGCAGACCGGGAGCTCAGGCGGCAAGCAGGCCCAGAGCGACGGCAAGCGGCCGGACGCTGGCCGCCTCGGTCGCGCCCGGAACGGCTCCCCCGGCCATGTTGGCCTGCAGCAGGGAGAGCAGCTCGATCCGGTCGAACGGCATGAGGCTGTCGAACCACTGCCTGACGCCCTTGGCATCGCTGCCCTCGCACAGGTGCAAGCCCACGGAGATGAGCGGCTGGTTGGGGTCGATCGGCGGCAGGGCTACGGGCGCCGGGGCGACCGGGGCACGCGCCGCCAACTCGCGCCGGCGGTGCTCCAGCATGATGATGAATCTCAGGATGCGATCCTGGTCGACCTTCGTGACCCGGCCAAATTTGATAGCCACCCTCGTCGAGCTGGGCGCTCCCTCCGGCCCTGAGTCCGCGGCATCCTCGGCGATCGCCCGCGTGACCACCCCATTTATGTCCACGCGGTCATCGCCGGCCAGCGGCAGGGTCAGAACCAGCTCCTGCCCAACGACGAGCGGTATTTCGGTCTTGAGCAGCAGCCCACCCGGGCTGATGCTGAGGGTCGTCGCGGATGCGGCTTTGCCGCGTGGCTCGCGCGTCGCCGGATCGATGTTTCGGAAATGGATCGGCAGTTCGATGTTGTATCGAACGTGGGCGCGGCGCTGGACTCGTTCCAGGGCGGCCGGCCTTACGACCGCGAATATGCGCGACTTGCTGCCGCCCAGCGGTCGGAGAAATCCCGATCTGCCGACCAGCGCACCGTTGGGACGGGCAATCGTCAGCCGGAGGCTCTGGTCCGTATGGATCGCCTCGAGACGGTGATCCGGCGACGCCACGCCGAGCCACAACTCGTCCGCGCAGACCTTCACGATCACCGTCCGGAACAGAGTTGGGCGGCCGAGAATCTGGGTTTCGGCGAGCACGCGATCCTGGATTGCGAGGTCGCCCTCGACGCTGATTTCGTCGCTCATCGATCTTCAGCTCCGGGGTCCACCTGAGCCGGACACCCACACCGGGGACGCGGCCTGGCTCTGGAGGCACGGGACCCTGTCGTTGGAGAAGTCGGCCGAAAACGGGCAGCGGTGAAGGCCCGGCGGGGCCCTACGGCTGCCAGGAGACCTGCGTCGCCTTGAGTGTGCCTTGGATCGTCGTCACCGGCCCGCCGTTCGCAGAGACGACGAAGACGCCGCCGCCGGAGGACTTGATGAAGGCGAGCTTGGATCCGTCGGGCGACCAGGTCGGGCTCTTCGTCGCGAAGGCGAAGACCACGGCGCCGGTGCCCGTCGTTGCGTTGACCTTCCTGAGAGTGCCACCCGACACCGCCAGCGCTGCGCTGTCGGGACGCCAGGCAAAGTCGGTCGCCGCCCCCAGGTTCTTCGAGGCTCCGCCGAACAGCGGCTTGACGTAGAGCATGCCGCCGCTCAGAAAGGCCACCTTCGTGCCGTCGGGGGAGACGTCGAGCCGGGAGGCGGTCACGAGGAGGGAGAGCGCCGAGCCGTTTAGGAGGTTGACTCTGTACCAGGCGTTGTAGTCGTTGACCGCGACGAGGCCCGAACCGTCCGGCAGCCAAGCGCTAAGCCGGTAGGTGACGTTGGTCTTGACGATCGTCTGGGTGCCGCCCGAGGAGTTCATCCACGCCAGGTCGTGGATGTTGTCGATGCTGTTCACCTCGCAGACATGGTCGGCGCCCGAGAAGTGCCAGTAGGCGATCTTGCCGCCGGTCGGCGACCAGCGAAAGAGCCAGTCCTTGTTGGTCATCGTGACCACCGGGATCTCCGTGCTGCCGCCGACCGGCAGGTTGGAGATGTGCGCAGCGCAGCTCGGCCACCTGATGATGTGGATCAGCGAGCCGTCGTGGGACCAGGTCGCGTCAAGGTCCACGGGCGGCGGGCTGTACTGCCCGAGCGAGAAGCCCTCGGCTATCTTCCGCGCCCCCGTTCCGTTCGGCTTCACCAGCCAGGCCTGCGGGATGAAGCTGTCCGGGGTATCGGCAAATGAGGTCAGGTAGAGCAGGTACTGGCCGTGGACGACCGGCAGCAGCGTGGGCGCCGGCGTGGGATGCGGCGTCGGAGAGGGCGTGGGGGCGGCGGTCGGAGGGGCCGGAGTTGGAGTGGGCGCCTTGGGCTGCGACGTTAGGCCGACGGTCGGCGCCGGGGTGAGCGTTGCCGGCGCGGCCGAGGCCGAGCCGGTGGCACTGAGCCCAGCCGCAGGCGGAGCCGGAGATCCAGATGCGGCCGCCGAAGTGCATCCGGCCGCGGCGATGGAAAGCGCGGCGATCAGTACCGCGACACGACGGTGCGTTCCCATAGGTCCTCCCTCGACCAGACTGGTACACATCCGCGCCCCAACCGGGGCGACCCCATGATGCGCCGCCGGGAAACAAGAGGAAAGAGGATTCCTCCTACCAGGGCCTCTGTCCCGCCGCGACGCCATACTCAACGGAGGAAAGGCGGCGCACAGATGGAGCAGATCAAGATTCTCGGGTTCGCCGGAAGTCTCCGGAGCGGTTCCTACAACCGCGGCTTGATCCGCGCGGCGGTCGAACTGGCTCCGCCCGGGACGACCGTCGAGATGTTCGAGCTCGGCGACATCCCCTTGTACAACCAGGACATCCAGGATCAGGGCGACTCGCCGGCGGTCGCCGCGTTCAAGACGGCCATCGCCGCGGCCGACGCCCTGCTGGTCGCCACGCCCGAATACAACCACTGCATACCCGGCGTGTTGAAGAACGCCCTCGATTGGGCGTCTCGGCCGCGAGCGACCAGTCCCCTGCGCGACAAACCTGTGGCGATCCTCGGCGCCACTCCCGGCCCAGGCGCGACCGCGCGGGCGCAGGCAAATCTGCGCGAGGCGTTCGTGTTCGTGGGAGCGGTCGTGATGCCGTTGCCCGAGGTCCTCGTCGCGAGCGCCACCCAACACTTCGACGCGGACGGCAACCTGACCGACCCGGAGATACGAGCATCGATCGTCGAGCTGGTGGAGGCGCTGGCACGCTGGACCGTCCGACTCAGCAGCGACCGCGCGGCGTGACCTCGCTAACTTGAGCCGGCACACGGGAATGCCGACCCCCGTTTGGGAGTCTCCCAGCGGAGGCTCTACCGCCGCTTATCGAAGGCTAGCGATCGGGGCTTACCTGCCGCTCGTCTCGTCCTATCGTCAGGGTCCTTCGGCTGGCAACGACCCTGATCGACCCGTGGGCAAAGGCTTCTTCAATGGCAGGCAGCGCCTCTCGTATTCGGTCCTCGTCTTGCGGTTCCGGAGTTCGCAGCCAGAGGTGAGGTATCGCCGCCAGCAGGCACCGCCTGGCCAGGCCCCGGTCGTGGGTCACGAGCACGAAGCTCTCGGCTGAAGCGTAGGCGGCGACCGCCGAGTCTGCAGCGTTGTCGGCCAACGCTTGGCGGACCTCCGTCACTTCGTATCCCAGGTCGAGCAGCAAAGTGGTGACCCCGCGAGGGACGTTGTTGTCGACCAGCCACCTCATCCCCTGAGCCGTGACTCAGCCCGCCTTCTTGCCCAATCGTCGCACAGCCTCGATATCTGCTGGAGCCAGTTCCGGGTACTCGGCCAGAATCCGCCCCTCGTCCCATCCGGCTTTTAGCATCCGACCAATCGCGGCCGTCGTGATGCGCGTTCCAGCGACCGCCAGCTGGCCTGAGACGATGCCTCGGGTCTTCTCCAGGCGGCCAATCCCGCGGCGACGGCGGAGTTCGGTGATGCGCAGTTCCAGGTCGGAGCGGATCTCGTCCAGGGGTACGTCGAAGGTCATGACGATTTGACCCGGCCGGCGGACGGCCTCGGGTACGCCGGGCTGCACCAGATAGACCGTCTCGCCCTCCGACGTCGACGCGTACCTGACCTCGGCGAACGGAGCCTCCAGGTCGAGGGCCTCCTTGAGCCGTCGCAGCGCCTGCAGCGAGATGTGATCCCGCAAGAGTGCGGCAATGCGAAGCTGAATCAAGTCGCGGAATGAGTAGAGGCGCGGAGAACCCCGACCAAGGCGTGCAGCGACAGATGGCCGAATGAACGCCGTCTCATCCCAGTATTGAAGCCGCCGCGCGCTCAACCCACTGAGCTGCTGAGCCTCGCGAGTCGTGAACGCCAGGGTGACGGTGCCGATCTCGGTCACGCTTCTGCCTCCATGGGGTCCACTATAGAACACGAGTGTTCTACGGGCGAGAGGGTCCCTTGCCTGGGCCGTGCCGCCGGCGACTGAGCGAGGTTGGTCGTTCATGCGGGGAAGGCTAGCAACCCCGCCTTATCTGCGGCTTAATCGGATGAGCGACCCTGGCTCGCTAGCGACTACGCGGAAGGGTCCTCGTCACCGAAGTCCGGGAACTCGAGATGGCCGGTTGCGTTGCGGGCCTCGGTCGCTCTGATCTGCTCTTGGACGGCGAGGACGTCTGCGAGGCGGAAGCGACGCTGGCGACCGGCGGTTCGAACGGCTCCCGGGAAGTAGCCCTTCTCGAGCCAGTTGTGGATGGTCGTCGGCGACGAGACGCCGAGCATTCGCGCGACTGCGCTGACGCTCATCAGTTTCTCGCCGCAAAGTAGCTGCTCGACTTCCTGGAGTCGCGCCTTGTCCTCTGGTGTGGCCGGCGTTGCTCGCGCCACCGCCGTGGCCAGCGTCGCGAGGGCGGTCATGGTTTGGCTCCCTTCTGTGCCGGCCCATAATCCTCCAAAACCTCCACTTGTCAAGGGACCGCTCACGACACCCCTTTTCCTGGACCGTTCAACTGTGTTTCCCGAGTGAGGGCCTTGACGGTTCCCAAGTGAGTGCTACCGCTCTGCGACGTTGCCGACGATGGCGCTCCCGTCAATGGCCGATACGTCATCAGCACGGGCATGGGTCTCCTCGAGATGGCCGAGTGGGCGGCGGGCCTCCCGCCGCGCCCGCGCGTTCCTATCGGCGGAGTCGCACGGGGGGCAGCAGTCTCCACAAGTTCAGCTTCCAGGCGCTCCAAGCCTCACGTGACCTGACACAGACGCGCTGGCCAATCGCCCGTCAACCCTGATCATCTCCGCACGGCGCGCCTCGAAGCGCGAACGAAATGCATACGAACACCAGCGCCCTCTCGGCTCCGACTAGGAGGGCCAGGGCCGGTAGAGAAGCCGACCGGCCCGCGAGCCCTTCCAGAGATGGCTTCGGTATCGTCATCGACGGCGCCGTTGGGTATTCGCTTCGGCTGACGCCGTCAAACAAGATCCTTGGTCGATTCGCGTCCACCCAAGAGGCCTGGCCGGCTGTTGTCGCTGCGGTGGAGACCGGTCGGTCGCCCCGCATGCTGGTCCTCGATTGGCACGGAGCGGACGGATCTCGCGGCCCGGTTTCGAGCGGTATCACGCTGGAGTATCTGGCCCGATCCGGACTCGGTCTGGCCGCAGACCACCTGCGCTCGCCAAATCAGCGAGAGAGCTAGTCCGGGCCGTCCGGTTCGGAATAATCTCCGCATGGCGCGCCTCGAAGCGCGAACGAAATGCATACGTACGACGACAACGCTGACGTGAAGCGAGTCGAGTTCGACTTCAGTCGAGCGACCCGGGCCAAGGGGCCCCGGTTCCCGGAGGGGTTCGAGATCCGGATCGATGACGCGACGGGGTATTCACTCCGGCTCATCCCATCGAACAAGATCCTTGGCCGGTTCACCTCTACCCGCGATGCCTGGCCGGTGGTCATCGCCGAGATCGAGCGCGGAATCCCAGCGCGATGCTTGGTCCTCGACGCCCATTTCGCGGACGGCGACCGAGAACGAATCGGCTCGGGTCGCATCCTCGAGGCCACGGCCCGCGCTGGCATCGGCCAAGCCGTCACGCGACTGCCCGCCCGGGCCGCAAGCTGACCGCCGCGAGTACGGCCGCCAACGCGCCGGCGACTCTGAAACTTGGCCGAAGCCATGCATCATTTCCGCAGGGCGCAAGCCGCGACCGTCGCGGTCAACAGTACTGAGCGTATTCCTCGAGAACTCCGAGGCGGCGGCTCAGGCCGACCTTCCGGTCGTCGAGCCACTCCTCTGGATCGTCGTGGCCATGTGGCGTGGAGAGACGCGCGTCCGCAAGTTCGAACTCGTGCAGATGTGACCTATCCCATCGCGCGAAGGCATCGTCGATCGCGGTCGCAAGCTGAGCGAAGGTATGTGACCTCGCGGCCGCGAAGATGCGGCCGGGTCGAGGCCAGAGGTGCTCGCCGCGCCCCTCGATCAGATCGACTCGTATCGAAAGCCAGGTCTTGCTCATCTCCGCCCTATCCGAGCCGTTGCCGCCCGAAGGATCGCGTCGGCGTCTACAACGGCGGCCTCTGCCTCCTGCCATGTTGGCTCGTCTGACTGATCCAGACCGACCGCATAGCGAACACCTCGGGCGAACTTGCTGAGGGAGGCGAGGCTTTGCATCGACACGCCGACATCCGCGATGTCGGCGGGCAGCAGGGCATGCAGAGCCACGAGGTTGTGTACCGCCGGAGGCTCGATTCTCCGGAGCACCAGCAGGCCTTTGACCGCCTTCTCGGCTGCTTGCTGAGCATGAAAGGCCGCGACCCACGGCTCCATTTCGGGGCCCCTTTCCAGGATGACGGTCGCGAGGGCGACGTCCGTCCTGGCTTTGGATAGCCACAGTCTGGCCAGAGCCAGTTGCCGATCAGGTGCGGGCATAGATGGTTATCCCCTCTCGCATGGCCGGACGCAGAACGGACCCAATCAGGTCAGCGTCGCGAGCCAGATCCTGGGACGTGGTGACGATCACGTCGGTGGCCAGCGGAATGCCAGAGAGCGCGGCGTAGATCGCTGTCTCTGTATCGCGCCGGCGACTGGCTTCGGGCATGACGACGAGCAGGTCCGCGTCACTGTCCGGGCTAGCCTGGCCACGGGCTTGCGAGCCGAACAGGACGATTCTATCTGGCTTGAACCCGCGCACGATGCGGCGCTTGATCACGGGCAACCAGAGAGCCGCCTGGGCCGACAGATGGAGTTGGGTGGCCCGGGCTCCCCTCTTTGGGCCGGATGCCGTCCGGTATGCCTCCAGGTCTTCGCGGCGCCATATTCGCCCAGCCGAGACAGTTGCAACGGGTGTCGGGAAATCCGGACGCGAGGCCCAGTCTCGGATGAAGTTGGGCACGTTCACGCCGTAGACAGCGGCGGCTTCTCTGGTGCCCAGCAGCGGATTAGTGGTGGACTCGCTCATGGCGCCATGATAGCGCAGCTATCATGCGATACAAGCACTGGGGGCCTCAGACATGGGGCCGTGAGGCTGGCCCGTGGTGCCAAATTGGTCCCCCGGGATGCGTGACGGTGCTGGCCTAGCGTCCGCCCGCCATCACCCTAGTACCTTGTACGGCGCGTCTCTTCCTTCTTCGGTGGGCGGGGCTCGTTGCCCGGCCGCGGCGGGTGCGGAGCGGTCCCGGGGGCCATGTCCGGCTGGGCGGGTCGCGGCCCACGAGCGCGGGCCGTTTCTACCTCGAGCGCGAAGGCTGCCGCGCGCTCAGGCGGAACGGCGCGCTCCCAATCGGCAGTGATCTGCTTGACCCGCACATTTCCTGCCGCTCGCTGCTCGCGTTCGTATCTAGATCTCTTCGTCATTTGGCCCTCGACTGGGATACCCGGCAT
>PMXR01000016.1 GCA_003171035.1 Chloroflexota bacterium
AGAGCATGCTGATGCAGAACAGCTCCGCCTACCTGGAACGACTGCACGCCATCCGTGCCCTGGGCGTTCAGATCGCCATCGACGACTTCGGGACCGGATACTCGTCGCTGGCATACCTGGAGCAGTTCCCAGTGACCCACCTCAAGATCGACCGGTCGTTTGTGAGTCCGCTCGACGATCCACGGCGGGCGGACGGCCTGGTTCATACGATCATCGAGATCGGGCGCGCCCTCGGCCTGACGACCGTCGCCGAGGGGATAGAGACGCCGACGCAACTCCGGCGGCTTCGGGAGTTGGGTTGCGGGCTCGGTCAGGGCTACCTCTTCGCCCGGCCCCTGGAGAGTGATGCGATCGCTGACCTCGTCGCTCGCCGGACAGGGCCCGTCTTCGCACGCGAGGTCGCGGCGGCAGCGCGACAACGGACGGTTCGGACGAAGGAGTCCGCCCCGCGCCGGCCCGTGTCGGGCGCCCCGCGAAAAGCGGCGGCCCGTCTCTGAGGTTCGAGCCAATGGGCACCCTCGAACTATCGGCACTTGATTGCGGTCATCGTGCGATCACGGCAAGCCAGATTGACGAGGCCGGGAGGCTCTGCGAGACTCGAAATCGTGAGTGAACGATGTGGGACCGGACGTGAAACGGTCGTCGTGTGTCTGCCCGACGTGCCTGAGCGGCAGCACATGGGCGAGCTCCCGGCGAACGTGGAAGTCGTACTTGTGCCGTGCGAGTCCGGCCCGCTGCCAGACCTAAGCCGGGTGGAGTTCCTCGTCCCGGCCGACTGGGCCAGGGAGGTTCTGCTGGGCAAGTTGGGCGCGATGCCTCGCTTGCGTGTGGTCCAGACGCTGAGCGCCGGCGTGGATTGGCTCAGAGGCCGCGTGCCCGAGGGCATCACCGTTTGCAACGCCCGGGGTGTCTACGACGGCCCAGTTGCGGAGTGGATAGTAGCGACGATCTTGGCCATGCAGCGCGGCCTGATGACGAACCACGACGCCCAGCTGGCCGCCGATTGGCGTCCGTTCGTGGCCGACGAACTGGCAGGCCTACGTGCCTTGATCCTCGGTTACGGCTCGATCGGCGTCGCAGTGGCGGAGCGCCTGCGGCCCTTCGGTGTGGAGGTCGTCGGCGTTGCCAGGACTCGGCGGGAGGGAGCCCTGGGGCTCGATGACCTGGACTCGGTGCTGCCCTCCGCCGACATCCTGATCGACCTGCTGCCGCTCACCGCGGAGACGGAAGGAATACTGGACGCTCGCCGTCTCGGACTCCTACCGCCCGGTGCCCTCCTGGTGAACGCCGGGCGGGGTGCGACGGTCGATACCCCTGCACTTGTGGACGCCATCAGGAACGGTCGACTGCGCGCGGCGCTGGACGTGACCGATCCAGAGCCGCTGCCTTCGGATCATCCGCTTTGGCTGTTGCCGGGCGTCCTGATCAGCCCGCACATGGCCGGCGACTCGCGGCGGTCGCTCGGCCGCGCCTGCGCACTCGCGGGCGATCAGATCCGCCGCTTCGCCGCCGGCGAGAAGCTCGAGAACCAAGTGCCTCCCCATCTGCTTGCCTGACAGGGGGCCGCGGCTGGTCGCCGATGAACCTTGCCGCCAATGTACGAGACGCGTCACTGTTAGTGTCCCGATTCGCTAATGGCTGACGGCTTGCGCACGGCCTTGGCCAGGATCTGGTCCGCGGTCTTGAACGGTAAAGGTAGTCAAGGACTACGATTGGTGCGCTCTCCGAACCCCGCAGCCTGAGCTGCGCGCCGGCGGAGTGGACAGTTCCGTCACGCTATTCCCGCGAACCGCCACCCCGACACCGGACCGCAGGGGAGTTGCGCCAATGAAGGCTCGGATCGAGGAGCTTCCGGCTAAGACGGTACGGCCGGCACCGTCAAGTCGTCGGCCGAAAGCGTCCGTACGCGAGGCGGGTTGGGGCTTCTTCCTCATCAGTCCCTGGATCGTCGGTCTGCTCGTGTTCACGGCGATCCCGATCATCGCCTCTCTGCTGCTCTCGTTCACGAACTACGACCTCCTCCATCCAGAGCTGATCCGCTGGGTTGGACTGGACAACTACGCCTGGGCCGCGTCCGATCCGGCCACGTCGAGCTCGGCGTGGCTCACGCTCAAGTTCGCGGTGGTGAGCGTGCCGTTGGGGATCGGGGTGGCGCTGGGGATCGCGCTACTCGTCAATCATCGGCTCCTGGTCGGGAAGAGAGTGTTTCGGACGCTCTTCTTCCTGCCCGTCCAGATCCCGGTCACGGCGAGCGTCTTCATCTGGCTCGGCTTCGTCACCGGCGCCCGCGGCATGCCCATAGCCTGGCTGCAGTCCACCTCCACGAGCATCGCCCAGGCGCTCAGCAGCCTTCCGGTGTTCAGCACTTTGGCCACCGTCTATCCGACGGGCTTGTTCACCGACAAGACCTGGACGCTGCCCTGGCTGATCCTGATGAGCGTCTGGGGTATCGGCAACATGACGCTGATCTTCCTGGCCGGGCTGCAGACGGTTCCAAGCGCGCTTTACGACGCTGCTCGCGCCGATGGCGCGGGCGCCTGGCGGACGTTCCGCGACGTGACCCTGCCGATGATCTCGCCGATGGTCTTCTACAACCTCATCCTGAGCATCATCGGGGTTGCGGGGTACTTCACGCAGGCCTTCTTGTGGAGCGCGAACTCGCGGGCACGCGGTCAAGCCAACGTGTGGAACCTCAACCTCTACAACGTCGGTTGGGGCTTTGACGACATGGGCAAGGCCTGCGCTCTGGCCTGGATCCTGTTCGCGGTGGTCATCGCCATCTCGGTGCTTCTCTTTTGGACCGCGAAACACTGGGTCTACTACGCCGGAGCCGATGCGACGAGCTCAAAGGCGACCTCGAAGGCGGCCGCGCTCGAGACCGAGCCTGCGCCTTCCAGAATCGAGCCTGTGCCGGTGGTCGCAATTCGTCCTGCGACCGCGCTCGAGACCGAGCCTGCGCCTTTCGAACCTGAGCCTGCCCCGTCGGCCGCAATCCAGCCGGCGACCGCGCTCGAGACCGAGCCTCCGCCTGCGGCCGCAATGGCGGAACCTCGGCAGAGACCGGCCAGGCCCCGTTCCAAACTGAACCGGTTCGTCCGCAAGCTGACATCCCGAACGGCGTTCACGGTAGTGACCGCAGTGCTGTGCGTGATCTTCCTGCTGCCGTTCCTGTACGCGCTCAACGCGGCGTTCGACGCCTCGAGTTCCGGTTCGACACATGGGGGGCCGCCATACCCGGCCATCGAACGCACCTATGAATGCGCCGACTCACAGCTGTGCACCTACCAGCCAGTCTCCTTGAACAGGGCCACCGGGAAGTTCACTCCGAGTGGGACGCCGGTCGACGTCTCACAGCAGCCGGACCCCACGCTGCCGGTGTATGTGGTGCCCGGGTACGGCAACCTTGCCCTGCTGGAGGACTATGGGTCGTATACGGGCCTGCCGAGCATCTTCATCGACCCGGCCGCGAACAAGCAGGTCGACCTCTCCATCGACACGAAGACCTTGAGCCGAGTGTGGGACTTCCACATCTCGCTCGACAACTTCGTCACCGCAGTCAACTGGGCCGGAGTCTTCACCCCCACCGGGCTCGGAGGTATGGCCACCTGGCTGCTCAACTCCGGGATCGTCGCCGGCTTCTCCACCATCGGAGCGACTCTTTCGTGCGTGCTGATCGCGTACGGGTTCGCTCGGTTCAGGTTCCCCGGCCGCGACGCACTGTTCCTGATCCTGATCGGTTCGGTTCTCATCCCGTATCAGGTGACGCTGATTCCTCAGTTCATCCTGTACCGAGCGCTCGGCTTGACCTCGAGCTTCCTGCCGCTCATCTTGCCGAACTTCTTCGGCAACGCGCTCTACATCTTCCTGTTGCGGCAGTTCTTCATGGCCCTTCCACGGGACCTTGACGAGGCGGCCATGGTCGACGGGGCCGGCCCGCTGCGAATACTGAGATCGGTAGTCGTTCCGCAGGCGCTTCCGGTGATCATCGCGGTCGCTCTGTTCCAGTTCATCTTCTCGTGGAACGATTTCTTCGGTCCTTTGATCTACCTGAGCGGCAATTCCGCCCAATACACCATGTCGCTGGGCGTGGGCTATTTCATGTTCACCCTCCCGCAGGGCGGCACAAACGGGCCCGGGATCCTGGAGGCGGGTTCAATCATCGTCATGATCGTGCCGTTGGCGATCTTCTTCGTCACGCAGCGATTCTTCTTGCGCAGCTTCGTGATGTCGGGTGTCGACAAGTAGCCGAGTCTCGGGGGCATGCGATCTCGTGGCCTCGATCGCTGGGGCTATACCTGTGGATCTGCACGATCTGGCCGGCGAGCTGGGCGTCGGCAATGGCACGGGTCGTTTCGGTGCGGTGGTGCCAGCCATAGAAGGCGGCCACCGGGGCGTAGCGCTGCCTGTGCGAAGGGGTGGCTAGCGGGTCAGGTCGCCCGCCAGAATCGGACCGGCCCCAGCCACTGCCGAAGCCACGAAGACCCGCGGCTCGAGCCCTGTGCGGGCTGGGTATTCCGCCAAGACCCGCCTCCGAAGCTCCTCTTCGGCACCGTTATGGACAAGGTTGACTGTGCATCCGCCGAAGCCCGCTCCGGTCATCCGGCTAGCGACTACGCCCGGGACATCGCGGGCGATCTCGACCATTGCGTCCAGCGCCGTCGAGCCGACCTCGTATAGGTCCCGCAGGGAAGCATGGGAGGCGGCAAAGAGCCGCCCGACCTCGTCGAGGTCGCCTGCGGCCAGGGAGGCCACGGCGGCCATCACGCGAGCGTCCTCTTGCACAACGTGCTCGCAGCGGCGCGCCACCACTTCGGGCAGACGGCTCCGGTTGCGGCTCAGCATCGCCGCGTCGACGTCGCGAAGAGCCTTCACGCCCTGTTCTCGCTCGGCGATCAGCCTGGCGCCAAGTTCGCATTCGGAGCGGCGGGTGTTGTATTCCGAAGTGCTCAGCCGCCGCGGCGAGCCCGTGTCGCATACCAGGATGGAAAGGCCCTCGGGTATCGGCGTCGCCCGGAACTCCATGGTTCGGCAGTCGATGAGGAGACAATGGCCGTCGGCTCCGGCCGCACTGGCGAACTGATCCATGATCCCGCAGTTGACGCCTACGTAGGCGTTCTCGCCGCGCTGGGCAATCGCGGCCATCCTGGGAGCGGCCGGTCGCGGGGCCGACGGGTCGGCCAGGGCCCAACTCGACGCCAACTCGAGGGCCGCCGACGAACTCAGGCCCGAGCCCACCGGGATGGTCGAATCAAGGACGCCGCGGAAGCCGCGGATGGGCAGCCCGGCCTCTCGCATTGCCCAGGCCGTTCCCGCGACGTAATCGATCCAGGACACCGCTTGGCGATGGCCTGTAGTCAGATCGTCGAAGTCAAGGGCGCACGTTTCGCCGAACTCGGCTGAAGTCAGCTCGACCCGCGGCCGGTCCCACGGCTCGAATGCCAGCCAGACCTCGAGGCCTATCGCAGCCGGCAGCACGAAACCTTCGTTGTAGTCCGTGTGCTCGCCGATCAGATTGACGCGGCCCGGGGCACGGACGAGCGTGGCTCCGGCTGGGGCGCCGAGGCGTTCCAGGAGGGTCCCGGCCCTTGCCGAAAAGGCCTGCCCGTCTCGATCAGGTGAAGTGGATTGGTTCATGAGGTGCGTGTCTCCGGAAGATGCGCTGGCATGGGGGCAGACATAGTCCAGGTCCTTCCCCTGTCACTTAGTCGCTCGAATGAACGACATCGGGACGGGCACTCTGGATAGCCCAGCGCAGTCGGTCCGCGGCTTCTTCGGCGGTTATGTCTCTCTGCGGCTCAGACATCAACTCATAGCCCACCATGAACTTGCGAACCGTCGCCCGCAGCAGCGGCGGGTAGAAATGAGCGTGGAGCTGCCAGTAAGGTCTGTCGACGCCGTCAAAAGGGGCCTGGTGCCAGCCCATCGAATATGGAAACGGAGCCGAGAAGAGAGCGTCGTATCCTCGCAGCAGCTCGACGAGCCTCGCTGCGAGCGAGTCTCGAACGCGAGGCTCCAGGTCTGCCAGGCGCGAGACAGGCCGCCTCGGTATGACCAGCGTTTCGAACGGCCAGGCCGCCCAGAACGGGACTACCACCAACCAGTCGTCATCGCCGGCTATGTCGCGCGGCCCTCCCACCTCCTGTGCCGCGTAGTCCAGGAGCAGGGGCCGGCCCGTGGCCTCGAAGTGGCGGCGCTGCGTGGCGTCTTCTCTCACAGCCTCGCGCGGCAGTGCGTCGCCGGCCCATATCTGGCCGTGGGGATGCGGGCTTGACGCGCCCATGGCCGCGCCTCGATTCTCGAAGACCTGGACCCATTGGAACTGCTCGCCAAGTACGCGGGATTGGCTGGCCCATATGTCGACGACCTGGCGCGCTTCGGCCGGCTGCATCCGCGAGATCGCAAGATCGTGGCGAGGCGAGAAGCAGATGACCTGGCATGTCCCTCGCTCGGCGACCGCCCGCAGGAGCCCGTCCTCGAATTCGCCCACGGGTGAGTCCGGCTGGAGCGCGGCGAAGTCGTTCGTGAAGACGAAGGTCGATTCGTACTCGGGATTCCGCTCGCCATTGGCCCGCACGTTGCCGGGGCACAGATAGCAGGAGGAGTCGTAGGCTGGGAGATCGCGGGGGGTAGGAGCCTCCTCGCGGCCCCGCCACGGCCTGGACGTGCGCTCCGCAGACACGAGCAGCCACTCGTCCGTGAGGGCATTGTGGCGGCGGTGCGGCGCCGTCGAAGTCAGGTCCAAGGGGACGGCCCTGCCCATCGAGGCTGACTTCAACTCAATTCTCCGGAGGGTTCCGACTGCGGCGACTTGCCGTCGGGCGAGTTCTCGACCGTCCACCGTTCGCCGGTGCTCGCGTTGACCAGAATGACGCGGCGCACACTTGCGGCCATCTGGCTGAGGGCCAGGGGATCCAAGCCGGCGTCGGTGATGATCGTGTCGGCCTCCTGGAGCCTGCCGACTGAGCTGATGCCGATCGTGCCCCACTTGGTGTGGTCAGCCAGCACCATTAGCCGGCGACCGGCCTCGATCAAGGCCCGGTTCGTCTCGGCCTCGAGGATGTTCGGCGTGGTGAACCCCGACCGCGAGTCCATTCCGTGCGTGCCCAGAAAGACGATGTCGACGTGGAGCGAGCGGATGACTTCGACCGCAAACGGCCCCACCAGCGCATCGGAGGGTGTGCGGACACCGCCGCTCAGGATAATTGTCTGGTCGGGCCGGCCGTCCTTGTACAGGACGTCCGCGACGGGCACGGAGTTGGTCAGGACGGTCAGGCCTGGGACATCGGTCAGCAGCCTCGCCATCGCGTAAGTGGTTGTGCCGGCTGAGATTGCGATGGCCGTCCCGGTCGCCACAAGCGATGCGGCAGCGCCGGCGATGGCGTTCTTCTCGGCCTGCATGAGAGTCGACTTCGCGGTGAAGCCCGGCTCGAACGATGAGCTTCCCTCGATGGCGGCGGCTCCGCCGTGGACCTTCACGATGAGGCCACGCCCCTGGAGCGACTCCAGGTCGCGCCGCACGGTCATGTCCGAGACACCCAGGGTGGTGACCAGGTCCGCCACTCGGACGGCGCCAAGTTCGCGGACCTGCTCGAGGATCAGCGCCTGGCGTTGGCGAGCCAGCGCCGGCCTTCGAGGGCCGCCCTCGTCGATGGAAGCGCCTCTCCGCTTCATGGCGGGGCCCGCCAGGTCCGAGTCCACTGCCATCTCCTCGCTCCTGCTCTTGCCCGTACCAGCCGTTCCCAATCGTGCCGCAGCCCGAGGGCCAAGTCAACGTATTCAAACATCCGACCCCAGCTTGTACCGACCATCTGGCCCAAGATGCTCGAAAATGGGCCTCAAGGATGGCGATGCCTGTGGGTTCCTGTTGAATCACGATAGTTTATGCGCTAGAAGCCTTGACAGTCGAGATCAACCCGCCACACAATCTCGGCAGCGTGCCGTTACCGGTAACGCGGCATATTCGTGGCCGCAGGACGAGGGTCGTCCGGGCAGGTCAGGAAGGAGCGAGGATGCGTTCGAACGTCGGTGTGGGTCCACCGACCGCCTGAGTTGACAGGGCCGCGAAAGGACCCCATTTGGAGTTCCGCCCGATGGCCCCAGACCCGCCAACAGGGCTCGCGTCAACGCGCCGACCACCGCACGGGCGACGGGTCGGTCTCTCTCGTTGGAGTTGTGCCCACCGCATGGCCTCAAGCTGAAGCAGCACGCTCGGCTTCGCCGGTACCTGAGGAGAGATAGAGGAATGACAAGGCCAATGATCAGACTGCCGCTATTGGTAGCGGCACTGGCAGTTGCGGTTAGCGCGTGCGGCAGCAACACCACGACGCCCTCTGCCGGAGCAAGCGCACCCCTCGCGCCCGGTGCAACGACTGTCGTCGGGGCGTCGGCGAACGCCGGTGCCGGCACTACAGCCGGCCAGTTCTGCGCAGGTATGAAGATCACGTTCTTCCCCGGCGGAACCGCCGGCGGTAGCTTTGAGACTGTCGTCTACAACGGGGCCAAGGCTGCTCAGGCCGCCTTCGGCCCTGACGTGACGTACCAGTGGTCCGACTGGGATCCCAACAAGATGATCACCCAGTTCCAGCAGGCCGTCGCCACCAAGCCTGATGGAATTGCGGTCATGGGTCATCCCGGCGACGCCTCCTTCGATCCGCTCATCGCCGACGCCGAGAGCCAGGGCATGCTGATTACGGTCATGAACACCGAACTGCCGACGGCGGAGTCCACCTATGGGCTCGGCTACACCGGCGCGGTCCTCCACGACGCGGGTGCCTCTCTCGCGACCGAGGCGATCAAGCGCGGCAAGCTCAAGTCGGGCGACGAGGTCTTCGTTTGGGGTCTTAAGTCTCAGGCCGGTCGCGGCGAGCGGACGCTCGGCATCACCGATACCCTCGAAAAGGCCGGTCTCAAGGTCGACTACTACGAGATCGACTCGGCGACCAACGCGGACCCGAGCGCGGGCGTGGCAACCTTCACCGGTTATGTTGCCTCTCACCCGAACGTCAAGGCCATCTTCATCGATCACGGCAACCTCACGTCGGCGATCCCGACCTTCATGAAGGCCGCGAGCCTGGCCCCCGGTAGCGTCTTTGCCGCCGGATTCGACATGTCGCCGGCCACTGTTACGGGCATCCAGCAGAACTACGTCAGCCTGGTCATCGACCAGCAGGAATTCCTCCAGGGCTTCTTCGGCATCGAGCAGCTTTGCCTCGAGAAGAAGTACGGCTTTGGCGGCCTCTTCATCAACACGGGCGCGGGCTTCGTTGACAAGTCCAACATCGATGCCATCGCCCCGTTGGTCACGGCTCAGATCCGCTAAGTAGATGCCTCTTCCGACTGCCGGAAACGGCATGCCGGCTGACGAGCGCGAGAGCGCTCGTCAGCCGGCTC
>PMXR01000071.1 GCA_003171035.1 Chloroflexota bacterium
TTCATCGTGGCGTAGATGCGGTTCGCGCCGCCCCAGATGCCGATGATCAGGTACATCGGGACCAGGACGATCTCCCAGAAGATGTAGAACAGGAAGAGGTCCAGGGCGATGAAGACGCCGATCATGCCGACCTCGAGGACGAGGAAGGAGATCATGTAGCCCTTCACCCGATCCTTGATCGGTCCGAAGCTGGCCAGGATGCTGATCCACGACAGAGTGGTCGCGAGGACGACCATCAGGACGCTCAGGCCGTCGACACCGACCTTGTACTGGATGCCGAATGTGGGTATCCAGTCGGCCGTCTCGCCGAACTGGAAGCCCGTGGGCCCGAAGGCGTAGGCGGCGAGCAGCGCCAGGGACATCAGCCACGCCAGAAGGGCGAATGCCAGCGCCGTCCGCCGGATCAGGTCGGGGTATTTGGACGGCAGCGCCGCGACCGCCAGCGCCCCGACGAGCGGCGTGAAGGCGATCAGACTCAGGATCGGCAGGTGCATCGTCTCCTCCTCCTACCGAACCGCGATGAGGTAGTAGCCGACGACCATCGCGATGAGGCCGATGGCGATTCCGAGGGCGTAGTTCTGAACACGGCCTGTCTGGACCCGGCGCAGCCGCATGCCGGCGCCGGTGGTCACCGTGCCGATGCCGTTCACCGTGCCGTCGACGACGGTGCGGTCGAACCAGAACACGGCGTTGGCGAGCTTGCCGCCCCAGACCACGAACAGCAGGTTGTTCAGATCGTCGAACCACCACTTGTTCGACGAGCCGCGGTAAAGGAAGGCCAGGGCCGGCCGGGCGCTCAGCTGGCGAACCCGGTCCGGACGTGGCTGCGACCGCAGGTCGAGGCTCGGCATGTCGACGCCGAAGAGCCGCCACGCCAGCACGATCGCGGATGCCACGAGGGCCGTGGTCACGATGGCCAGCACGCCGTCGATGCCCAGGAACGTGTAGGCGGCTTCGGCGTGACCGCTCGCCGCGATCGTTGCCGAGAAGACCGGCTCCAGCCACGTGTGGAGCAGGCCGGCTTCGGGCGGGAAGCCGATGACCAGGCCCAGGAAGACCGCCGGTATGGCGAGCAGGACCAGCGGCCGCGTCATCGTCGAGGGCGACTCGTGGATGTGCTTCTCCTTCTCGGGGTCGACGTGGCTCGGACCCCAGAAGGTCATGCCCATGAGCCGGAACATGTAGAAGGCGGTCATGCCGGCCACCACGAAGCCGATGGCCCAGACCCACAGGAAGCCGTTCTTCAGGGCGCCGCCCAGGATCTCGTCTTTCGAGAAGAACCCGGCCAGCGGCGGCACGCCGGAGATGGCGACCGAGCCGATCAGCATCGTCTTGTACGTGGTCGGGATCTTGCGAGCCAGCCCGCCCATCTTGCGCATGTCCTGCTCGCCGTCGACGGCGTGGATGACCGAACCCGAGCCCAGGAAGAGCAGGCCCTTGAAGAAGCCGTGACTCATCAGGTGGAAGATCGCCGCCGTCCACGCTCCAACTCCGAGCGAGGCGAACATGTAGCCGAGCTGGGATAGCGTCGAATAGGCCAGGACGCGTTTGATGTCGGTCTGCGTGAACGCGATCGAGGCGGCCAGGATGGCGGTGAAGATGCCGATCGCGGCCACGATCACCATCACCTCCGGCACGGCGCCGAAGATCGGATTGCAGCGGGCGACGAGATAGACGCCGGCATTGACCATCGTCGCGGCGTGGATCAACGCGGAGACCGGCGTGGGGCCCTCCATCGCGTCCGGCAGNNGGGAACTGGGCGCTCTTGCCGACGGCGCCGCAGAAAATCAAGAGCGCGATCGCGACCTGCCACTCGTGCGGCACGGCACCGAAGGCGGCGAAGACGGCGCGCATGTTGAGGGTGCCGAGTTGCGTCCAGACGGCCATGATCCCGAGGGCGAAGCCCATGTCGCCGACGCGGTTGACCAGGAAGGCCTTCTTGGCGGCCACGGCGGCGGAGCGGCGCGGGTACCAGAAACCGATCAGCAGATAGCTCGACAGGCCGACCAGTTCCCAGCCGGCGAAGACCAGCAGGAAGTTGTCGGCCAGGATCAGGACGAGCATCGAGAACATGAACAGGTTGAGGTAGGCGAAGAAGCGCCACTTGCCCTCGTCGTGGGCCATGTAGCCGATCGAGTAGATGTGGACGAGCATGCCGATGGTCGTGACCACGATCAGCAGGCAGGCCGTCAGCGCGTCGACGAAGAAGCCCATGTCGGCCGAGAAGCCGGTGGCGGGAATCCAGCGCCACAGGGTTATCCCGGCGCCGGTCTCGCCGAAGCCGAGACTGTGGGTCAATGCCCCGAACGCGACCAGCATGGCGATCAGCCACGAAGCCACGACAACCCAGATGGCGACGCGGTGCGACTCGCGGCCCATCTGCCGACCCAGCAGCCCCGTGATGACGAAACCGATCAGCGGCAGGATCGGGATGAGCGGGATGAGGAAGGTCAAGAGATGGATCCTCCCCGACAGGCTGCACGTAGCCGAGCCGGTCCGGCGTGTCCAGGCCTAGGCGCGGCCGAGCACGCGAGCGAGCGCATCCTGAGCATGCGTGAGCGAGCGCGCGGAAGCCGCAACAACGGCATGGACCGACTGACCGGCGACTTCAAGGCACTCATTCCCGCATGCTGTCGTATTCGTCGACCAGCGGTGTCTTCTTGTTGCGGAAGATCGCGATCACGATCGCCAGGCCGACCGTCGCTTCAGCCGCGGCGACGGCGATGACCAGCAGCGCGATCACCGCGGCGTGCGTCCGCAGCGGCGCCACGAAGGCGCCGAAGGCGAGGATGCTGAGGTTGACCGCGTTGACCATGAGCTCGATCGACATGAGCATGCTGATGGCGTTGCGCCGGGCCAGGAAGCCGAACACGCCGACGGCGAACAGCAGACCCGAGAGCACCAGGTAGGAGTCGAGCGAGTTGCTCACGGCCGATCCTCCCCGGACCGGGCGCTTTCGCGACGGGCCAGATACACGGCCCCGACGACGGCCGCGGTGAGCAGCACGCTGACCACTTCGAACGGCAGCACGTAGTCGCCGAACAACTTGTGGGCGACGTCGGAGGTGGCGGTCACGAGCCGGCTGCCGACGGCCGGCCACGTCGTGGCCAGGACGGTGACTGTGATCACGCCCGCGATGACCGCCGCGGCCACGCCCGCGAACAACGTCTGAGTCTGGAAGACCAGCCGAGTTGGGGCGTTCTTGGTCTGGGTCATCATGATCGCGAAGAGGATCAGGACGCTGATCGCGCCGATGTAGACCAGGACCTGAGCGGCCGCGACGAGCGGATCGCCGAGCAGGGCGTAGATGCCCGCCAGCGAGGCGAACGACACGATCAACGCCAGGCCGCAGCGGATGATGTCGCGCAACGTGACCACGAGCACGGCCGAAACCAGAAGAACGGCGGCAAGGGCGACGAAGAGAATGTCGTCCCAGCGAATCCCGGTCCACGGGATCGAGTCGCCTATCGGCATCCTATTTCGCCCTCCTCGGGGCCGGCGGGCGGCCCCGAAACGTTCTGACGGTCACTGAGTATCCGCCCTGCCGCTTCCGGCCACGACCCGTCCATCGGCGATGGCATGGGCCAGCCAGTCGCGTTCGCGCTGAATGTAGGTCACTTCGGTTTCGCGATCGACTGCCGCCAGACCGATCAGATCGATCTCCGGGTCGGCGCGACCGGTATGGGCAAGCTCGTTGTCCTGGCCGCCGCGCAGGGCATCGTACGGGCAGGCGTCGACGCAGATGCCGCACAGGATGCAGCGGCTTTCGTCGACGTCGTACTTCTCCAGTACTCGCGGCTTGAGCATGAGCGCACCGGTCGGGCACGTTTCGGCGCAGCGGCCGCAGGAGACGCACGGCGTGTCGTTGAGGCTCATGTCGAGCGGCGTCGTCACCAGGGTGTCGAAGCCGGTGCGCATGAAGTCGTAGCAGGCCGCGCCCACGACGTCGGCGCAGACGGCGGCGCAGCGGCCGCAGTCGATGCACCGCGACGGCTCGCGCAGGATGAAGGCGTGGCTGTCGTCGCGGATGTAGTCGTGGTTGGCGCCGGTGAAACGGTTTTCGGAGACGCTCCGGAAGCCAGCCCCCAGGTCGTGAGCCGGATCCAGGGTTTCGAGGGTCGTCTTGTACTCGATGCCCAGCTCGCGCAGATCGCAGTTGCCGATCGCCTCGCAGGTGCACTGCAGGCAGCGCGTCGATTCGGCCATGACCTCGGCCGCGGTGTACGGGATCTCGTACTCGATGTAGCTCTTGACCCGTTCCTTGGCCGGCATCGATGTGAGCCGGTGGCGCGATTCCTTCGGCTCGTCCGTGAATGGCACGATCGACAGGAAGGCGGGCTCGAATTCGGTCAGGGTCTCGCGGGCACGCAGCTCGCTCAGGTCGCCGCCCTTGAGGAACGCGTCGACGGCATAGGCGCAGCGCCGGCCTTCGGCGATTGCCTGAACCACCGTGGCGGCCCCGATCCGGACGTCGCCGGTGCCGAAGACGCCGGGGCGGCCGGTCTCGAACGTGACCGCGTCGGCCTTGAGCCGATTGCGATTGGCCTCGATGCCCTCGTTGCCGGGCCCGATCCATTTGAGGTCGGGGCCCTGGCCGATGGCCAGCAGGACGCGGTCGCACTTGATGATGAACTCGGTTCCCTTGGCCGGCTCGGGGCGGCGCCTGCCGCTCGCGTCCGGGGCGCCGGGCTGCATGCGGATGAATTCGACGCCGGTGACCCGAGTCTTGGCATCGACGATGACGCGCGTTGGGCCGGCCTGGAAGATGGCCGTGGCGCCTTCTTCTATGGCTTCGTGGACCTCGCTCGCGGCCGGCATGTCCTTCATGTCGCGGCGGTAGACGAGCGTGATCTCCTTGGCTCCCTGCCGGACGGAGGTGCGGGTGCAGTCCATCGCGGTGAAGCCGCCGCCGATGACCACGACGCGGCTGTCCTTGTGGCCGGGGTACGGCAACCCGAGCGTGGCGATGCGGAGGTACTCCAGCCCGTCGATCACGCCGGAGGCGTCTTCGTTGGGGATGTTGAGCTTGTTGGTGTCGTAGCAGCCGGTGGCCACGATGGTCGAGTCGAAGCCTTGCGCCGCCAGGTCGTCGAGGGTGAAGTCGACGCCGAGTTCCTTGTTGCAGACGAGGCGGCCGCCGAGGCGCCAGACGGCGTCGTATTCGGGGTCCAGGACCTCGGACTTGGGCAGGCGGTACTCCGGGATTCCGTAGCGGAGCATGCCACCCGGCTCGGGGTCGCGTTCGAAGACGGTCACGTCGTGGCCGGAGATGAGCAGGTAGTAGGCCGCGGCCATGCCGGCAGGGCCGGAGCCGACGATCGCGACGCGCTTGCCGGACTTGGGCTCGGTCTCGAACGGCAGCGGCGGCTCGATCCCTTCCTTCTGCGCCTTCAGGATCTGGTCGCCGGCATAACGATGGCTGTCGCGGATGGCGATGGCCTCGTCGACCTCGTCACGACGGCAGTGATCCTCGCACGGTGCCGGGCAGACGCGGCCCAGGATCGAAGGGAACGGAATGGTGCGCTTGAAGATGCGCGCCGACTCGCGGAACTGGCCCTCGGCGTTGGCCTTGAGGAAGCCCGGGATGTCGATGTGGCTCGGGCACTTGTTCTGGCAGGGCGGCAGGCAGTAGGCGTTGTGGTCGCTGAAGATCAGCTCCAGATTCGTCCGGCGCAACCGGCGGACCTGCTCGGTCTGGGTCTTGACCACCATGCCGGCCTCGGCGGCGCGGGAGCACGAGATCGGTGGGTTCTCCTCGCCCTCGACTTCGACCACGCACATCCGGCAGGCCCCGAAACCCGGCAGTTTGGGTTCGTAGCAGAGCGTCGGAACCTCGATGCCGTTGGCCCGGCAGACTTCGAGGATCGTCTGGCCCTCGGTGCCTTCCACGATTCGGCCGTCGACCTCGAGCCGGAAAGTAGGCGTCGAGAGCGGTCGCTGGGGAGCCTGGGCGGTGATCAGCCGCTCGGCCAGCGTCTCGTCGTAGGCCTCGACCGTGTTATACGGCGTCCTGGCATCGGGCCGGCTGTCCGGCCGCCCCGCGCGCCTGTTCCAGACGGCCTTCTCGTCGGCTGCCGGCCGCATTCGGCGGACGATCTCCGTTGCGTCCCAGGGCTGGCGCGGCAGGGCCGGCAGTTCGGCCGCCGGCGTCATCGGCAGGTTCGTGGAGTCCGGCTCGACCGGGGTCCAGTCGGCGAGCTTGCCGGCGTCGCCGGATTTCGTCGGCGTTGCCGAAGGTGGACCGCTGGGGCTGCGACGAAGGGCGGGTTCTCGCATGGGACGCCTCAGGAAGCGGCCCCGGCACGGGAATCGGCCTTGGGGTGGCAGATCCCGGCAGGGCAGGTGTTGCGGACGATGTGGGCATCGAGCTCGTCGCGGAAGTACCGGGCGACGCTCAGCAGGGCGAGAGTTGCGCGGCGCTCGTGATCGCACAGGGCGCTGGCGCTGACATCGAGGGCAAGGTCGTTGAGGCGGGTGATCTCGTCGCCGCGCGGCTGGCCCTCGCAGATTCGGGCTCCGATCTCGGCCAGCCGTCGAAGTCCGATCCGGCACGGGATCGTCTTGCCGCAGGCCTCGTCGGCGCAGAAGCGGGTCAGGACGGCGGCGAGATCGACCATGCAGCTGTGCTGATCCAGCACCACGATCGAACCCGAACCGACCTGCGCGCCGGCCGACTCCAGGGCGTCGTGGTCGAACCCGACTCCGAGCGCCTCGGCCGGCAGGATGCCACCCGACGGCCCGCCCACGAGCAGGGCTTTGAGTTTGTGCGAGGCGGGAACGCCGCCGGCCACGTCGAGGACCTCGCGCAGGGTGACCCCGAACGGGATCTCGGCGATACCGGGCTTGGCGACCGCTCCCGAGATCTGGACGAGCACGGTTCCGGCGAAGGTCCGAGGGTCCGTCTCGGGGAAGCCGGCGATGCCGCCCGCCAGGATCGTCGGTACGGCCGCGAACGTCTGCGGGCCGTGGATCAGCGTAGGCATTCCGAAGAGGCCGCGGGTCGTGGTGTACGGGGGCTGCTGCTCGGGCTGGCCGCGCTTGCCTTCCAGGCCTTTGAGCAGGACAGTCTCCTCGCCCAGCATGTAGCTGCCCTGGAGCGGCCTGACGCTGAAGTGGATCGCGAGCCCTGTGTTGAGCACGTTCTCGCCGATGAAGCCGCCGGCTTCCGCAGCCGCGATGGCCGTCTCCAGGATGCGGATCGCGTCCGTGGCTTCGGCCCGGATCCCAACCAGAACCTCTTCCGCGCCGACTGTGAACGCGGCGATGGCCGCGCCCTCGATGACGGCGTAAGGGTTGCGCTGGATCAGGACGCGGTCGGTCATCACGGCCGGGTCGGATTGATAGGCGTTGACGACGACGTAGTGCTTCTCGGCCGCGGTCGCGGCGCAGGAGAGCCACTTGGCGCCGATCGGGACGCCGCCGCGGCCGCGGCCGCGCATGCCCGACTCGGTCAGGGCGGCGATCACGCCAGTCGACTGAAGCTCGTCGACGGCCTTTCGCAGCGAGCCGAACGCCCCCGCGGCCAGCGCCTCGTTCAGCGAGACCGGGTCGGCCGGCGGCGTGGCCGGCAGCAGGAGCCGCGGGAAACGCGGCGGCGTCGGCAGGATCGTGGCCGCTGTCATGCGACGGTCCCTCCCGCCAGCGCCCGAGCCCAGGCCGCCGCGCCGGAGTGGCTCACCGTCTGCGGCTTGCCGTCGAGCGTTACGAGCGGGGAGTGGAGGCCGCGGATATGGGACGGAAGCTGCTGCAGCGACACTCCGCCGGCTCCGGGCCCGCGCCCCATCCTGGTTCCGAACTCGCCGGCGAGGGTTCGGGCGATCCGGCTCGAACCCGCGAGCAAGCAGGCGGTGCAGAGGCAGACGGCCACGGCCCGGCCGGGCTTGTCGAAGCGCAGGTGGCTGTAGTAGCTGGCAGTGCCGTAGATGAGCGCGTACGGCGCCGCGGAGACGTCGCTGACCCGCTTCAGGGCCGCGACCGGCAGGTAGCCGTAGACGCCCTGGATCGACTCCAGGATCGCCAGCATCTGGGAGCGGTCGTAGTCGTACTTCCGCAGGATTGCGTCCACCGGCTCGAGATCTACGGCCCCGAAATGCTCGTAGGCCGGGTCCGGAACCGGACGACCGGACCGGCGCAGGGCCGATCCTTCGCGGCGTTCGGCGAATTGCTCGGCTGCGCCCCAGTGAACGTGGAAGCGGCCCTTGGTGTCGAAGCCGCCCATGTCGATGCATTCCACGGGGCAGGCCTGGGCGCACTGGAAGCACGTTTCACACTTGATGTTGCCCATCTCGTCGTAGAGCAGCTGCAGTCGGCCGCGGAATCGGACCGCGACGTCCGGTCTGGTTTCGGGGTACTGGATGGTTGCCTTGGGCGCGAAGAAGCGGCGCATCGTCAGCGCCATGCCCTTTGCGATGCCGAGGCCCGGAACGAAGCTCATTGCGCGCTCACCGGTTCAGGATGATGACGGCGGTTGCCGTCACGAATAGGTTGAGGAGCGAGGCGGGCAGCAGCCACTTCCAGGCGAAGCCCATCAGCTGATCGACTCGGATGCGCGGCAGCGTCGCCCGCATCCATACGAAGATGATGACGAACGCATAGGTCTTGGCCATGAACCAGATCAGGCCGCGAACCCAGTCGAGGGCGATGAAGCCGGCCAGGGTCACGAGCCCGCCGATCACGACCAGATTGAGGATCAGACCCAGCGACACCGAACTCCAGGTGCTCCACGTGCGGCCGCCGAAGATGCGGACGAAGAACGCGAAGAAGTAGGTCCCGAAGACGGCGACGGTGACGATGATCGCCAGCCAGCCGAAGAGGCCGAATGTCAGCGGGTGGAAGGCGTTGAGGTTGGCCGGCCAGGGCCAGTTGAACGGGGCCGTCCAGCCACCGAAGAAGATCGTCGCGGCCAGGGCCGACACGATGAAGACGTTGACGTATTCGGCGAAGAAGAAGAAGCCGAACCGCATGCCCGAATACTCGGTGGCGAAGCCGGCGACGATCTCCGAGTCGGCCTCGGTCATGTCGAACGGGGTGCGGTTGGCCTCGGCCGTGGCGGCGATGAGGAAGATGAGCGCCGCCAGAGGCTGCTTGAAGACGAACCAGTCGAAGGCCGAGCCCGACTGGGCCAGCACGATGTGATTGAGGCTGAGCGTCCCCGAGCCCTTGGTGCTGGCCAGAATGATCACTCCCACGACCGACAGCGTGAGTGGGATCTCGTAGCTGATGATCTGCGCCGCCGACCTGAGGCCGCCGAGAAGCGAGTACTTGTTGAAGCTCGACCAGCCGGCCATCAGCAGGCCCAGAACCGTCAGGCCGCCCATGGCGAAGAAATAGAGCAGGCCGATGTTGAAGTCCTGCCCGACCAGGCCCGGGGCGAAGGGGATCACCAGGAGCGTCATCACGCTGGCGAGGTACGTGACCACCGGGGCCAGGGTGAAGACCGTGATGTCGACGCCGGTCGGGCCGAAGTCCTCCTTGGAGAGAACCTTGAGTCCGTGAATTACGCTCATCGCGGCGCCCCACGGCCCGACCCGGTTGGGGCCAACCCGCAGGTTCATGCGGGCGATGACCTTGAGTTCGAGGTAGATCAGGACGAAGGCCGTCGGGATGGTCAGCATCAGGATCGCGGTGGCCGCGACGAAGAAGCGGACGAGCGGCAGGTTTGCGCCGAGGAAGTCCAGGAACGGCGGGCCGCCCAGAACGACGATCGCCGCTGTCAGGAGCGCGGCCACAATCGCAATCGGCACGATGATCAAAGCCAGCCGCTGATTGAGCGAGCGGCGGCTCCAGAACTCGGCCGGAGTAGTTCTCGCGGCGCTCATCGGGTCGTCCTCACTTGTCGATCCCGCCCATCACCGGGTCGAGCGACGCCACGATCGCCATCGTGTCCGCCAGCAGATTGCCGGGCAGGAGGGTCGGCACGGTCTGCAGGTTCACGAAGCTGGGGTCGTGGATGCGGAAGCGGAACGGCTGGTCGGTGCCGTCGCTGATGGCGTAGACGCCCTGCATGCCTCGCGGCCCCTCAACGGCGCCCCAGGCCCGGCCCGGCCGCGGCCGCAGCAGGCGCGGCAGCTTGGCCATGATCGGGCCATCGGGCATGTTGTTGAGGCACTGGTCGATGATCTTGATCGACTCTTTGATCTCGTCGACTCGGATCAAGTAGCGGGCCAGCGAGTCGCCCTCTTCCCGCGTGGGAACGTTGAATTCCAGCTCGGGATAGACGCTGTAAGGGTGAGCCCGGCGGACGTCGAATGGGACTCCGGAGGCGCGCAGGTTGCCGCCCGTGACCCCGAAGCGAAGAGCCGTGGCGCGGTCGAGAACGCCGGCGCCGCGGGTTCGCCGGACGAAGATCTCGTTCTCGTTGAGGAGCGCGGTATTGGCGTCGACCTGCTTCGCGGCCCGGCTCATCCAGTCGCCCAGGCGGCTCATGAATTCGTGGTTGAGGTCGCCGTTGACGCCGCCGATGCGGTAGTAGTTGAACAGCATCCGGGCCCCCGTCAGGGCCGCGAGCATCTCAACGATCTCGTCGCGCTCGATGAAGCCATACAGGATCGGCGTCAAGCCACCCAGGTCCAAGGCCAGGAAGCCCATGAATAGGGTGTGGCTGGCGATCCGGAGCAGCTCGCCGGAGAGGACTCGGATGTACTCGGCGCGGCGCGGCACCTGAACGTCCATCAGCTTCTCGAACGAGAGGACCGCGGGCCACTCCTGGAAGAGCGAGCTGATGTACTCGAGTGGGTCGACCTGGTCGATGACGTGGTAGTAGTCCGAGTTTTCGCAGATCTTCTCGACGCCGCGGTGGAGGTATCCGAGGACCGGATCCACGTCCACGATCTGCTCGCCGGAGAGCTTCAGGACGAGCCGCAGGACGCCGTGCGTGGCCGGGTGGTGCGGGCCGACGTTNNCCCAGGGTGTAGAACTCGCCCTCACGCTCGGTCCGCGTCGGATACGGCGGGATGGGCTCGTACAGCGTGCCGAGCTGGCGGTCGAGCATGATTCGCGGATCGTCGGCGGAGGCCACGGGCTGGGGGATCGGCTGCGCGGCACGCGCTTTGGCGCGGGC
>PMXR01000143.1:0-10359 GCA_003171035.1 Chloroflexota bacterium
CAAGTACGGCTACGGGCTGGATCAGGACTCGATCAAGGCGATCGTGTCCGAACAGGCCGCCAGCAGCTTCGCCGAGCGCTATGCCGAGAAGGTTCTGGCGGGCACGGCACCCGCCGAAGCCATCGAGCTGGCTGCGGCGCGCGAATGACGGTCCTCGCATGAGCCCCAGGCGCCGTGGCCGCGGGCACGGGCCGCGCGGCGGTGCGGGCTCGGTCAACGGCGCAACTCCGAGCGGGTCTGTCGCCGGTCCCGCGGACTCGCCGGCGGCGGCAGTAGCCGGCATTGCGCCGCCCGCCGACTCAGCGGCAACTGCCGACGCAGCGCCCCGGGCGGCCCGTGCCCGGGTCTCTGGTATTGGAGACGGCCGCAGCGGCCCAGGGTCCGGCCGCGGCGTCTCCGAGGCTCCTCGCCGGGCGCTACGGCCTCGTACCGAGCCCCGTCCGGAGCCGCAGGTGCGCGGAGAGGAACCGGTCGAAGGCAAGGCATCCTGCACCCTGGCGCAGATGCGCCGCTTCATCAAGAGCCGCCCCTACATTCCCGTCCACGAGCTGCGCCGCCGGTTCCTGATCGAGGGTCTCGAGGACGAGGTGAGCCCGATGGCCACCGGCAAGGGCACGTTGTTCGTCGGCCTGCCGGAACGTGAGGCGGGCTTTCTCGGCGAGCTCGTCAGGGCCGGCGAGGTCGGTTGCGAGATGCTCCTCGACCCCACCAGCCCCGGCGTCGTCGGCGTCTTCCCGATGAGGCCCGTGGCCCGCCAGTAGACGGGCGACGGCGCGACGGCTTCACGTCCGCAGTGTGGCCCAGGCCCCGAAGTTACGGTCCTGCTATGGCTGCCAGGAAATCACGACCCCGCCGGTCGTACCCGCCAACGATAGGGTTCCTGACCCATTCGCCTTCGACACCCGGATCGTGTTGCCCATCAAGGCGAAGGCGACCTTTGCCTTGTCGGGCGACCAGATGATCGTCGGATTGATCGTCGCAGTGCCGCTGTAGACGGTGGTGGCCGTCGGACTCGGCAGGTGTAGGACGACCACCTTGTTGGTCGTTCCCACGGTGCGCTCGACCGCGATCCAGGTTCCGTCGCCCGACCAGGCCGGCTCGAAGTCGATCGCCGAGCTCGCGCCCAGATCGATTGCCCCGGTGCCGTTGGCGTTGGCGACGTGGAGCCGGTCCGAAGCGACGTATGCGACGCCCGTCCCATCCGGAGAAACGGCCGGGTAGCTGGCCGCCAGCGGGCCGATGAAGATGGAATCGCCGTTGGTCGGGTTGACGCTCATTGCACGGCCGGTATCCGGGTCGACGGCGATCAGGCCCGTTCCGTCTGCGGTCCAGGCCGTGATCCAGTACGTGACGCCGGAAATGATCGTGTGCCGGCCCGAGCCGTCGGCGTTCATGACCATCAGGTCGGTCGATGGGTCGACGAGGTCCTGGACGCAGTTCGGCTGGCCATTCCAGTGGCGGAAGACGATCTTGGTGCCATCGGGGGACCACATGAAGTTGTCGTCGTGGTTGGTCAACGTGGCCGCGACCGTGTGGGCCGCGCCGCCGTCGATCGGGTAGTTCTTGATCTGCGGCGTGCAGTACGTCGACACGTTCGAGGAAACGGAATATGTGATGACGTGCAGGACCGAGCCATCATGAGACCAGGCGGCGTCGATTTGGTGAGTCGGCGGGCTGGCCATCGGCTCATTGAAGCCGTCGGCGATCTTGTGCCTGCCGGTTCCGTCCGCCTTCACGACCCAGATCGACGGCTTGAACCCGCCCGTGACGTTTACGCTGGCCCGATACGACACGTACTCGTGGCGAACCGGCGCGGGCGTCGGCGCAGGAGTATGAGTCGGCGTTGCGGTCGGCGCGGGCGTTGCGGTCGGCGCGGCGGATGGTGAACTCGACGGGAGGGCCGTCGCCGAGCTACTCGGAGAGGCGGCGGCCCCGCTCGGTGCGCCCGACGGCGATGGGCTCGCGGACGACGAACAGGCCGCTGCCGCTACGAGAATGGCGATTGATAGCGCGGCAATGCGACTCGTCTGGCGCATGATCGGGTCCCCCAAGAGCACGAGCTGGGATCAGCGGCAAGTGCGCCTACATCCGGCTCACGGCCAGCATGGCAGCATGCCCGACCTGCGCCAACAGGTAGCCTGCCCGTTGCTGCGGTTGGCTCGTCTGCCGCGCCTGGTATGTCGGCTGGGCTACAGCTGCGGCCGGAGCGCCTCGAACCAGATCTGGGCAACCCGATCGTAGCCGGCGGCGTTGGGGTGGTTGCCGTCGCTGCACAGCGTCGCAGGCGTGGTGAAGATGCTCGTGGAGTAGAAGTCCACCGTTACCGCGCCGTATCTGACGGCCTTGTTTCGGATAATGTCGTTGTAGGCCTTGATGTGGTCCGACATTCGAGCGAGATCCGCGGTCGTCGTGGCCGGAAGGGCCGGCTCGGTCGGGTTCGGGTCGGCGACCATCGGACGCTTCGACTGGTCATCCAGCAGGGCGATGAAGATGCTTGCGCCGCCGCCCGTCAGCCGGCTCAGGATGGTGTCGAGGCCGGTTGAGTAGGCGGCCAGATCGACTTGCTCGGCATCGACCGTCATCGGCTCCGGGCCGTACTCATACAGGTTCCAGAGATCGTTGGAGCCGATCCAAACAAGCGCGACGTCAGGATGGGCGGCAACCGCCTGGGTGAGCTGCGACGGGTTGCCGTTGACCCCGTTGATCAGATCTGTCGTCGACCAGCCGGACTTGCCCAGGTTGAGAATCCGGCTGCCGGGCCGGAGCGAGTCGACCAGAGTCTCCAGCCGGCCCGGATAGCCGGCGCCCGAGTCGTCGCAGTCGCCCTCGGTCAGGCTGTCGCCCAGCGCCACGATCGTCAGCGGTCCCGGCGGGAGGGTCGGGCGCGGAGATGCGGGCGCGGCCTGCGAGGAGGCCACCGTAGGAGAAGCCGCGACCGCAGGAACATCGGGCGTGGCGGACGCAGGCAACGCCGCAGCCGGCGATCCGCCCGACGTCCCGTTGGGCCCGGCCGATCCGCCGGCTCCGGATCCGCATGCCGACGCCACCAGGGCCACGGCAAGCAACCCGCCAATGAGATCGAACCGCCGGCGCGTCATGGGACACCTTCAGAGCGAGCATCGGGGCGTCGTGTCCCGACGCCGAGCGAACCCGGGCTCAAACGTGGCTTCGGTCCGCGCCGTTCACCACTTGAGTCCGAACCGGCTATGCCGTGGTGCGCCGGGGACGCTACCATCGTCGGGGCACGAGCCGGTCACGAGCCGCGCTGGATCCCGGGTCTGCGGAACTGTAGGAGCACTATGGGCTGGAAGGCGAGCGATATCCCGGACCTGTCGGGCAAGGTGGCCGTGGTGACCGGCGGCAACGGCGGTCTCGGGCTCGAGACGTCGCGGCAGCTCGCGGCGCACGGCGCACACGTCGTCATCGGCGCGCGTAATCTCGATAAGGCCGAGGCCGCCCGAACCGCCATTCTCGCGACCGCGCCGAACGCCGCGCTCGAGGTCCTGCAGCTCGATCTCGGCAGCCTGAAGTCGGTCGCAGCTTTCGCGAGCGCGGTCAAGGCGGCGCACCCCAAGGTTGACATGCTCTTCAACAACGCCGGCGTGATGGCGGTCAAGGAAGGCACCACCGCCGACGGTTTCGAGACGCAGTTCGGAACCAACGTGCTCGGCCACTACGCCCTGACGGTCCTGCTTCTGCCGGCGCTGCTCGCCTCGGGTGCACCGCGGGTCGTCAACACGACATCGACGGCGCGCTTTCAGGCCGGTAAGTACGACCTGTCGAACCCGCACATGCACGGCTGCTACGACCCGTGGCAGGCTTACGGCATGTCGAAGCGTGCAGACCTGCAGCTCGCCTTCCAGCTCAACAGGCGCCTCAAGGACAAGGGCCTGACTGCCTACGCAGCGGACCCGGGCCTGTCGAAGACGGATCTCCAGCAGGCCAGCGTGCGGGCCAACGGTGGATTCATGCAGCGCTTCTGGAACCTGGTCACGGCGATCGTGGGTCAATCGGCCGCGATGGGCGCCCTGCCGCAACTCCGGGCCGCTACCGACCCGGCAGCTGTCGGAGGCACTCTCTATGCGCCACACTGGATCACGTTCGGTGCGCCGGTCGTGCGCGGCGTCGGCCGTAATATCGACAAGCCGGAGCAGATGGCCCAGCTCTTGGCGCTATGCTCCAGCGAGACCGGGCTGGCGATCCAGGGCTCCTAGCTCGGCCGCCGGCCACCGCGGGCTTAAGGGTCAGTGGAGGCTCTGCCGTAGGCCCGGACCGGAGGGCTATGCTCCATCCTGAACATCTCTTCGTCTCCATAGCCGTCGACAGATCAGGAGGCTCGAATCATGTCGTTTGCCCCCACAAGCCAGACCTACGTCCTCAACCAGAAGCTGGTGTCGGTCGGAGGCGACCTCTGGATCGATGACGCCACCGGCAACCACGCCTTTCTGGTCGACGGCAAGGCTCTCGCCCTCCGCCGCACGCTCGTGCTCCAGGACCTGAACGCCAACCCGCTGTACCAGATCAACCAGTCGCTGGCGCATCTGCGCAAGACCTTCGAGATCAAGCAGGGCGACCAGATCGTGGCCACCATCCAGAAGGCGCTGGTCAGCTTCTTCGGCGACAACTTCACCATCACCGCCAGCAACGGCGATCAGCTGGCGGTAACGGGCGACTGGATCGCCCGCGAGTTCCATGTAACTCGCTCCGGCCAGGATGTGATCCTCGTCTCTCGCAAACTCGTGAGTCTGCACGGCGGCTACGGCATCCAGATCGCGCCCGGCTTCGACATCCCGCTGGCCCTCGCCATCGTCATCGCGCTCGAGCAGATTGAGCTTCAGGAAGGCCACCGATAGTCGGTCGCCATGGGCAACGCCCGAGTTGACATCTTGATGCGCACCAATGATGCTTTGATGCATGAGGACCACCATCAAGATCGACGACCGGTTGCTGGCGGAGGCCAAGGCTCAGGCGGCGCGCTCCGGCCGAACTCTGAACGAGGTGGTCGAGGACGCCTTGAGAGAGGTTCTTGCCCGGGGCGACCGATCGGTTCGAGAGGCGCCGGCCGAACTGCCGGAGTTCGCGGGGAGCCGGCTTCAGCCGGGCGTGGACCTCGACGACAACTCCATGCTGCTTGACCTCATGGAAAGGACCGACGCCTGATCCTGCTCGACGTCAACGTGCTGGTCTACGCGTTTCACGACGGTTCGCCCGATCATCGGCGATACCGGGACTGGCTGGCGGCGGCTGCGACGGCGTATGAGCCGCTCGGCCTGGCCGATGTCGTCCTGAGCGGATTCATTCGTGTTGCCACACACCCGAGGGTCTTTGCGCCGCCGGCTCCGATTGAGCGCGCGTTCGAGTTCGCCGATGCCCTGCTCGCGCAACCGAGCGTGGTGCGCGTGGCTCCGACGTCGCGGCATTGGCAAACCTACGAGCGGCTGTGCATCGATAGCGGCGCGAAGGGCAACCTCGCAGCCGACGCCTACCTCGCCGCGCTGGCCATCGAGTCGGGCTGCGAGTTGATAACGACGGATCGCGACTTCGCCAGGTTCAACGGGTTGAGATGGAGGCATCCCCTGGCTGCGGCCTAGTCGATGACCGTCGAGCCCTCGAGGGCCAGCAGGCGGCGCTTGATGTCCAGGGCGGCCTGACGGTCGGCATAGTTCGAGCCGCCGTAGCCGCCGATTCTCCGGCCGGCGGCAATGACGCGGTGGCACGGGATCAGGATCGGGACCGGGTTGCGGCTCATGGCGCCGCCGACGGCCTGCGCGGCGCCGGGTCGGCCGACGCGTCGGGCCAGTTCGCCGTAGCTGGCCGTCTCGCCGAATTGGAGCCGGGCCGCGCCCGTCAGCACCAGACGATCCCAGTCCGAGACGCGCAGGTCTATCCGCACGGTCATGACCCGGCGTGTGCCCGCCAGGAACTCACCGATCTGCCGCGTGGCCTCGTAAAGGACGGTCCGCCACTCCGCCGCCACTTCGCCGTCTTCGGCGGGCAGCACGGTCCCGTGGAGCCGCCGCGACAGGTCGTCGACGAAGAACGGCGTCTCCGCGCCCAGATCCACGGCCACGATTCCACTCGCGGTCGCGGCCACGTGGAGGATTCCCCAGGAAGCCGGGAGCGTGACGAAGGCGGCGATCGGGACGTTCATCGGTGGCAGTGTACCCGCGCCGGCAGACCGACCTCGTTGCCCGGGTCAGATTGACGTCGTATACTCCCCGGGAGTATGGAAACACTAAGTCCCGCCCTTCCGGTTTCCGAGTCGGCCGCGCCGGTCGCCGAGATACAGCTGCCCATCGACGGCATGAGCTGCGCTTCGTGCGTGAATCGCATCGAGCGGTTCCTGCGCAAGACGCCCGGTGTGGCCGAGGCCAACGTCAACCTCGCGACGGAAGTCGCCACGATCACGTACCTGCCCGAGATTGCCGGCCTCGACGAACTGGCCCGAGCCATCGAGGCGGCGGGTTACGAAGTCAGGCCGATGGCCAAGCCGGCCGATGGCGCATCCACGAGCGTGGCCGATGAAGCAGACGCGGAGGCGGCCGATCGAGCCCGCGAGCGGCGTTCACTTGGTCTGTCGGCTGCGGCGGCTCTTGCGGTCGCGGCCGTGACGATGGGCCTGATGTACGCCCCGAACCTGCCGCTGACGATGGAACAGCTGGCGTGGCTGATCATCGGGCCGGCGACACTCGTCCAGTTCTGGGCCGGGCGGCGCTTCTACCGCGCGGCCTGGCGGGCGGCGATACACATGTCGACGGGCATGGACACGCTCGTAGTTGTGGGCACCACAACCGCCTGGGCTTACAGCGTGCTGGTCACGTTCGCGCCCGACATCTTCCGCTCGGCCGGCATCGAGCCTCAGACCTACTTCGACAGCTCGACGGCGATCGTCGGGCTCGTCCTGATGGGCCGCTGGCTGGAGGCGCGGGCAAAGGCGCAGACGGTCGGTGCGATCAAGGAGCTGCTCGGGCTGCAGGCTCGATCCGCTCGAATCGTCCGGGCCGGCGCCGAGGTCGACGTACCGCTCGAGGACGTACGCGTCGGCGATCTGGTCCGGGTACGGCCCGGTGAGCGCGTCCCGGTCGACGGGCGTGTCGTCGAAGGCGAGTCCGCGGTCGACGAATCGATGCTGACCGGCGAGCCGCTGCCGGTGGAGAAGGTCCCCGGCGCGGTGGTCATCGGAGCCACGATGAACGGCCGCGGCACATTCTTGTTCCGGGCGACACGTGTCGGACGCGACACCGCGCTGGCTCACATCGTCGATATGGTCCGCCGGGCTCAAGGCTCCAAGGCGCCGATCCAGCGCCTGGCCGATCGCATCGGTGGAATCTTCGTGCCGGTGGTTCTGGTTATCGGCGCGCTCACCTTCGCGTTGTGGTTCGCGTTCGGGCCCGATCCGAAGGTCACTCACTCGCTCGTGGCGTTCATCACGGTCGTGGTCATCTCCTGCCCGTGTGCGATGGGGCTGGCGACACCGACGGCGATCATGGTCGGCACGGGCAAGGGCGCCGAGGCCGGGATCCTGATCCGTGGCGGCGAAGCGCTCGAGCTGGCGGCAGGCATCCAGGCGGTCGTCTTCGACAAGACCGGTACTTTGACGCGCGGCCGTCCTGTGCTCGGCGAGGTCGGTGCAGCGCCCGGTTTCACGGCCGCGCAGGTGCTCCACATCGCCGCGTCGGTGGAGCGGGGGAGTGAGCATCCGCTTGCCGCCGCGATCCTGGCCCGGGCCGACGAAGCGGGCGTGGGGCGCGGCGAGGTCGAAGGTTTCGAGGCCGTGGCGGGCCGTGGCGTGCGTGGCTGCGTCGACGGACATGATGTTCTGGTGGGAACGGCGGCGTTCCTCGCCGGTGAGGGCGTCGCCCTCGGACCGCTCACGGCGGTCGGGGAGGGTGCCCCCGGCGCTGCCGCCACGACCCACTCGGTTGCGGCCGGCGCAGCGTCGGCGATGACATATCTCGCCGTGGACGGCCGCGCGGCGGGGGCGCTGCCCACTATCGACGAAATCAAGCCGGAGGCGGCGGAGGCGGTTCGCGAGCTCCAGGCCGCCGGCGTCGAAGTGTGGATGGTCACGGGCGACGGTTCTCGAGTCGCGGCAGCGGTCGCGGCCGCCGTCGGCATCGGCCCGGACCGGGTCATGGCCGAAGTCCTGCCGGCCGGCAAGGCCGAGGCCGTGGCCGCCATCCGGGCCCGCGGCTTGCGAGTGGCGATGGTCGGTGACGGTATCAACGACGCCCCTGCTCTGGCTCTCGCGGACGTCGGCATCGCCATCGGGACCGGCGCCGACGTGGCCATGGAGGCGTCGGACGTGACGCTCGTGGGTGGCGATCCGCGGACCGTGGCGACGGCAATCCGGCTCTCCCGCCAGACTCGGCGAGTCATCCGCCAGAACCTGTTGTGGGCTTTCGGCTACAACGTGGTTCTGATCCCGGTGGCGATGGGCGCGCTCTTCCCGATCTTCGGGGTCACGCTCAATCCCGCTCTGGCGGCCGGCGCGATGGCCCTCTCGTCGGTGAGCGTCGTCACGAACTCGTTGCGACTGCGGCGGTTCTCGCTGGGGCCGCGCGCGGCGGCAGGGCGCTCGATGCAAGTGGCTGAAGCCGGCGCGAGCGCCGCATAACACGGCCGGGACCGGCCCTCGCTCGCGCTCATATCGTGAATGCGACCGCTACGACCGCGGCCAGCCCGACGATGGCGCTGCCAACCGCGGACCGCAGGCCCGTCGACCGCCCGAATCCGAGCGGCGCGCTGAGCTGCCCGATCAGCAGTCCGGCCAGTGCCGCCGGAAAGGCTGCCGCCGAAGCCACTACGCCGAGCGGCAGGCTGCGGGCAAGCGGGTGGACGTATACCTCTTGGCCTACCAGGAACGAAGCCAGCATGAAGGCGTCGGCCGCGACCAGAAACGCCGCGATGACGCCCATGATGGCGTCCTCGCGAGTGGCGGCCAGGAACGTCGGATAGGCCACCACCAGGATCCCCAGGGCAACGACCGCCGGCGACAGGATCAGGGACGTGTCGAAACCGTGCGGCAACGTCAGCCGAGGCGCCGGCCTGCCGAGCTGGAAGGCCACGAGTGTGCCCAGGGACAGCAACGCGCCGACCACGCCGGCTTGAACGCCGACTCGCAGCCAGGGTGGGAGGAAGCGGCGGCGTGGCACGGCGAAATCCTACACTGCGAGACCGCGGCGGCCCGCCGGGCGGGCGAGCCGTTGCATAGCTACGAAGCCGCTCCCGAACGAACTCGGCCTCTTACGCCTCGAAGCGGCGGAAGACCACGACCGCGTTCTGCCCGCCGAACCCGAAGCCGTTGATGATCGCGGTATCGACCTTCTTGGCCCGCTTGACGTTCGGGATGTAGTCAAGGTCGCATTCCGGATCGGGCTCGGTCAGGTTCGCCGTGGGCGGCATCACGCCGTCGCGAATTGCGCCGATCGCGGCCAGGCCGCTCACCGCGCCTGCAGCGCCGAGCAGATGCCCCACCATCGACTTGGGCGAGCTGATCGCGACTTTGTACGCGTGAGCGCCAAAGGCTACCTTGATGGCCCTCGTCTCGGTCATGTCGTTGAGTGGCGTCGACGTGCCGTGGGCGACGATGTAGTCCACCTCGTCCGGAGCCACTCCGGCGTTGCGCATGGCCTTGGTCATGGCCGCGGCGGCACCGCGCCCGCTGGGATCAGGGGCGCTGATGTGGAACGCATCGGCGGTCATGCCGCCGCCCGCGACTTCGCACAGGATCTTCGCGCCGCGAGCCATGGCGTGTTCGGCCGACTCGAGGACCACCACGGCCGCACCCTCGCCGAAGACGAAGCCATCTCGCTCGCGATCGAACGGGCGTGAGGCGTGGGTCGGGTCGTCGTTGCGGCGCGACAGCGCGCCCATGTTGCCGAGAGCCGCGAAGGCGATCGGCAGAAGCGATCCTTCGGTACCGCCGACGAGCGCGATGTCGACCTCGCCCGACTGGATCATGCGCATGCCGTCGATGAAGGCGATGACGCTGCTGGCGCAGGCCGCGACCTGCGTGATCACAGGGCCCGTGATGCCGTACTTCATGGAGATCTGGCAGGCCGCCATCGAGCCGGAGAGGGCCGGGATCGCGAACGGCGAAACCTGGCCGGGGCCCTTGTCGGCGATCACCTGGGTGCCGATGATGACCTGGTCCATGCCGCCGCCGCCGGTGTTCATGCACACTGCCACGCGATCGCGCTGGTCCTGGTCGTAACTCGCGAAATCGATGCCGGAGTCCTGGACAGCTTCGGCCGCGGCGGCCATGGCAAGGTGGATGAAGCGGCTCATGCGCCGGGCCATCTTGCGGTCCATGGCGATGTTCGGGTCGAAGTCCTTGACCTCGGCCGCGATCTTGAC
>PMXR01000143.1:10369-20495 GCA_003171035.1 Chloroflexota bacterium
CTCCTAGACGTGTAGCAAGCGGAGGCGACCACCGCTGGCGGCGCCCAACTCATCGACACGGCGGACTAGGTCCGCCGGTGGGACGGTGGCCGGTGCTACCCAGCCTCACGCGGCACGGCGCATCCGACCCGAGGATTGTACCGGCTCGGCCCCACCGCCGCGCTTCAGGGCTGTTCCGGCTCTGCGCCCAGCATGAGTTCGGTCATGCGGCGAAGAAAGAGCCGGACGGCCTCCCCTTCGGACTCGGTCAGCGGCTCGAGAGCCGCCTGCACCTCTGGACCGCGCCATTCGGAGGCTCGCTCCACTTCTTCGCGCCTCTCTGGATTGAGCCTGACGCGCACAACGCGGCGGTCGTCCGGGTCCCGCTCCCTTATCAAATAGCCGCTCGCCTCGGCTTCCTCGACGACCCTGCTGGCCCAGCCATAGCTGATGCCCAATCCGGATGCAACCTGGCCTACGGTGCGTTCGCCGTGCTGATGCACATGGATTGCGACCCGAACGGCATGGGCCGAAACGTCCTCGGACGTGCCCCGGGCGCGAGCCGGTGCACCACTCGCGTGGCCTTCCGAGCCGGCGTTCTCGCCGGGGCTTCGGTCGAGATTCCGAGTCGCATATGCGGCGTGAAGGAACTCGAGAAGCAGGCGGCTTGTCTCCAGGGCTGCTTCGGAGACTTCCGCTGAAGTCCGGCTGCCCTCCTGGATCGAGGTCTTGTCAGCCATGGCTCGAATATAACATAAGCACGCCACTACACATTGCCTGGAGCAAGGAAATCTGCGTGGCTCGGAACAGGGGAACGGCGGAGCAGCCGGCGCCCGAGGTGCCTCGGCCCAGCCGGCGACAATCGCTACTCGTCGATCTCGCCGAAGTCGAGCTTCATCGTGGCGTCGAGCAGGCTGCGCGCCGCCGAGTCGACGGATTCAGCAAAGCTGGCCGGGTCCTCCTGCTCGGAGGCCTTGCCTTCCCAGATCAGCCGCTGGCCACCGTCGCCGAGCATGATGTAGGGCTGGGTCGTCCAGTGCCGCGGGCTGGCCACGATGTCGAGGCAGCTCGCCAGACGGCGGCCGTCCTTGAGCAGAGTCTCGAGGGAGACCCGCATGACAACCTGGTCGGAGCCGTTGTTGCTGCGGCTCCAGCGCTCGCCGGCGGCCGAGGCCTTGATGATCACGGTGTGCTCGGACGTGGGCAGGCGAGCCTTTTCCCAGATGAGCGGTCGGGCCGAAGCCAGTTGCTGGCGAGCGCGCGTGACTGCGGTGAGCAACTCCCACGTAGCAGCGAGATCGCGCGCCATGGCCGCTCCTCCACCGGGCGCGCGACGAGTTCTTCCCGCCGTTCCACTCCGGCGTGCTCAGGCGCCGGAAGCGTACAGCCTCAACGCGACCCGATACAACAGCGATTTGACAGCGACACCGCCTGAGCGGCGGGCCGGCATCAGTCGCCGGTGTAGCGCTTGAAGATCACCGCGGAGTTGTGGCCGCCCAGACCGATGTTGTTCGACATCGCGTAGCGGATCGGCTTCTGGACCGTTTCCGTGGCGATGTTGATGTTGCACTCCGGATCCGGCTCGACGTAATTGATCGTTCCGGGAACGGCCTGGTGGTAGACCGAAAGAACGGTCGCCACGCCTTCGAAAGCACCCGCGGCGCCCATCATGTGGCCGGTCATCGACTTCGTGGCCGATATCAGGATGTTGGGCGTGTTGTCGCCGAAAGCGGTCCAGATGGCCTCGCTCTCGCACTTGTCGCCCATCGGCGTCGAGGTGCCGTGCGGGTTGAGCATGTCGACTTCGTCGGCCGGCACGCCGCGCCGTTCGAGCGAGTTCTTCATGGCACGGGCTGCACCCTCGCCGTGAGGCGCCGGGGCAATCATGTCGAAGCCGTCCGCGGAGGCGCCGTAGCCGACTATCTCGGCGTAGATCGTTGCGCCACGGGCCTTGGCGAGTTCCAGGTCCTCGAGGATCATCGCGCCGGCGCCCTCGCCAAGGACGAAGCCGTCGCGGGTGCGGTCGAACGGGCGCGACACCGTTGAGAGCGACTGGCCGGGAACCGGGCTGCCCAGGCCGCGCATATTGGTGAATCCGATGTGTACCAGCTCGAGCAACGGCGATTCCGCCGCGCCGCAGATCACCGCCGTGCAGTCGCCGCGGCGGATGATCTCGGCCGCCTCGCCGATGGCCTGGGTGCCGGTGGAGCAGGCCGAGACGGGACAGTAGTTGAAGCCCTTGGCGCCCGTCTCGATGGCGATGGTTCCGGAAGCCGCATCGACGAGGCCGTTGGCGATGAAGAACGGGCTCACCGCGCGAACGCCTTTGGTGTGCCAGGTTTCCTGGTTGGCGATGAAGAGCCCCTGGCCGCCGCCGCCGGAACCATAGATGACGCCGATGTCGTAGCGGTTCTCGTCCGTGATTTCCAGGCCGGAGTCCCTGAGCGCCATCTGGGCCGATGCCACCGCAAAGTGGACGGTCGACTCGGTTCGGCGGGCGTCCTTGAAGTTCCACCATTGAGTAATGTCGAAGTCGTGGACCTCGCCGCCGGCCTTGTGCTCGTACGGCGTGGTGTCGAAGTGGGTGATCGCACCGATGCCGGAGTGGCCGGCGGTCAGGCTGGCCCAGACGGCGTCCTTGTCGTTGCCGATGGGGCTCACAACCCCGAGTCCGGTCACGACGACTCGTCGGTTGTAGTCGGGTTTGCGCACGGTTTGCTGTTCCTCCTGGAGGTCGCGGTGGCGTTTGGGCCGCCGTTGGTGGGCTTAGCCGGCGGCGGCGACGCCGAAAGGCAAGTTGATTCCGCCCGGTGCCGTCGCCTCGTCCGTGGCGATGGCAGTGGCGTCGGGTGCGATGCGCTTGATCAAACCGGTCAAAACTTTGCCGGGCCCGATCTCGACGAAAGTGGTCACTCCGTCGGCGGACATGCGCTGGACGGCGGCGACCCAGTCGACGCCGCGGGTGAGGTGTTCGATGAGCTCGCCACGAGCTTCGGCCGCGGTCGCAAGGGGCCGGGCATCGGCGTTGGCGAGCAGCGGGATCTTCGGATCGGCGAAGCTGATCGGGGCCAGGACGCGGGCCATGCCTTCGGCGGCGTGGGCCATCAGCGATGAATGGGCCGCCACGGAGACCGGCAGCAGGATGCCGCGGCGGGCACCGAGTTCCTTGACGCCGTTGACCGCGGCTTCGACGGCCGCGCGATCGCCCGAGATGACGATCTGGCCGGGGGAGTTGCGGTTGGCTACGGTGACGCTGCCGAGACCCTCGCCAAGGGCGAGCAGCTCCGGGATCCGGGCGTCGTCCAGGCCGATGATCGCAGCCATGGCGCCGGATCGGCCCTGTCCGGAGGCCTGCATCTGGCGGCCGCGTTCGCGGACCAGCCGAACGGCGTCGGCGAGTGAGATGACCCCGGCCGCGACCATGGCGCTGTACTGGCCCATGGAGTGTCCTGCGGCGAATGCCGGTGCGGGGGCCTTGATGCCTTCGGCGGCCCAACGCTCGCGGAGAGCGGCGAGGAACGCGATCGACACCGCCACCAGCGCGGGCTGGGAGTTGACGGTCATGTCGAGCTGTTCGGCCGGGCCTTCGAACGCCAGGCGACTTATCGACTCACCCAGGGCGTCGTCGGCTTCGGCCAGGATCGCCTTGGCCGCGGGCGAACCCTCGACCAGGGCTTTGCCCATACCAACCGACTGTGACCCCTGGCCGGGGAAGACGTAGGCGATGCGATCCATGAGCTGTGTCAGGTCTCCTTCGGCTCGCTGTGGCGCGCCGGAAGCGGCGGGCCTGGCAGGGCCGGATATGGTGATCGATTGGGGCGGACCACGGCTGGTCGGCCTCGCGAAAGCAGACTAAGTCCCTCGTGGACCCTCACGAGGCGAACTGTGTGCAGGTTTGCATGGATCGGCCTTGGAGGCGTACTGTGGGGCCATGCCACAGTTTCGAAACAGGCTTCCGAACCTTGGGTCCGGCACGGCGGCCGTCGCGACGCCGGTCGCGGCTCCGGCCGTGCCGCCGGTCGCCGATCCTGCCGTGTCGCCGGTGGCTTCGGCGCCACTTGCCGACTCCGGAGCCGCGCCCGGGTCCGCGCCCAACCCGGCGGCCGCGCCGTCGGACGCGCCCGCCGCGCCAGCCAGTTCGCGCGCCGCGTCGTCGCTACGCATGCTGCGGGGCAACCAGCGGCCGTTCCTCCACATGCCGACGCTCACCGTCCCGAGCCGCGCCGCCGTCGAGTCCGCCGCCCGCGAGCTGCTGTCGGGGCCGGTAGAGGCGGCGCGCCATCGACTCCAGAACCCGCGCGAGCTGTCGGATCGGATCGCGATGGGCCGCGCGATCTGGCGCGACCTGGTGATCGGGTTCGCGGCTCAGCTAGGCGAGCTGAACCTGGGCTTCACGCAGCTCGCGGCGCTCTACGCCCTGGCCGACAGCGGCACGATGACCGTGGCGGATCTCGCCGATACGCTGGGCCGCTCACAGTCGGCGGCAAGCCGCCTGGTCGACGGCCTGGTCCAGCGCCAGCTGATCGAACGCAACCAGGACTCCGAGGATCGGCGCCTGCGGACGCTGACCCTGACCGGCCGCGGCCAGGCGCTGCTCGGCATCGTCGATCGCGCGCGGGCCCAGGAGTTCCTGTCGATCGTCCGGCCGCTCCCCACCGCCGAACGCGCCCTGGTGGCGATGGGCGTCGCCGCGCTCTCAACGCACGCGATCTCGCGCCGGGGCCGCCTGATCAAGCAGCGGCTGCCGCGCTAGGAGGGGCCGGGCAGCCAATTCGGCCAGAGGCAGGGCACCAAAAGAGGCTAGGCTGCACTCGAGAATGACCAGACGCCAGCAGCCCGGAGGAGTCGTGATAGCCGACTTGTTGGAGCCATGAACCCCGGCATGTTGTTCAACCTATGGCTCATAGCCCTCGGATCCGCTGCGTTGATCTTTCGGAAGCGGTTCGCTTCCATGAACATACGATTCCAGAACCGAATGTGGGGCTTCGGGTTTGGTGACCGCGAGGAAGGGGCATCCGTTTTCGTAATCATCATCGGCGGCCTGGTATTTGTCGTGATCGGTCTGTTTGGATTCGGCGCATGACGCCGACCCGGGAACGGATGGTTGATGTCGATCGGCCTGCAGACGCTCGGCCGCTTTCTGCCGGTATCTGTGCGGCGCCCGCGGGCACCTTCCTCCCAGATGTCACTCCGGGTGACCCTAGCCGCGTTTCACGGCTTCGCACGACGGCGATGGCCGGCTGGGCCCGTTCTGGGAGCTGCGCCACGCTCAGAATCGGCGCGGCAGCCGTCCCTTAGGCCACATATAGGGTTACGTTCGCCCGAGTTCTCGGTTAGCGCCACCCGTGGTGACGTTGAGGGAGGAAACGGCCGATGGCGTTGGATAGCGCCAACCCCGGTGACACTGGGGGTGGAATCGGCCGACGGCGAATGGATGGCGCCACACCCGGTGACGTTAGGAGAGCCGTGGCCGGCGGGAGCTCGGGTTGCGGCCTGAAACGTGCCGGCGGAACGAGAGGTTAGTTGCCCGCCGCCTCGGCTTCGGCGACCAAAGCCGGCAGACCCAGCATCTCGCGGGCGCGGACTTCGTTGTCGACCGAGAGCGACCACTCGGCCATGCCGTTGTGGCGGCTGATGACGCAGCAGCTCTTGATGTTCACGCCGCCTTGCGCAAGCTTGTGGGCAATGTCGCCGAGTGCGCAGGGCGAGTCCTCGATCTCGACGTTCACGCTCGAGCCGGCCACGTACTGGTAGCCCATGCTGTGTAGAACGTCGGCCGTGTCGTCGTCGCAGCAGTCGGTGTAGATCAGCGCGCAGGCCAGGTCACCGGCGGTGCTCTGCTGGATCTGGACGATGTTCACGCCGCGGACGCAGAGGGCCCGGGCCAGGTGCGACAACTCGCCCGGTCGATTGGGCATCTGAACGACGAACTGGCCCATTTCTCGCTCCCGACGGGACTGCTTGGCGGTTGGTGATCGCTGGACGGGCTGGGACTGCTGGGACGGATGCTCGTCAGGCTAGACCATCGAAACCCGGTTGACGCCGGGCCTTTGGTCATGGGCCTGGGTGCCTGTGGGCATCAGTTCCGTGCCCGCGGCGCGTCGTCGCCGGCACCGAGTCGGGCACGGCCGCCTCAGCTGCAGAAGCGGATCACCGCGTCCCAAAGCACCGGCAGGCCCCACCGCAACGCTTCGACGCTGACGCGCTCGTCGTCGCCGTGCATCAGGTCGAGCAGGCCGTCGCCGTCGCCGACTCGCAGCGGCGAGAAGCCGTAGGTCGGGACGCCGATCCGGGCGAGGTGCTTGGCGTCCGTGGCGAAGGGCGCCATGAACGGCACCGGCACGCCGTCGGGGTCGTGGTCGCGCAGGACGGACTCGAGAATTCCGAAGATCGGCGCGTCGAGCGGAGCCTGGACAGCCGCGCCGACATGCACGAACTCGACCTCGAGCCGTGCCCACAGCTCCTCGCCGATTCGACGCCGAAGCTCGGCTCGCATCGCCGGCTCGTCGGTTCCGGGCAGCGTCCGGCAGTCGATCTCGATCATGGCCGTTCCGGGGATCACGTTGTACTTCACGCCCGACTGGACGATCCCGACCGAAACCGTGTCGTGGATGACCGCCGACAGCGTCCGACCCAGGACCGGGTCGCAGATGCCGCGCAGCGCCGCGTCGACGTCGCCGGCCTCGACGCCCGCGCCACCGTTCGGGTCGGCCAGCAGCGCCCCGAGCACCTTCGCCGCGCGCGGCGCCATGTGGGGGAGCGCCCGCTTCAGCGACAGAGCCATGGCGTCGGTGAGCCGCACCGGCCCCGACTCCGACAGTCGCATCACGATCTGCGCGGCGAGCACGGCCGCGTTGTCGGGAGTGGGAACGGAGCCGTGGCCCCAGCGGCCCTTTACGTGGAGCCGGTAGACGACGAAACCCTTTTCGGCGACCTGGATCGGGTAGAAGCGGATTCCGCCGTAGGTCGTGGCGATGCCGCCGGCCTCGTTGAGCGCCGCGGCGGCGTGGAGCCATTCGGGGTGGTTGTTGACGATCCAGTCGGCGCCGTGCCAGCCGCCGGCCTCCTCGTCGGCCGAGGAACAGAAGATGACGTCGCGGCGCAGACCGGGGATCGGGTCGGTGGCAGGGTTGCGGCCGGCAGCGCGGGCGCTGCGCGCGAGGCGACGCATGACCTGGGCCTCCATCGCGACCATGCCCTTCATGTCTATCGCGCCGCGGCCCCAGACGTAGCCGTCCGCCAGATCCCCGGCGAACGGTTCGTGGCTCCAGCCCTCGGGCTCGGCCGGCACGACGTCGAGATGCGAGAGCAGCAGCAGCGGATCGCCGCCCGTTCCGTCGCCGTGGACGCGCGCCACGATGGAACCGCGGCCGGGGAACGGCTCTACGACCGTTGACGCGATGCCCTCTTCGGCGAAGACCCGCTCCAGGTGGCGCGCCACCAGGATCTCGTCGCCCGGCGGGTTGACGCTCTTGATCCGAATGAGCTGCCGGAGGAGCTCGACCAGCTCGGTGGACTCCCGTTCCGACAATTCCCCGGCGACCGGTACCTGCACATCAACCTCTGCTGCGTTGGCCTTCGATGATGCCTCACCAGGGCAAATGGCGCCGTGGCGGCCGGACCCGCCGGAGCCGCCACGGCGCTCGCGAGAGGACTGCGTTGTAGACTCGTTCGGCCAGGGCGGATCGGCCGGGGCCGCGCCGCGCGTCGCCAAGGAGGGCCAACTTGATCAATCGGACCGCTCGCGCAGCGATGTTGATCGTGTTGAGTGTCGGGCTGGCTGCGTGCGGTTCGGACGTCTCGCCTTCGCCGCCGTCCTCGCCTACGCCGCTCGCGACGCGCCCCCGGCCTCTCCAGCCCGGCGGAACCTTCGGTGTCACCGGATCGATGTCGACGCCGCGTGGAGGGGCCACGGCAACTCTGCTTGCAGATGGCCGAGTGCTCGTCGTGGGCGGCCACAACTCCGAGAACGTTCTGGCGTCGGCCGAGCTATTCAGCCCCATCACCGACAGCTTCCGCGGAACCGGTTCCATGACGATGCCGCGGGAGAACCACGCCGCTTCCTTGCTGGGTGACGGACGGGTTCTGATCACCGGCGGCGGCCCGTCCGGAGACACCAACTCCGCCGAGCTCTACGACCCCAAGACCGGCACGTTCACCGCCACCGCCGCGATGACCACCGTCCGGGGCCAGCATGCCGCCGTCACCCTGACCGACGGTCGTGTCCTCATCGTCGGTGGCACCGACGACAACAACGACCTAGCCTCGGCCGAGTTGTACGACCCCGCGAGGGGCACGTTCACCGCCACCGGCTCGATGACCGTGGCACGCAACTCGCCGACCGTTGCTTTGCTGGCGGACGGCCGCGTGCTGGTGGTCGGTGGCCTCAACGGCGCCGACCCGCTCGCGTCGGCCGAGACATACGACCCCACGACCGGCACATTCACCAGGACCGGCTCCATGACTGCCGCACGCGAGTCCGCGACCGCGACGCTGCTGCCCGACGGCAAGTGCCTGGTGGCGGGCGGCTTCGACTCCCGCGGCGACCACGCCACGGCCGAGATCTACGACCCCACGACCGGCAAGTTCACCGCCACCGGCTCGATGTCGACAGTGAGGGAGAGCCATACCGCCACGCTGCTCTCGAACGGACGCGTCCTGATTGCGGGCGGCTTCGATGCCACCCAGAACATCGAAATCTCATCGGCCGACTTGTACGACCCGTCCTCCGGCACCTTCACTCCCACCGGCTCGCTGACGAGTGGACGGGAGGCGAGCACCGCCACCGCGCTGCACGACGGCCGCGTGCTGGTAGCCGGCGGAGACGTCGGCATCGACGACATAGCCTCGGCCGAGATCTACCAGCCGTAGTCCGCTGACCGGGGGCGCCGCCTCGCGGCCGGGCCCCGGAATCGAAACGGGCGGCCCGGCTCTCGCAGTGGCGAAGGCCGCGTGGCCGCCCGTCTTGCGCTGAGTCGGGCTACTTCTTCCCGGTCGAAGTTCCCAGCTGATCCGCGAGCCGCCGGCCGGTCGTGACCGCGCCGAGCGACGCGGACGAAACCAGCGCCGCGTACTTGGCCATGACACCGCTCTTGTATCGGGGCGCGGGCGGAGTCCAGCGGGCTCGGCGCTCGGCCAGGACGGCTTCCGGCACGTTGAGGTCCAGGGCGTGGCGGTCGACGTCGACCACGATCTCGTCGCCCTCCTCGACCAGCGCGATCGGGCCGCCCAGCGCCGCTTCCGGCGCCACGTGGCCGATCATCAGGCCGTGGGTGCCGCCGGAGAAGCGGCCGTCGGTGAGCAGGGCGACGTGCTCGCCCATGCCCTCGCCCGACAGCGCCGCCGTCACCGACAGCATCTCCTGCATCCCCGGCCCACCGACCGGACCTTCGTAGCGGATGACGATGACGTCGCCCTTGTTGATCTTCTGCTTGCGGACCGCGTCGTAGCAGGCGTTCTCGGTGTCGAACACGCGAGCCGGACCCTTGTGGAGCCGCCGCTCGTGCCCGGCCAGCTTGATGACGCAGCCGTCGGGGGCGAGACTGCCGTGGAGGATCGTCAGTCCGCCGGTCTTGGAGAGCGGCGCCTCTATTGGCACCACCACCTTCTGGCCTTCGGTCTCCTTGACCGCCGCGGCCGCCGAGGCGATCGTGCCGCCGTCCACGTTCGGCGTTGAGCCGTCGATCAGGCCCTTCTTGAGCAGCTCGCGGGTGACCAGGCTGAGGCCGCCGGCATCGTAGAGGTCGGCCGCGGCGTAGCGACCGCCGGGGACGAGGTCGCCGACGATCGGCGTCCGATCCGCGATCCGGCCGAACTCATCGATCTCGAGCGGGATGCCGTACTCGTGGGCGATGGCCAGCAGATGGAGCACGCCGTTGGTTGAGCCGCCGGTCGCGGCGATGCAGGCGATGGCGTTCTCGATCGACTTGCGGGTGACGAACTCCTTGGGCCGGACGTCGCGATGGACCAGATCCATCACGATCTCGCCGCAGCGGTGCGAAGCCTCGTCCTTCTTGGGGTCCTGTGCCGGAATGCCGTTGAGCCCGGCCGGCGAGAGGCCCAGAATCTCGAGCGTCATCGACATCGTGTTGGCGGTGTACTGCCCGCCGCAAGCACCTGCGCCGGGGCAGCTGACCGACTCGATCTC
>PMXR01000101.1 GCA_003171035.1 Chloroflexota bacterium
CGCGAGCATCGCGAGCGCGACCTCGCGGGGGCCTGGGCGGCAACCGACGAAGCGCTCCTGGCTCTTTACCGCAGCCGCGGTCACGGCAACGCCATGCAGCGGCGCGCGCTCGAAGCGGACCTCGTGAAGCGGCGCGCCAGGCTGGCCAGAAAGCTGGAGCGGGCCGCCGACGTCGCCTGACCGGCCCTCGCCCGACGTGCACGGCCGCCCGGTCGGCATCGGCCGAGTACGCGACCACGACACGTTCTTCGAGGGTCCGCGGCTAGATGTGCCGCCGAGCCGGTAGCCGCGCCACGACCTGGCCCCTCGTCGGCACGCCGGCCAGGCCCACACCCTCGACGGCACACGATCCGGCGGCCGCGGCAAAGCCCAGCGTGGCCGGCGTCGCGGCGTCGCCGGTCAACAGCCAGGCAGTCATGAGCGCCGCCAGAAACACATCCCCGGCACCCGTCGGGTCGACGAATTCCTCGGGACGAGGAGATCGGTAGCGGATCAGACGCGCTCCGCATAGCGCCATCCCTCCGCCCTCTCCCGCGGTCAGGACGATGTCGGCGCGCGGCGCCAGCGGCCGCAGGGCCTTGAACCGGGCTCCCCGGTCGAGATCATCGACGCTGGCCACGACCAGCCCCGCCGCGGCCAGCAGCGCCGATTGCCGCGGCGCAACGCGCTCGACCCAGCCGTCGGGGGCGAATTCGCGGAGCGTCCCCTGCCAACCCACGCCGACCGCCGAATCGGCCGGGACTGCCGCGGCCCACTCCTCGCCGACCTCGCCGGCGACGGGGACGAGGAGCCACGCGGCGGTCTCGCGCCACTCCTCCGGCAGCGCCGGCGGCGGAACCGGGTCGCTCTTGGAAAGCCAGCGCTGCCGGCGATGACCGTCGCGCTCGATGTTCTCGAAGACCGGCCCGTGTTCCAGCCTGACGATCGAGACCGTGACGCCGGCCGAAGTCAGCATCTCGAGCTCGTCTCCGGCCCCTTCTGCCGCTTCGGCGTCGAGCCCCAGCAAGACCCCGACCCGCAGTCCCAATCTGGCGGCGGTCAGCGAGCAATACGTCGCGGCGCCACCGAGCCGCCAGCCGCGGGGATCCTCGATGGCGATGTCCCGCGATGCGGCGCCCACAACCACCAGGTCGAGGGAGCCGGCTATGTCGACCGACATCGAGCGGTATACTCGCGGCGCTTTCAGCCCATCCTCCTTGGAGTCAAATCGTGTTCTTCTACGAACTTCGCGAAGGTGACGACGACATCTTCGCCGACGTCCTGCTTGTGAGCGAGGAGGAAATGGAGGCCGACGACTTCTTCGAACTCGTGACGTCCATACGCCACCGCATCCAGGATTCGTTCGATGAGGACACTCTGATCGAAGCGATCGCCGGTGTCCTCGAGCGCGACTACGGTTTCATCCCTATCTCCGACGAGCGGCTCACGGCTTCGGTCAACGTCTCCAAGATGGAAGACGACAACTACCTGTCCAGCCTCGACTCCGACGACGATGACGACGAGGCCGACTACCGCGGCATCTTCGTCGAGCTTCCGCGCAACGACACGCTGCCCAACTAGAACCGGCCGGCGAGCTGCTCGGGGGCGGTACCCGGTCCCCTACTTGCTGAACAGGATCTCGACTACGTCGCCGTCCTTGACCGTGTACGTCTTGCCTTCGGAACGCAGCTTCCCGTGCTTGCGCGACTCGGCCATCGTCTTGAGCTCGACCAGATCGGCGTAGGGCACGACCTCGGCGCGGATGAAACCGCGGGCGAGGTCGGTGTGGATCGCGCCGGCGGCATCCACCGATGATGAGCCGGCGGGAATGGGCCAGGCGCGAACTTCGTCGGGCCCGGCGGTCAGGAACGAGATCAGGCCCAGGAGGCGGTAGCTCAAGCCGATTACCCGAGCCAGGCTCGACTCCTTCAGCCCGAGTTCGTCCATGAATACGGCCGCTTCGTCGGGCTCCAGCTCACCCAGCTCCATCTCGATCTTGGCGGAGAGCGCATCGACCAGCGTCCTGGTGTGCGAGTAGCGTCCGGCGATCCCGGCCACGATCTCCGCCTCACGCGGCAAGTCTGCCTCGCCGACGTTGATCAGGACCAGGACCGGCTTCTGCGTAAGGAAGCGGAAGCCCCGGATCGTCTTTTCCTCTTCCGGGTCGATGGCGGCGTCACGCAGCGGATGCCCCTCCATCAGCGGCCCGTGCAGCCGCTCCAGCAGTACCAGCTCGCGATCGTTCGACTCGCGCTCGGCCGGGGTGCCGTGGTGGCCGGCGGCCTTGAGCCGCTCGACGCGTTTCTCGATCAGCGCAAGGTCCGCCAGCGTGAACTCGAGATCGAGCTGCTCCAGGTCGCGCCACGGGTCGACCGAGCCGCTGGCATGCGGCACCGCCGCGTCCTCGAAGGCACGCACGACGTGCAGCAGAGCGTCCGCTTCGCGGAGTCGGGCCAGCTGATCGGCCGGCAACTCGTCGGTCCCGACACGCCCCTCGATCGATGCCGGCGGCGCCGCCAGGTCGAAGTAGGTGACGTCGGCGTGGACGATCTTCTTGGGCTTGAAGATCTCCGCCAGCGTGTCGAGGCGCGGATCCGGAACCTTGACCGTGCCGACGTGCAACTCCATGCCGCCGTAGCCGCCGGTCTGGGCATGGCCTCGGGTAAGAGTGTTGAAGACGGTTGTCTTCCCCGAGCCGGCGAGCCCGACGATGGCGATCTGCATGAGCTGGTGATCTCCTTGAGTGGTGTTCTGGCGCGGGACACATGCTACCGGACGGGAAACCGACCCACGACTACGTACTTCTGCGCGGGTCCGGCAAAAGGCAGTCGTAGAATGCAATCCTGCGGCGGAAACGCCGCCAGGCGTTGACGGAGCAAGTAGCGAGACGATCGAGCCACAGAGAGCTGCCGGAAGCTGAGAAGGCAGCCGGGTCGCCCGCGAAAGGACACTCCAGAGCCTGCGGGACCGCTCGGTCGCAAGACCATTGCGAACGCCGCCGCCCGGTCCGCGTAACAAGACCTGCGAGAGGTCGCCGAAAGGCGACGAAGAGCGGTGGCACCGCGAGTACCCACCTCGCCCGCTCGGTACGTGGCAACGACCGAGGAGGTGCCCCGTGGAACGCGTACTCTCGTCCGAACTCCCAGCCCACGTCGGTGAGCGGGTGAAGCTGGCCGGGTGGCTGCATCACCAGCGCCAGATGCGCTCCTTCATCTTCGTGGTCATGCGCGACAGGGCGGGCCTCGCCCAGGTCGTCGTCGAAGGTCCCCCGATGGGCGAGGTGGCCGGCTTCCTGCCCGAGACCGTGCTCGAGGTCGAAGGCCGTGTCGTTCCCAGCGCTCAGGCGCCCGGCGGCATCGAGGTCGTGGAGCCCAGCTTTCGCGTGCTATCGGCGCCGACTGGATTGCCGGCCGTCGAGCTGTTCCGCCCAAGCCTCAAGGAGCAGCTCCCGACCATTCTCGACAATGCGTCCATCGCGCTGAGACATCCTCGGCAGCGGGCGGCCTTCTCGATAGCCGCGGCCTCCGCGGCGGGTTTCCGATCCACGCTCGATGACCTCGGCTTCACCGAAATCCACACCCCCAAGCTGGTCGGCACCGCAACCGAATCCGGCGCGAACGTGTTCCAGCTCGACTATTTCGGCCGGCCGGCCTACCTCGCCCAGAGCCCCCAGTTCTACAAGCAAATGCTCGTGGGCGTCTTCGAGCGCGTGTACGAAGTCGGCCCGGTCTTTCGGGCGGAACCCCACGACACGGTTCGCCATCTGGCGGAGTACACCTCGCTCGATGCCGAAATGGGGTTCATCGAAGACCACCACACGGTGATGGCCGTCGCGCGTGAGGCGGTCGCCGGCATGAGCACCGCAATAACCGAACGGGCCGGACCTGCCGCGGCCCTCCTCGGCCTCACTCCCCCACACGTACCGGAGGTCATTCCGGAAGTCGACTTCACCGAAGCCCAGACCATGATCGAGGCGGCGACCGGCGAGAGAGTCCTGGGCGAGCTCGACCTCGCCCCGGCCCACGAGCGCTGGCTGGGCGACTGGGCGCTACACACGCACGGCTCCGACTTTCTATTCGTGACGGGCTATCCGATGGCGAAGAGGCCCTTCTATACCCATCCAGACCCGACCCGGCCGTCCGTCTCCAACAGCTTCGACCTGCTGTTCCGAGGGCTGGAGTTGATGACCGGTGGCCAGAGGCTGCATCGCTACGAGGACTACATCGCTGCCCTGGCCGAACGGCAGCAGGCAACCGAGCCGCTGGAAACCTACCTGCAAGCCTTCCGCGCTGGCATGCCACCCCACGGCGGCTTCGCCATCGGGCTCGAACGCTGGACCGCACGAGTCACGGGCGCGGCGAACATCCGTGAGACGACCCTCTTCCCGCGCGACCTCAACCGCCTGGCGCCGTAGTCCGGCTAGTAGCCCAGCTCCGGGTCGACCACGTGCAGCAGCGGCTCGCCGGCCCCGTAGCGGCGCAGGTTATCGCAGAAGACCTTGAAGGTGCGGCCCAGAACCGCGCCGCTGGACCAGCTGGTGTGCGGCGTGACGATGCAGTTGGGCAGCCGGTAGAACTGCGAGGTCTCGGGCAGCGGCTCGTCGCGGAAGGTGTCGAGCACGGCGCCGCCCAGCGGGCCGGATCGGAGTGCCCGCAACATCGCCACTTCGTCGATCAGTCCGCCGCGAGCGACATTGATGACCCACGAACCGAGCTTGGCGACGGCCAGAACGTCTTCGTTGACCAGGGCTTCGGTCTCGCTGGTCAGCGGCACGGCGAGAACCACGAAGTCGGAGATCGCCATCAGCTTGGGCAGGGCCGCCATGCCGCCCAGAACCTCGACGCCGTCCGGCGAACCCGACCCGGGATGGCGCCGCACGGCTACGACGCGCGCCCCGAACGGGCGTGCCAGCTCAGCCACATGGCAGCCGATGCCGCCGAGCCCTACGAGCCCGATCGTGACGCCGGACATCTCCTGGGCCTCGAGCGGCTGCCAGGTCCGTTCCCGCTGCAACTCGATGAGCTGGGGCAGACGGCGGCAGATCGCCAGGATCATCGTCATCGCGTATTCGGCGATCGGCTGGTCGAAGACACCACGGCCGTTGGTGACGGTCAGGCCTCGCAGCCGAACGCAAGGCGTCAGCACAGACTCGACGCCCACCGATACCGAATGGATCCAGCGCAGCTTGGGTGCCTTGCCGACGAGGTGGTCCAGGTGGTCGCCGCCCATCGACCAGCCACGCAACAGCACCTCGACGTTCTCGAGCGATTCGTCGGCCACTCCGTCGACGCTCACGGGAATCAGCTTCGCTCCGGGAGCCGCCGCGAGAATCTCCTCGCGCATGGAACCGTAGGCATCGCGGCCGGTCAGGACCGGGCTGATGGCGATGGCCAGCGGCGAGCCGCCCGGGCCGTGCCCCGGTCCCACAATCTCGTGGCTCTCAGCGTTCACGTTTGTCCCCTGTGCTGCGACGGTGTCGGTCAGGACGCGGGCAGGACCCGTGCCAGCCAGCGTGACGGTTGATCGATCTCTTCGGGTGACGGCAGACTCTCCGGGCCCAGCCAGAGCGCGTGCAGCGCCTTCGCGCCGCGAGCACTCGCTATGGCCGCCACAAACTCTTCTCCCTTCCGATACTGCTCCATCTTCAGGTCCATGCCGGTAATGCGCATCATCGCGCGCTCGAAACTGGTCCGGTTCTCGCGGCGGGCGTGGAAGCGGGCGCTGATCAGCTCTACGCCGGGCACGAGGTCACGGCCGACCTCGTCCATCATGTAGTCGCCGAAGCCTTCGAGCACACTCATCACGGCCTGAACCTCGCGGAACTCGCGGCGCTGCACGGGCGTCATCAGGCCCTCCATCCAGTTCTCTCCCGCGCCGGCCCGGCGCAACACCCGACCCAGCTTCTTGAGCGCATCGCCGCTGAGGCCCGCTGCGCTCGTCGACATCGAGGAAATCTGCCGCTCCAAGCGCTCGGCCAGGTACGGCCGCAGCCACGGATGCGCCTCGAACTCGAAGGCGTGGGTGGTTTCGTGCAGCGCTATCCAGGTCCGGAACGGGTTCAGCGGCACGTCCAGGGCCAGCGCGGTGCGGCGGATGTTCTCCTCCACGAAGAGGAGGCGGCCGGGAGTGGCCTCGGCCGAGAGCAGCGCCAGGTCGTACTGACCCAGGACCCGCTGACCCATGAACGCCAGCAAGTATCCGACCTGGCGGGTGGCGACCATCCGATTGGCGATTGCCATCGTTGCCTTCACGAGCCCGGACCCGGGCGGCACGACCTGCGCCATCAGATCGCCCTGAACCTTGCTCATGATTCCGGCGAAGGCGGCCACGTTGGCATGAACCCAGGTGGTGCGATCGACCACGCCGCTGCGTTCGACGATGCCCGGCAGCTCTGTTTCGAGAGCCCGGCTCAAGGCGGGCACGATCTCGGCCATCGCGGCGGCGTAGATGGGCTCCGCGCGACGCAATTCGAGCGAGTCGAGGGCGCCCGGCGCTCTCCGAACGCGGCCGGCCGCCACGCGCTCGGCGGCGTTCCAATCGATGAGGCCGCGACGGGCCGACTCCTCGGCGCGCTTGCTCAGGACCGTCATTACCGCACCGAGCGCGGCGCCTGCCAGGAACCCGGCCCCCACGAAAGCGTTTCGGGTTCGGGTTCGTGGCCGCCCCGGCCGCGGTGGCGAACCTCCTCCCCGCGCCCCGGGCGGGTCCTCGCGGGTCGCCTGCTCGCCGCTCACGCCGGGCCCGCCTCCAGGTCGATGGCCTCGATATCGGGGAACGCCTCGCCGAACATGCGCTCGGCCACCAGCCGGAAGGCCGCCAGGTCGCCGGTGGTCAGCTGGCAGTGAGTCGGCGCCGCAGCGGATTCGTCCGGCGGCTCATGCCCGGCCATGCCCGCGTCGGCGGCCGTGCCACGGGTCGTGCCCGGAGCCTCGAGAGCGTTGACCGACAGCAACTCCGCCAGCGACGATGCTGTGGCGGTGGCCGAGTCCACGATCGCCACGCTGTCACCGACGCTGGCTCGCAGGATTCCGGCCAGCAGCGGGTAGTGGGTGCA
>PMXR01000085.1 GCA_003171035.1 Chloroflexota bacterium
GGCCGCCGATGAACGGCAGCTTGTGCTGGTCCGCCCTGGCGACCACGCGGGCCTTGGCACTGGCCACGTCCGAAACCGTCGCATCCTCCGGCAGCGAGCCGCGCAGTGGTCCACCGATCTCGTCGATCAGATCCAGGCAGATCAGCGGCGGCGCCGCGAGAACGACGATCTCCGCGTCCCGCAGCGCGTCCCGAAGTGTCGGCGCCGCGACTTCGACCACACCGTCGGCGACGGCCTGCTCGACCGGACCGGCACTCCGGCTCCACGCCGTAACCGTCCACCGGCCGGGCTCGCTGCGTTCGTGCAGGGCCCGGGCAATGGAACCGCCGATCAAACCGAAGCCGAGCACGGAGATTCGCACCCCGCAATTATGGCCGTCCGGCGAGCGGCAAGACCATCGTTCCCACCACCCGACTCCTATCGACCGACACAGCAGTTCCCGCCGCCGACTCCTGGCCGCCCGGGGGACCTTCACCAGCCATTCGGTCCGGCCCATTCGGGGGCCCAGAGTGGAATGGACCACACACGAATGGATTAGTGCGCACTGGCTGATAGTCCGGCTAGAATTCGCCTCAGTTAGTGGCAGATCCCTTCCCCAAGTGCTCGGACGTTCCTGACGCCAAGAGGGCAAGCAACAACATGACAGAATCGTACGGCGAGACGCGGCCGATCCGAGTCCTGCTCGTCGATGACCACCAGCTCCTGACGGGAGCACTTTCTCAGATGCTCGGTCGCGAGGCCGACATCGTGGTAGCTGGGGTCGCCGGCAGCGTCGCCGAAGCCAAGGCGATGGCTCGTGAGCGCCTCGACGTGGTTCTGATGGACTATCGCCTCCCGGACGGGACCGGGGCCGAAGCCACACGCGCCATCAAGGCACGCTGGCCCGCCGCCCGAGTGGTGATGCTGACGGCCCTGACCGACGACGAGACCGTTCTCGAGTCGATCCAGGCCGGCGCCGATGGCTACCTGACCAAGGACCGAGCCATCGATGAGGTGGTCAGCGCCGTGAGAGCCGCCTACGCCGGTGAGACGCTGCTACCACGCTCGGTGATCGTGGGCATCGCCCAGCGCGTCGCCGCGGCGAGAGAACGCGGCACCGAGCGCCGCCAGATCGAGCCGCTGACTCCGCGCGAGCTGGAAGTCCTCAAGGCCCTGACCGAGGGCCTGGCGACGCCCGAGATCTGCGAGCGGCTCTACATCGCCCCGAACACGCTCCGAACGCACGTCCAGAACATCATGGGCAAGCTCCGAGTCCACTCCAAGCTGGAAGCGGTTGCGTTCGCGCTGCGTCATCGTCTCGTCGAGCCGCCCAAGTCGGACGACAACCTCTTCTGAGATTCGACGGCCCGTAGACGCGGCGGCTCGCGGCAAGACGACCCAAGCGCCGAGTCGGACCTCGTCCCCCGGAACCCGACCCTTCAGGCGACGCCCACTCTGCGCCGCTGAGCCGTACGTCTTTCGCCGTCTCGTCGCTCTTCACCCGTGGGCGACTCCGCGACAGGCTCCGAGCGGCGAACGATGACGCGACGATCGTGTGCGCGTCGATCGTCTTGCAGCGACGCCCCGCACCTGGGACAGCGCCGCTCTTCGGCGAAGAGTTGAGCCACCGGGGCGGTAGCCCATAGAGTTCGTCCGCACTTGAAACACGCGAGTCGTGGCATGGGCAGATGCTACGTCATTCCCGCGCACAAGCAATCCGCCGCCTGCAGTCGATTCCGGCACGCGATTCCGGCACGCCGGAGGTGGCAGCCCAAATACGTTGCTTGCACGATGACTGGATCTCGGACCCTGGAGATCATTGTTCCGTTCGCCGGAAACGGCGATGCGACGATCGCTTGGGCAAGTGATCGTCATCGGCGGGTCGCTTCGCTCCCCCCGGGGCGACCCGCTCTGATCCGCAGCACTGCGTAGATCCCAGCCGATCGCATTCCTCCTCCGCGATCGGCTGCCCGGGACCAGCCGAATCAGAAGGGCCGCGCCTCGCGACACGGCCCTTCTTGAGTTGCGCGACCGGGATTACGCCTCGACGGCCTCGAGCGCGTGGTTGACTTCGGCAGCCGGATACTCGTAGTCCTCGAGCTTGCCTTCGAGATACCGCTGGTACGACGTCATGTCGAAGTAGCCGTGGCCCGACAGGTTGAAGAGGATGACCTTCTTCTCGCCCGTCTTCTTGCACTCGAGCGCCTCGTCGATCGCGGCTCGAATCGCGTGCGTCGACTCCGGCGCCGGGATCAGGCCTTCGGTTCGAGCGAACTGGATGCCCGCCTCGAAGCAGGGCCGCTGATGGACGCTTCGAGCCTCGATGAAGCCCTCGTGCTTCAGCAGGCTGACCTGCGGNNCCGTGGTAGCGCAGCCCGCCGGCATGGATCGGCTCCGGGATGAAATCGTGGCCGAGGGTGTACATCTTGACCATCGGCGCCATCTTGGCGGTGTCGCCGTAGTCGTAGGCGTAGCGGCCGCGCGTCATGCTCGGCGCCGCTTCGGGCTCCACCGCGATGAAGCGGTATTTGCGGCCGCCCCGGAATGTCTGGCCGAGCCACGGGAATGCCAGCCCCGCGAAGTTGGATCCGCCGCCGGCGCAGGCGATGATGATGTCCGGTTCCTCGCCGGCCATCTCCATCTGCTTGATCGACTCCTGGCCGATGATCGTCTGGTGGAGCATGACGTGGTTGAGGACCGAGCCCAGCGAGTAGTGAGTGTCCTCGCGCAGGACCGCGTCTTCGACGGCCTCGCTGATGGCGATGCCAAGCGAGCCTGTGCTATTCGGATGCTCGGCCAGAATGGCGCGGCCGGCGGCCGTCTCCATGCTTGGACTGGCGACAACGCTGGCGCCGTAGGTCTCCATCATCAGGCGGCGGTACGGCTTCTGGTCATAGCTGGCCCGAACCATGTAGACCTTGACTTCGATGCCGAACATCGCGCCGGCGTATGCGAGTGCGCTGCCCCACTGGCCCGCGCCGGTCTCGGTCGCGATCCGCTTGATGCCCTCTTCCTTGTTGTAGAAAGCCTGCGGGATCGCGGTGTTGGGCTTGTGGCTACCGGCCGGGCTGACAGCCTCGTTCTTGAAGTAGATGTGGGCCGGCGTGTCGAGCGCCTTCTCGAGCCGCAGCGCTCGAACGAGCGGACTCGGCCGATACTGCTTGTACAGCTCGCGAACCGGGTCCGGGATCTCGATCTCGCGCTCGGTCGAGACCTCCTGCATGATCAGCGCCATCGGGAAGAGAGGCGCGAGATCGGCGGGGCCGAGCGGCTGGTGAGTGCCGGGGTGAAGCGGCGGCGACTGCGGGACCGGCAGGTCCGCCGAGATGTTGTACCAGGCTCGCGGAATATCTTCTTCGCCCAGCGTGAAACGGGTACGTACGACCATCCGACTCCTCCCGCCGGCAGCACCGGCGCTCTGGCTGCTAGGTGCCCGAGGTCGCCCCAACAACGACTGTGGCCGCGCAAAGACTAGCGGCTATCGAGTAGCCCGCGCAAGGCACGCGGGCACGTGGTCGCGACTCTTGGTTGAGGCCCGTCAGCACGCACCGTCGCCAACCCCGCAGCACGCGGCGTGGCCCACCCCTACTCCCCCGCCAACTCCGCCTCGGCGAGGACTTCGTAGCGCGTCGGGCCGTGGCCGACGATGCTGCGGTAGAGGACGATCCGGTCCGCCGACCATGAGAACCGCACGTCGCGCGCCAGTTCCGCCAGCGTCTTGGCCCGCTCGTCTGCCCCGGGCACACCGTCGGTCCGGGCCAGCGTCAGATGCGGGGTGAACGGCCGCGACTCCGGCGGCCAGCCGAGTGGCTCGAGTTGGACGCCCAGGCGGTGCACCAGCGATTCGACGCGGTCCGCGCCCTCGGCGATGCCGATCCACAGGACCCGCGGCCGGACCGCGTTCGGGAACGCGCCACCGCCCGACAGCGTGATCTCGAACGGCGCGGCTCCAGCAGCGGCGGCGCGTAGTGCGGCCGCGAGCGCCGGCTGCTTCTCGTCGGGCGTGGCGCCGAGGAAGCGCATCGTGACGTGCAATCCCTCGACCCGGACCCAGCGCGGCTGGCCGAACGCCCGCTCGTCGATCGGCGCGCCGGCCACGGCCGTCATCAATTCCGCGATGTCGGTTCTTACCTCGTCCGCGACGGGCAGAGCCACGAACAGCCGGCTCGTTCCGGGCGGGTCGTCTGGCGGGCGGACAAACGGCCGCCGGCCGCGCTCCGGCAGCCCACTACCCACCACGGGCCCACGACCGGGCATGCCTCGTCCGGGCATTCCCACCGGGGGCTTGCGGTCCCAGGTCATCTAGAGGCTCGCGTCAGTCGTTATAGAGACGCTCCTCGATGAGCTTCTCCTGGACCGTGCGCCCGTTTGGGTCGAAGCACGAGTACTCGAAGTGCTTCTCGTACTCGAGGTCCACGTTGTCCTGGCCGCCGCGGTTCTTCTCGATGGTCAATATCACCCAATCTCGGAACCGCTGGGCCTGATACGGGTTGAACTCGATGTTNNTCGATGTTGACCTTGGCGACGATCTGATACTTCTCGTTGATGATCAGGATGATGTCGGCCTCGTAGTTGATAGCCGACGAACCGCGGAGGTGGTGGTTCCGCAGGCGCTGGGCCTTGAGGCCCTCTTTGTCCGCGGCCACGATCGCGATCATCGGCACCTGCTCGGTGAGGGCGATGTCCTTTAGGCCGTTCACGATGTACGTGACCTTCTCGGACTCCGTATTCGGCTCCGGATACATCGGAACCTTCTGCATGTAGTCGACCACTACCAGCAGCCGGCGATCGCCCGACAGGATGCGGTGCTGCTGCACGAGCTTGTGGATGTTCGGAATGGTGCTGGCGGTCTGGGAGCCGCGCAGGAGGAACAGGTTCTGGCCGTAGCGAGCGATTCGATCCAGGCTCGGCCGTAGCTTCTGGTTGGCGGTCAAGCCCGCGCCGCCGGTCCCCTCGCCCATCCACGACGACATGATTTCCTTGCGGACGTCCTGGATCTTGATGGCGCCCGTCTTCTGGGGCAGATGAGCCAGCGCCGACTCGAGCGCCACGAGCCGGTTGAGGAGGTATTGCTCCTCGTGCTCGAAGCAGATGTAGAGCACGTTGGCCTGGCCGCTGGAGGCGACGTTACGCGCCATCTGGAGGGCCATGGTCGTCTTGCCTGTGCCCTGCGCACCACCGATCAGCATCAACTCGCCCGGCCGCAGACCACCGCCGATGGTCTTGTCGAGAAGCCCGAATCCAAGCGGTATGGGCTGGTATTCCCCAAACCGCCCACTGGCGAGGTTGTCGTTCAGGTCGACGAGCACGTCAAGTGCCGAGCGCGGAACCATGCTGCCGTTGTCGGTGTCGAGCCGCCAGGTCAGCTGAGGCTGGCCGGCCTCGGTGCCCGAAGGCTTATCGGTAGTAGTCACAATGGCCTCCAGCCAGATCGAGTCGGAGAGCAGCGTTCGGCCATCGTATCAGCGAGCCGCGACTCGGACACTCATCCGGACTACCCACGTCCACTCCCCCGTTCGTAACTTCACCCAATCTCCAGATTGGACACTTCGTCCCAGTATCTGGCAATGGTTCTGATGCCGGTCTCGAAGTTGGACATCCACATCCACTCGTTGGGAGCGTGGAACTGGCCGTCGGCCGGCGCGAAACCCAACAGAACGGTGGAGATGCCCAGAATCGACTCGAAGCTGGCGCAGACCGGCACCGAGCCGCCTTCCCTGATGTAGAGCGGCAGCACCCCAAAAGTGGCTTCGATGGCCCTGGCCGCGGCTTGCATCGCCGGGGTGTCGATCGGAGTCAGGCTGGGATTGCCGTCGCCGAGACGCTGGATGGAGTACCGGATGGTCTTGGGCGCGACCTTCGCGATGTGGTCGGCGATCAGCCCGAAGATCTTCTCCGCGTCCTGGTTGGCCACGAGCCGGCAGCTGATCTTGGCGTGAGCGTGCGCCGGGATGATCGTCTTGGGTCCTTCGCCTTCAAAGCCGCCCCAGATCCCGTTCACGTCCAGCGTGGGCCGGGCGCCCAGGCGCTCGAGGGTCGTGAATCCGGGCTCGCCGAAGAGCGACGTGACGCCGATCCCCTCGACGTAGGACTTCTCGTCGAGTGGCAGCGCCGCGAAGGCGGCCTTGTCCAGTGGCGTCAGCGGGGCCACGTCGTCGTAGAAGCCGGGCACGCTGACTCGTCCGTCCGGACCCTTCAGCGCGGCCACGATCCGGCACAGGGCGTTGACCGGGTTGTCGACCGCTCCGCCGTAGACGCCCGAATGCAGATCCAGCTTGCTGCCGGTAACGTCGAGCTGGAAGTAGACGAGGCCACGCAACGCAATCGTGAGCGCGGGCAAGTTGCCCTCGAAGAAGCTCGTGTCCGAGATCACGGCGAAGTCGGCGGCGAGCCGCTCGCGGTTGGCGGTGAGCCAGGCATCGAGGTGGACCGAACTGGATTCCTCCTCGCCCTCGACGACGAACTTCAGGTTCACCGGCAGCGACCTGCGAGTGCGGAGCAGCCCCTCGGCCGCGCGGACGTGCATGCTGACGTGGCATTTGCAGTCCGATGAGCCGCGGGCCAGCATGCGGCCCTCCTTGACGACCGGCACGAACGGCGGCGACTCCCATAGATCGAGCGGGTCGGCCGGCTGGACGTCGTAGTGGCAGTAGACCAGGACGGTGGGCTTGCCGGCGGCGTGGAGCCAATCGGCGTAGACCACCGGATGCCCGCCCGTCTCCGAAACCTCGACGTGCTCCATGCCCGCGATTCGAAGGTCGGCGGCGACGAACTCGGCCGCGGCACGGCAGTCGGGGGCGTGCTCGGGCATCCCCGAGATGCTGGGGATCCGCAGCAGGGCCTTGTAGGACTCGAGCCGCTGCTCCTTGGTCGTGTCGAGGAAACGCTCAAGATCCTGACGCTCAAGATCCTGATCGACAGTTGAACTCACGCCGGCCTCCGACATCGGTCCTCCTGTTCAGCCACTCGCCTTGGATTGTAACGAGAGGTACGTGCGACTGAACTGACGGCCCCTTGCGGCCGCATAACAGAACCGGACGGCTTTGGGCCGTCCGGTTCATCTATAGCGAGTTGTGCCGTCTAGGACGGGCTGGGTTCGGGGCTTGGGGCCGAGGCCGGGGGCGTGGCAGACGGTGCCGCCACATGCGGCACCGGCGCCGCAAACGTGCCTCCATCAGAAGCGATCTGCATGCCGTGCAGGTTCTCCTTGGGCGGCAGATCGCTGAAGAGCTTCTCGAACTCCTCAGCGTCGACCGTTTCCTCGGCGATCAGCTTGTCGGCCAGTTGCAGCAGCTTGGCCCTGTACTCGGTCAGGACCTGAGTGGCGCGGACGTAGCCGTGCTCGATCAGGACCCGCACTTCGTCGTCGATCATCTTGGCGACGTCGTCCGAGTAGTTGCGCTGCTCGCCGATCTCGCGGCCCAGGAAGATCATCTCGTCGCGCTTGCCGAACGAGAGCGGACCCATCTTGTCGCTCATGCCCCACTCGGTGACCATCCGCCGGGCCAGGTCTGTAGCCTTTTCGATGTCGTTCGAGGCGCCGGTCGTGGTGTCGCCGAAGATCAGCCGCTCGGCCGCATTGCCGCCCAGCAGACCCGCGATCTTGTCCTCGAACTCGGTCTTGGACTGGAGGTAGCGGTCTTCCATGGGCAGGGCCATGGTGTAGCCCAGGGCCATGCCGCGGCTGATGATCGTTACCTTGTTGACCGGATCGCACTTGGGCAGCACTCGCTGGACCACCGCGTGACCACCTTCGTGGATGGCGATGATCCGCTTCTCGGCGTCGGAGATGAGCCGGCTCTTGCGCTCCGGACCGGCGATGATCCGCTCCAGAGCCTCGGTGAACTCGCTCATGCCGATAACCTTGCGGTTGCGGCGTGCGGCCAGAATGGCCGCTTCGTTGACGAGGTTGGCGAGATCCGCGCCGGACATTCCGGCCGACTGGCGGGCCAGGTTCTCCTGGTCGATCGCCTTGTCGAGCGGCTTGCCCTTGGTGTGGACCTTGAGGATGGCGATGCGGCCGCGCAGATCCGGTCGATCCAGAATGACCTGGCGGTCGAAGCGTCCGGGCCGCAGCAGCGCCGGGTCCAGGACGTCGGGTCGGTTGGTCGCGGCCACGACGATGACGTTCGTGTTGGTGTCGAAGCCGTCCATCTCGACCAGGATCTGGTTGAGGGTCTGCTCGCGTTCGTCGTGAGAACCGCCCAGGCCGGCACCGCGCTGGCGGCCGACGGCATCGATCTCGTCGACGAAGACGATGCAGGGCGAGTTGCGCTTGGCCTGGTCGAACAGGTCACGGACGCGGCTCGCGCCGACACCGACGAACATCTCGACGAATTCGGAGCCGGAGATCGAGAAGAAGGGAACGCCCGCTTCACCGGCCACGGCTCGGGCGAGAAGCGTCTTGCCCGTGCCGGGAGGTCCGACCAGAAGCACACCGCGCGGGATGCGCGCGCCGAGGCTGTTGAACTTCTCCGGGTATTTGAGGAACTCGACGACCTCCTGGAGGTCCGTTTTTGCTTCGTCGACCCCGGCGACGTCGGCGAAGGTAACAACCGTCTTGTTGCCGAGGAACATGCGCGCCCGGCTCTTGCCGAAGCTCATGGCCTGGTTGTTGGTGCCCTGGGCCTGGCGCATGAAGAAGAAGATCAGCAGGATCACGAGGCCGACCGGCAGAGCGGTACTCAGCAGCAGCACGATCCAACCCGTGTCGGCCGCAGGAACGATCTTGTAGACGACGCTGTTCTTGTCCTTGCCGGCGGCCGTCAGCCAGCCCGCGATGACGTCGCCCGTGCCGGCGAGGCTGTTGTCGTCGACCGTGGTGTAGGTGTTGCCGTTGGTCTTGGTCACCGTCAAGGTCGTGTCCTGGCGATCGACCTCCTTGACGAGCCCGTTCTGGACGTCCTGGCGGAACTGCGAGTAGGGCTGGCTCGACGCCTGGGCCGGCTGGATCAGGGCATATAGCAATGCTGCGGTAGCTGCAACGAGAACCAGCATGACGATCCCGTTGCGCATGAAACGCGTATTCAAGGTTTAGCGGAGCCTCCGGGTGTGGCAATCGGTGGGGAGCCGATCGGCCGCCGCAGTATACGCCCGAGAACCTGGCGGCTCGATTACGGCGAGCTTTCGGGTGGAAACCCTGCCTCGGGTCGCAAGCCGCGCGACGGCTTCAACTGGTTGACTGCGCAAACGAGCCGAATGTTCGGTGGGACCTGTGGCCGGACCACGACGTCGCGGCAGCCGCACCGGCCCGGAACGACTACGGCCCGGGGGTTGCCCGGGCCGTTGAGATGGACGTTGGTAGCTGGGGTTGGATTTGAACCAACGACCTAGCGATTATGAGCCGCTTGCTCTGCCACTGAGCTACCCAGCCGAGATCCGGCGGTAGTGTACCGGATGCGCCAAGCCGAGGCCACGCCGGTGCGGACGACCCCGCTACTGCGACCCGAATAGCGCCTGCAGCCAGGAGTCGAGTGGACCGGACTGTTGGGTCGAGACTTCGGGCTTGATACCTACCGACCCCGGCGCGTCCGACGGTAGAGCCGGCGCCTTGGGGTCGATCGTGAATGGAATCTCTCGGGCTGTGCCCAGCAGATAGGCACGCGCCATCTGCGAAGCGAACGCAGGCTGCTTTATCAGCGTCAGCTCGTGATTCAGCGACGCCACGTCCGCCCTCATCGCCGCGTTCCGAAGTCGCATCTGTTCGGCTTGATCCGCGGCCGACGCCGCTTCCCCGACCTGGCGAGCGAAGACGCCGACCAACCAGAGCACGAAGAGGCCGGCCACGAGCAAGGCGAGGCGGCGGCGCGTGAACGAGATCGCGGGTCCCGGCAGGGCCGGTGACTGCCCGGAGGTGTCGTCGCGTGGGGCCGCCGGTTCGCGTCGATGCATGCTCGGAATCGTAGCTCTGGGCAGCTGACGTGTCAACACAACTCCACGCTTGCGCACGCTGCTACACTGGCGTCATATTTCGTACGTCCGTTCTCTTTGAGGTGGCCATGCGGTACTACGAACCCGCCGGCGTGGAGTTGGTCCTGGATCGCCTTCTGGACGAGCCGTCGACGGCGAATGGTGTCTCCCACCACGCCCACATCCCGGCTCGCGAGGCCGATTTCGTGGCCATGCCGGAGTGGCTCGATCCGGGGCTCAGGGCGGGCTTGGAAAGCCGCGGCGTGACCGCTCTGTACAGCCACCAGGCCGAGGCGATCGAGACCGTTCGGGCTGGGGAAGACGTGGTCGTCGTCACGCCCACGGCCTCGGGCAAGTCGCTGTGCTACCTGATCCCCACCCTGCAGGCCCTGGCGCACGACCCGACGGCTCGGGCCCTGTACCTCTTCCCGACCAAGGCTCTGGGCCAGGATCAAGTCGCGGAGCTCGGCGAGTTGAGCCGCGCCGCGAACATGCACATCAACGCCTCCACCTACGACGGCGATACCCCCAACGCTATCAGGTCGGCCATCCGGTCCGCCGGCCAGGTCGTGGTTACAAATCCCGACATGCTTCACGCGGCCATCTTGCCGCACCACACCAAGTGGTTCCAGCTCTTCGAGCAGCTTCAGATCATCGTCATCGACGAATTGCACACTTACCGCGGCCTGTTCGGCAGCCACGTGGCCAACGTCCTGCGTCGCTTGCTCCGCATCTGCGCCCACTACGGCTCGCACCCGGTCATCGTCTGCTGCTCCGCCACGATCGGCAACCCCGGCGAGCTGGCCGAGTTGCTGACGGGTAGATCGGCGCGAGTCGTCGATCGGAACGGCGCCCCGTCCGGTGAGCGGCACATCCTGATGGTCCAGCCCCCACTGCTCGATCCCGCCACCGGCGCCCGCGGCTCGGCCCAGGCTCTGGCCACTCGCTGGGCGCTGCCGTTCCTGCGGGCCGGCCGCCAGACGCTCGTCTTCGGGCGGTCGCGCGTCGGAGTGGAACTGATGCTCTCGACGTTGCGCGAGGCGCTCCGCCCCGGCGATGGGCCGCGGGCGCGGGTCCGCGGCTATCGCGGCGGCTACCTCCCCACGGAACGCCGGGCGGTGGAACGCGGTCTTCGCAATGGGGAGCTGCTCGGAGTGGTGACCACCAACGCTCTGGAACTGGGCGTTGACGTGGGCCAACTCGACGTCTCGATTCTGGCCGGCTACCCGGGCTCGATCGCCGCCACGTGGCAGCAGATGGGGCGCGCGGGCCGCCGCGGCGGGACGAGCGTCTCGGTGCTCATCGCCGGCGGCGGCCCCGTGGATCGATACGTCGTCGAGCACCCCGAGTTCCTGCTTGACTCGTCGCCGGAAGAGGCGCGCCTCGATCCGGACAACCTGCACGTCCTGCTGGGCCACCTGAAGGCCGCCTGCTTCGAGCTCCCATTCGAGCCCGGTGAGCGGTTCGGGCCGTCCGAAGCCGAACCGCTGCTGGCGTTCCTCGCCGAGGAGGGCATGGTCCGCCACGCCGGCGACGACCGCTGGTACTGGTCAAACGAGAACTTCCCCGCTTCGTCGGTCTCGCTGCGTGCCGCGGCCGAGGAAAACGTCGTGATCATCGACACCACGCCGGATCGTCCGCGGGTGCTGGGCGAGATCGACATATTCGCCGCGCAGACGCTCGTCCACGAGGACGCTATCTACATGCACGAGTCGGCCCAGTTTCATGTGGACAAGCTGGATTGGGACGAACGCAAGGCCTATGTCCGCCGGGTCGACATCGACCACTACACCTACGCCGATCGCGCCGTCACCCTCAAGCCGCTCGATACCTTCGCCACCGCTCCGGCCCCGGGGGGCGACCGCGCCCACGGCGAGGTCATGGTTTCGAGCCTGGTCAGCATGTTCAAGAAGCTCAAGTTCGGCACGGACGAGAACCTCGGCTGGGGGCCGGTCCACCTGCCCGAGATAGAACTCCAGACGACCGCCTACTGGCTGATGCTCGGTGCCGCGGCCGAAGGCTGGTCACGGGCGGAACTGGACGTAGCCCTGCTCGGCGTCGGCCGGGCGATCCAGGCGGTGGCGGCGGTGCTGCTCATGGTGGATCCGCGGGACCTGGGCCTGGTCAGCCAGGTCCGCTCGCCGCACAACGGCTCGGCGACGATCTATCTGTACGAGGCGGTACCCGGCGGCGTCGGTATGTCGGAGCGCCTCTTCGCTCGCCACGATGAGCTCGTGGCCGGGGCGGCCGCGCTGATCGACGGCTGCGGCTGCGTGAGCGGCTGCCCGGCCTGTACGGGCCCCCGGCTGGAACGCGACATCGACGCCAAGGCACTCGCCCTGCGCCTCTTGCGCCGGCTGATTGCCGGGGCGGATGCCGCCGCGATCCCGGGAGCCGCAGCGTGACAGTCGACGGAACACGCCTCCAGCGCCACCTCGAGGAGTTGCGCCGCGGCCGCGTGGCCGTGGAGCACGCCGACCGCAGCGGCGAGGCCGACCCGGAGATCAGGCGTGTCATCGCCGCCGTCGTGGCAGCGGGCGAACCGTTCGGAACGCCCCAGCCGGTCTGGCAGGACGCGGGCTCGGCCGACGCGGCGTCGCTGGCCACTCGACTGGCGGAGGCCGTCGACGGCGACGCCGTAGAAACCTCCCACGGCTGGTATGTCCGGCGGGAACTCCGGCCGGTCTACCTGCCGCTCGATCGGAGCCGGCTCGCCGCAATGCCGGCGATGCCGGCTCCGGCCACTCCCCTCCTCTGCCTCGACACCGAGACGACCGGACTCGGGTCGGCCGCCGGAACCGTGGCATTCCTGGTCGGCATCGGCTGGTGGGACGGCGATCGGATGCGCCTCCTGCAGTTGTTCCTGCCGGACCTCTCCGAGGAGGGAGCCCTGCTCGACGCACTCGCAGCCGAGGTTCCACCGGACTCCTGCCTCGTCACGTACAACGGCCGGACTTTCGACTGGCCGCTGCTCGAGACGCGTTTTCGTATGGGGCGCCGCGTGCCGCCCGCCCTCGACGGCCATCTGGACTTGCTGCTGCTCGTCCGCCGCCTATTCCGGCACCGCCTGCCCGACGCCCGGCTCCAAACCGTGGAGCGGCACCTGCTTCGCCGCCACCGCGCACCGGACATCCCTTCGTGGGAGATCCCGGCGGCCTACCACTCGTTTCTGCGAGGCGGCCCTGCTTCACCGATCAGGGTCATCGCCCGCCACAACGCCGAGGACGTGGTGACGCTCGCCCGGCTGCTGGCGCACCTGGAGCGCGGCTACGGCGAAGGCGAGGTGCGGCGCTGGGCTCCCAAGGGCGATCTCGTGCGATTGGCGCGGCTCTTCCGCCACGAGGGCCGGATCGATGAGGCGGTGGAGTGTCTGGAAGCCGCAGGCGAAGGTATCCACGGCGGCGATCCCGAAGTGGCCGTGGCCACGGTCGAACTGGCGCGGCTGCTGCGCCGCGCCGGGCGGATCAACGAGGCGGCCATCGCGTGGAGCCGCCTCGTCACGGCTCCGGGGCCACTGGCGGCGCTGGGTTGGATCGAGCTCGCGAAGGAACGCGAGCATCGCGAGCGCGACCTGGCGGGAGCGTGGGCGGCCACGGACGAGGCGCTGCTGGCGCTGTATCGCAGCCGGGGCCACGGCCAGGCGCTTCTGCGGCGCGGCCTGGAGGCGGACCTCGCAGGCCGGCGCGTGCGGCTGGCCCGGCGCCTGGAGCGGGCGGCGGTTTAGCCAGGTCTAGGCCCGCCCTGACGCCTCGCCGGTCTGTCGACCGCAGGCGGCCTCGATGACCGGCACGCCCGACCGCAGTCGCGCGGCGACCTGCGCCCGCGTCGGGACGCCCGCGAGGCCCACTCCCTCTACGGCGCACGAACCGGCGGCCGCCGCGAATCGAAGGGCTCGGGCCGTGGCCAGTTCCCCGGTGAGCAGCCACGCGGCCATCAGGGCGGCCAGGAACACGTCACCGGCGCCGGTGGGGTCCACGACCATCGGCGCCACAATCGCCCCGTAGCGAGCGGTCGCCGCCCCGTGCAGCGCTACTCCCCCGCCCGCCCCGGCGGTCAGCACCAGGCTGGCCCGTGGCGCGAACCCCCGCAATTCCCCGAGGGACGCGCCCGGGGACACGTCGGCGACGCTGACGCACACCAGGCCGGCAGCCTCTAGGAGGGGCGACGACCCTGGACCGACGCGCCGGACCCAGCCGTCGGCCGCGAACTCGCGCAGCAGCCCCTGCCAGCCAACCGCCACGCATGCGTCCGAGCGCGCCGCAGCAACCTCCGCCCACGAGTCGGCCGCTTCTCCTGCCACGGGTCCGAGCAGCCAACCTCGCGTCCGGCGCCACTCCCCCGGAAGGGCCGTCACCGGCACCGCGTCGCTCTTCGACAGCCAGCGCTGCCGGCGATGCCCGTCCCGCTCGATGTTTTCGAAGACGGGCCCGTGTTCGAGCGGCACCTGGTGGACCAGGACGCCGGCTGCTTCGAGCAGGTCCAGCTCAGCCGCGCCGGCCGCCGGCTCGTCGACCCCCATCACGCATCCGACCCGCAGACCGAGCCGCGCCGCCGTGAGCGACCCGTAGGAGACCGCGCCGCCGAGTCTCCAGCCCCGCGGGTCGTCCGGCGTGACGTCCCGCGATGCGGCTCCGACAACGATCAGATCGAGACGATCGGCCGAGCCGGTCGATGCCTCGTCGTATACTCCGTCCGCTTCCGACATGCACTTCCCTTGGAGTCGAACCGTGTTCTT
>PMXR01000077.1 GCA_003171035.1 Chloroflexota bacterium
CGCCCCGACCATTCAGGTAGGTAGCCTTCCGAGCGCCTCATCTCACGCTCGAATCGATCCTCGTCCCGGCATCTGGCGAGACCTCACGGCGCTACCCGATCGAGGATGATCCTGAACCGCCCGACCTGAACGTCCCGATTCGGCACGCCCGCCCCGTTTGTGACTGGCTCTGTCACAACTGTCACAAATGCCGTTTGCTTGGGCCTTGAGGGCTCGCTACAACGTCGTTTGGTTAGGCCGGCGAAGCGCAATACCATCTCTGCATGACACAGGATGGCTATCCGACGTCAAGCCAAGCGAGTCGAGTGTTCGCCCAGGCCGACGCCATGCGCTCTTGGCCGGGCTATGCGGACGAGGACTGGACCCTCCAGCGCGTCGTGCGAACGCTGGCAATGTGGTCCGTGTGTATAGAGCGGATGGCCGAGAGCGGTCCAGCGTTTCTCCGATCAGAAGAGCGTCAGTTCCGCGACCATCCTGAGTTCGGGCAGGGCGATCCGCTGGCCGACATCAAGGCGCAGGTAGATGTCATCGCATACGTGACCGTGGGCGACATGCTCCTTCAAGAGCTCGCGACTTTGCTGGCCGAACGGGCACCTTTCGAGATGAGAGGTCCGCCCGGGCCATGGGTTTGTCTGATGAGCTACCTGGACGGCGGCGGAGGATCTACGGACATGCGGGCGGCGGCCCGTTGGCTCGACCTCGTTCTCGTCAACGCTCGCCATCGCATCGCCGCCCATTGGCGGAAAGGGCACACCCTCAACTTCACCTGGCAAATGGACGGGACGGTGCAGGTCGTGCTTGTTGACCCCACCGGGCGCAAGGAAGCGTCTCGGATTCTCTGGCAGGTCCTCAAGGAGATCCCGATTCCGCTGCGACCGGCCGATGATGACTTCCAAGGCCTTCGGGAGATGGTGTTTGGATGTGCCAGCCTGCTGGACAAGGGCCAACGAAAACGGGTTCAGCGCGCCCTCGAACTGTCGGGTTTCGAGACCTATCCGATCAGGTCAGTCGTCGATGACGTCCTGAAGCTGCTCGCTCTCGCGGCGCCGACCCTCAGCGACAACGCTGGACCACGGTGAGCCGCCGAACTCTTTTGGCTAGGAGCTTTTGCCCGGACGAAGCCTCGACGCGCCGCGGACCGATACGTAATCTTCTCATCGAGCCGATCAGGCCGGGCACAGAAGGGGTGACGTCGCCGTCTTGAGGGTGGTCACGGCCTCGCGCGCGGAGGCTCCCCGATCGAAGTGAATCAACGACCCGATCGAACGAAACGCGTGGGCCGCGGATCAATAGAGGAGTGGACACAACGATGGCGCCTCACGGGGCTGACGCTGCCAGCGTGGCGGCGACCTTCGAGGTACTCGTGCGTCCGTGGGTGGACGAGATGTACCGTGCCGCGGCAGCGATCGTCGGCGAAGCAGATGCCCGAGACGTGACTCAGGAAGCGCTGCTCGACGCATGGCGCGGTTTCGCGGGGATCCGCGATCCGGAGCGCGTTCGAGCATGGCTCCATGCCATCGTCGCCAACCGCAGTCGCAAACACCTGCGCGCGCGCCGCAGTCGGCCACGCGTCGTCCCCATTCTCAATTGGCCGGAGGGCACGGAGGATGACCGATCGACGGTCTTCGCAGAGCGTGACCGACTGGATCGGGCGTTCGAGTTGCTGCCCGCCGACCAGCGCATCGTGCTTGCCCTTCATTACGCGCTTGACCTGTCCGTGCCGCAGGTAGCGGCCGCCCTGTCTGTGCCCGAGGGGACCGCCAAGTCGCGCATTCACGCCGGTATAGAGCGGCTTCGGGTGGCATTGGCCGCGGAGGACACGCAATGAACGACGAAGAGCGCATCCGTGCCTACATGCATGGGCGTTCCGACGTACCGGTGCCCGATGATCTCCGCTGGCCGACCGCGGCATCTGGATCTCTGCGCCGCTGGTCGATCTCGTCAGTCAGAGCATGGGGGCGGCTGGCGGTCGCCGGGCTCGTCCTGATTGTCGTGCTGGCTGGTGTCTTCTCGAGCCTGCAACTGCCAACCGGACCCGGCCGCCCGACAAACCCTCCGGCCAGCGGCTCAACGCTGTCGACAAGCCAACCGCGCAACGCAACGTTCCCATCCGAAGTCGCCGGCCTGCCGGTGATCAGCGTTGCCCATGCTGTCGAGCTGCTGCGGGCGGGCAAGCTGGACGGTGACGCCGTCGCAGTCGCCGGCTACTACCAAGAGGTCGTCCCGTCCTGCCCCTATCCCGGGCGCTACATTGGCCCGCTCGAGAGTTGGTGTCGGTTCGATGCCTTCGCGGACACACAGGCTGGCGCTCAGCTGTGTGAGCCCGAAGGTTCCAATGGGATGAGCTGTCATCAACCGACGGGAACCTACCTGGCGCCGTTCTTCATGAGCGAGACGAGCGGCGACGTCTCAACGTGGCTGACGGCTGGCGCCACTGGCGAGCCGGCCGCTCTCGTGCTCATCGGCCACGCGGGTGACGCTCGGCAGTGGCAATGCACCGCTTCGACCCAGGGCGAATGCGCAAACGCCTTCGTCGTCGACCGCATTGCCTGGGCCGCAGGGCAGGACGTCCCATTGGCGGCCCCGCAGACCGGCGACCAGCAGTCGGGCAAACCGATTACGCCCAGAATGACGCTCGCCCAGGCCGTGGCCGCCGCGGGGCAGGGTGACAACGCGGTGACCGCGGCTGCTTTCAGGGCCGGCGACATCGCGACCATCGACCCACGCTGGAATCTCGCGGGCGACAACATCCTGTGGCTGGTGCAATCGCTCGCACGGGGCACCACAGCGCAAGGCGAAGAGACTCTTCCCGAGAACGTCTCGCTCGTCGACGACGCTACTGGGAGGCTCATCGNNCGGGGATTACCAGCCGGCGCGGTTGTGGCAGATGGCGACCGTTCATGGACTTGACTGCTGCGGCAACAACAACGAACTCGCCTTCTACCGCGTGCAGTCCGACAACGGCACGCTGGTCTACGAGGGCACGGTGCCGGGTGGCGAGTCGGGCGGAACGGACTCCACCACGTTCGGCGGCAGTTACGGTTCCGGACCGCTCCTCCTGCCTGCGGGCCGGTACTCAATTACGTCATGGTTGGCAACTTACGACGGTGGGGCGATGGGCACTCCGAGCGACGAGTGCTCGACGCAGGTCACCCTCCGGCCGCTCGACGACGTCGCGCTCGATGCTGATTACCCGGCGGGTCAAACTTGCACCTTCCGGCCGGCACCCTCACCATCCCCTGGCTCATAGGGCTCCTGAGCGGCGAGGCACAGACTAGATGGCAGTCGCATGCGCCCACCGTTCTCGGCCTATGAGCTCGCACTCAAGGGTCAGTGGGACATTCAGGTCGGTCGGTGCGGGTTGACTCCTCTCGCCCCGACCATTTGGGTAGGCTCAGCCAATCCGTGCGGATAGGTTGCCCTGGCTGATCCTCTCGCGGCTGTCGGGGCTCGCCAACAGGCTGCCGAGCTGACTCGAAGCGACGGCGTTGGTCGCGAATTGGGTTGCTAGCTCCGAATGTCAGCGGCCATCGCCTGTTGCCGGAAGAGGCTCTTCTTGTCCGGTCCGGAGACATCTGTAGACAATCGCGGCAACGATAGAGCCCAGGAGCGGCCCGGCCAAATAGACCCAGATGTGGGAGAGGTCGCCAGACACGAGGGCCGGCCCGAGCGACCGCGCCGGGTTCATCGAAGCGCCGCTCACCGGGCCGCCGACCAGCGCCCCGAGTGCCACCGCGCCGCCGATCGCGACCGCCGCCGCCTCGCCCACGGCGCGACAGTCGGTGGCTACTGCGGTGATCACCAGCATCAGGAAGAAGGTCAGAATTCCTTCCATCGCGAACGACTGGAGATCGGTCCCGGTCGGCGCGGTCACACCGAGTTCTGCGCCCTGCCCCAGGATCGCGCGAAGTGCCAGCGTGCCCGTCACGGCGCCGGCGATCTGGAAGGCCGCATATGTCAGGACCCTGGTCCAGGGAAAATGACGCCCGATCGCGAACCCCACGGACACGGCGGGGTTGAAGTGGGCTCCGCTGACATGACCCAGGGCGTAGATCATCACGGCTATCACGAGCCCGAATGCGAGGGCGACCCCCGTATCCGGGAGCTTTCCGATGGCGATCGCACCGCAGCCCGCGAACACGAGCGCGAAGGCGCCGATGAACTCGGCGGCGTAGGCCCTCGACCCGTTTCGCTGCGCCAGGGCGGCGGTGGTGATCCCATCGTCCCGACACGGAGTGTCGATATTGGATGAGCTCACGCCTTGAACCCACGCGCTTCGCGAAGTTGGGCCGCGAACTCGTGTGGCAACTCCGAGGCGAGAATCCCTTGCGTGGCGGCATCGATGTCGTATTCGACCCGGCGGAATTCAACCGTCAGGCCGGCGGCACTCGTCTCGACGAGAGCCCAGCAGCCTCGCGGGTCGCCGTCCTTGGGCTTGCCGGCCGAACCGTCGTTGATGAAGCGGGTCGGGCCGACGGTCTTGTCGTAGGGACGATGGGTGTGGCCGCAGACGATGACGTCCGCGTTTGCGTCGGCGGCGATCCGGGCGAAAGTCGATCCGGGCTTGTCCTCGTAGAGGTACTCGTTCATCTTCCGCGGGCTGCCATGAACGAGAAGGAACCGCAGGCCGTCGGCCTCGAAGCGGATCTGCGGCGCGAGCGTGCGAAGCCAGGCCTTGTTTGCATCGTTCGTGTTCGCCTTTGTCCAGGCAAAGCCGGCCTCGCCATAGGCCGTCTCCACCGGGTGCGTAAAGGCGCAACCGCATTCGTCGCGGCCGAAGCCCGTGCCGTCGTCGTAGTTGCCCATCACGATCGGAATGGCCTCGTCGCGAAGACGGTCCAGGACCTCATTAGGCCAGGGCGCATAGCCCACGAGATCGCCGAGCACGTAACGATGATCGACGCCAGCGTCGGCGACGTCCGCGAGCACGGCCTCGAGGGCAAAGATGTTGGAGTGGATATCGGAGAAGAATGCGTATCGCATGGGCTGAGCCTGTCCTTCCGGGTTGCGATGGCACTGAGCAACGGTGCCGGCAGATTGCTATGCGCCGGTCTTCGGCTCCACGCCCAATTCGGCGAGAAGGCCGCGGACGCGCCGTTCGATCTCGTCGCGAATTGGGGCAACCTCTTCGACCGACTTTCCGGCCGGGTCGTCGAGTTCCCAGTCGAGGTATCGCTTGCCCGGATAGACGGGGCAGGCGTCGCCGCAACCCATCACCACGATGACGTCTGCCGCTCGCATGACCTCGTCTGCCCAGGGCTGCGGGAGTTCCTTGCTGATGTCAATGCCCTTCTCGGCCATCGATGCGACGACCGCCTGGTTCACACCCTCTGCCGGCGTCGAGCCGCCAGAGAAGACGTCGACCATGTCGCCGGCGAGCTGGCGCATGAAGCCTGCCGCAATCTGGGAGCGGCCCGCGTTGTGGACACAAAGGAACAGGACGCTGGGATTGAGGTCGGTGCGCGTCGACTCGAGCCGCATGAGAGCGCGGAGCCGATCGTCGGTCAGCCGTTCGACCAGGACCGGGATCCAGGTAGTGATGTGGGCATTTGGCAGGATCATGTCGATCGACTCGGTCATGAAGCGTTCGATGGTCTCGACGTTGATCCTGCCGTGCCAGCGCCGCTCCAGCGCCACCGCGGACTGGCGGATCTGCACGCGCTGATCCGTGGTGAGCGCGAAGTGGCCCAAGTTCAGTGTCTTGGTGTCTTGAGAGGTCATTTCAGTAGCTCCTTGGTGGGTTCGCCTGGAACCATCTGAGCGGAGGCTAGACCTTCAAGTTCCTTGAATGTCAATACCTTCGGCGGAGTCTTGACCTTCAAACCCGTCGAAGGTGTAGCGTGCAGCCATGAAGATCGCCGAACTCGCCAAGCGCGCCGGAGTCGCCACATCGGCGGTCCGCTTCTACGAGGAGGTCGGGGTTCTCCCGGCGGGGCGCCGGCTCGCCAACGGCTACCGCGAATACACCGACGCCGATCTGGCGCGCTTGCGACTGGTCGTCGCATTGCGGCGCCTGGGTCTGGCACCGGCCGATGCGGGAAGGATTGCTACCCTGTGTATGGAACACGGTGAGATTGATCGGGATCTCGTGCCGCTCATCAGCGGCCAGCGAGCCGCGATCGAACGCCAGCGATCCGATCTCGATCGGCTGGACGCGGAGTTGACGGACCTCGAGACCACGATCGAGGCGGCCGGCCGAGCCCGGAAAACCGCCCGAGTCATGGCGGCCGATCCAATCCGCGTCCTCTTCGTCTGCACCGGCAACTCCGCTCGCAGTCAGATCGCCGAGGCGCTGCTCAACGAGTTCGGTGGTTCGGACTTCACCGTCTTCTCGGCCGGTACGGAGCCCGGTCCCGTGAATGAGCAGACGGTTGCTGTCCTGGGTGAGCTCGGGCTCGACTGGTCCCACTCGGTCAGCAAGCCCGTGACACAGTTTGTCGGCCAGCAGTTCGACTACGTGATCACGGTTTGCGATCGGGCCCGAAAGAGCTGTCCCGTCTTCCCCGGCGAGCACAACTCGCTGCACTGGGGTCTCGATGATCCGGCTGAAGTGCAGGGAACGGACGAGGCCAAGCTCGAGGCTTTCCGGCGAACACGGACCGAAGTGGCGACAAGGCTGCGCCCGTTCGTTGAACTCGCCCGAAAGGCCCGACAAGAGCCAGTCCCGGCGCACTGGGGGCCATCCGGCTCCTGAAGAAGGGTCTCACGTCCCTGTGTTGTATCAGTCCACATTGAGACAGTTTGGACTGAAACGATCCGGCCACATTCAGTGAGTGCCGGGCGACAGGCCGAGGATCGACGGAACCGATGACGAACAGTCCAGCCGCAGCCACCATGCTGCCGACGTCGCTCGACCTCTCTGAGGCTCCCTGCCTGAGACTCGACCTCGCCGCCCCGGATGTGACGGCAGCAGTCTCGGCGGCAGCCCTCCTTGCCGATCCGACCAGGTCCGCTGTTCTCGCGATGCTGCGTGATGGACCGCATTGCGTGTGCGAAATCTCCGCCGCTCTTCACGAGCGCCAGAACAACCTGTCGATGCACCTCGCGCGCCTTCGCGATGCGGGCTTGATCAGGCGGACACTGATTGAGGCCGACGCGCGCCGCGTCTACTACGAGCGCGACGAGGCAGCTTGCGCGAAGGCTCTGGCGCAACTCTTCGATCTGCTGGCCAAGTCGGAATCACGACGCTAGCGCTCACCCGGCGCCGCTTGCCGCATCTGCCATTGCCGTTGCTGTTGGCGTTGGCTGTATCTGCCTGGCTCGTCGCCTGGCTCGCGGAGGCCCCACTCGCCGGTTGGGTCAGCTTCGATCTGCTGCGCCCTCGAGCACGGCTCACAACTCGGCGAGGCGGTCGCCTTCTTCCTGCTCGACGTCCCCAAGGTTCTGCTGCTCCTGCTCGGCATCGTGACGGTCGTGACCCTGATTCGCGGGTTCTTCTCGCCCGAACGCGTCCGCTCCGCCCTTGTCGGGCGTGGGCTGATGGCCGGCACCGTGACCGCCGCGTCCTTCGGCATCGTCACGCCGTTCTGCTCGTGCTCGGCAGTGCCGCTCTTCATCGGTTTCATTGAGGCCGGCGTCCCGCTCGGGGTGACGTTTGCCTTCCTGATCAGCTCGCCGATGGTCAACGAGGTCGCGCTCGTCCTTCTCTGGGGCCTGTTCGGACCGTGGATCGCGCTTCTCTACATGGCCTGCGGACTCGTGGTCGCGATCGTCGGTGGTCTGGTCATCGGCCGCCTCGGACTCGAACGCTACGTCGAGGACTATGTCTGGCCGATGCAAGGCACAGCAGGCCCGAGCATCGAATTCAAGCTCACGGCAGAGCAGCGCCTCGGCGACGCCTGGCGCTACACGAAGGACCTCGTCCGCAAGATCACGCCCTATCTGCTTGTCGGGATCGGTATCGGCGCCTTGATCCACGGATATGCCCCGACGGAGCTCGTGGCCGCCATCGGAGGGCGCTCCAACCCGCTGGCCGTGCCGCTCGTGGTGTTAATCGCGATCCCGCTCTACTCGAATGCCGCCGGCACCATCCCGATCGTGCAGGCTCTCCTGGGCAAGGGCATGCCGTTGGGCACCACCCTCGCTTTCATGATGTCGATCACCGCCATCAGCCTGCCGGAGTTCATCATCCTGCGCCGCGTCATCCGCTGGCAGCTCATCGCCGTCTTCGCGACCGTAGTGACGACCGGCATCCTCGGCGTCGGCTACCTGTTCAACGTCCTAGTGAGTTGATCTCGCGGCGCGCCCACTCGGACCCAAGAACCACACCCAGAGGGAGGCACTACATGTCGATCGAGTCCGTAGGTTTCGTCGGAGGCGGACGTGTCGCCCGGATCATGCTCGAGGGCTGGCAGCGAGCCGACGCAATGCCGGCCCGGGTCGCTGTCAGCGACCCCAACGAGGTAAGCCTTCTCGCGCTGAAGTTGCACTTTCCCTCGATCGATGTCTGCCTCGGCGACAACTGCGCGGCCGCGGGCGAGCAGCTCGTCTTCCTGGGAACTCCACCCGCCCGCCTTTGCCGACTCGCTGCCGAGCCTCGCGAGTTCGCTGAGGACGAACGCCATCGTTGTTTCGTTGGCGCCGAAGGTGACGATCGTCCGTCTCACGAGCCTTCTCGGCGGGTTCGACCGGATCGCCAGAGGCATCCCCAACGCACCTTCGGTCGTTGGTTCGGGCTTCAACCCGGTGGCGTTCGGTCCGGCGCTCGGCGACTCGGAACGCGACACCGTCCTCGACCTACTATCGCCGCTTGGCGCATGCCCGGTCGTGGAGGAAGCGTCCCTGGAGGCTTACGCAATCACCGCCGCGATGGGTCCGACGTACCTCTGGTTCCAGCTCTACGAGTTGCGCGATCTGGCCCGCTCGTTCGGCCTGTCAGAGAGGCGGCGTCGACCGCGGTCGAACAGATGGCACTCGGCGCGGTCGAGTCCATGAATTCGACTCTGGCGCCGGCCGAGGTCATGGACCTGGTCGCCGTCCGCCCACTGGCCGACTGCGAGCCGGCGGTTCTCGAGCAATACCGACTGCGCCTTGGCGCTGTGATGGAGCGGATACGGCCGGCCTGACGTCAGACCGCCGACAAAGAAAGAGCTATCTGATGCGTAAGATCGAAGTCCTTGGTCCCGGCTGCGACAACTGCAAGCGAGTCGAAGCCAACGCCAGAGAAGCCGTGATGATGGCGGGTGTCGAGGCCGAGATCGTGAAGGTCACCGACTATCGTGAGATCGCGGCGCACGGCATCCTCTCGACGCCGGGCCTCATCATCGATGGCGTAATCCGGAGCTATGGGCGTATCCCGTCCGCGGGCGACATCGCGCTCTGGCTGACGGAAGGCTGATCGCGAGCCGGGCGTCGAACCCGATCAGAGTCCGAGGACGAAACCCATGGCGACATAGATTCACATGTCGCCAGCACCAGCGTCCTCCCCTACCGGTCAGCGGTCTTCGACAGCTTCAACGGAAGCGAACCTGTCTCGCGTCGAGGCCCAGCCGGCCAACTGGGCGAGCGAGCGCTCGGTCTGACTGCGGGGTTCGGCCGAGTAGGTAACAAGCTCCTGGCCGGAGTCGCCCGGCAGCTCGAGAACCTCATAGGCGAGGGTTAGATCGCCCACCAAAGGATGGTGAAGCGTCTTGACGCCAGAGCGATGGAACCGAACGTCGTGTCCGGCCCAGAGCACCCGGAACTCCTCACTGCGGGTGGACAGCTCGCCGACGAGATCCGTGAGCGAACGGTCGAACGGACTGCGTCCGGCCTCACTTCTTAGCGCGGCGACCATGTCGTGCGCGCTCGTCTCCCAGTCGCCGTAAAACTGCTTGGCCCGCGGATCGAGGAAGGCGAAACGGACCGAGTTCACGGGCCGAATGGGCGAGCGATACAGCTCGGAGTAGAGGGCTTCGGCAAGCGGGTTTGCGTGCAGGATGTCGAGACGCCGGTTCCGAACGAAGGCCGGGATATTTGCCATTGCGTCCACGATCCGCTTCACGCTCGGGCGAACGCGCTCGGCCGCCGGACTGCGCCGGACTGGTCGCCCGGCGCCGGCGCTCGCGACCCTGACTAGGTCGAAGAGGTGCTCGCGCTCGGCCTCATCGAGGTGAAGGGCCCGGACTATCCCGTCGAGAACCTCCTCCGACACCCCTCGAACGTTGCCTCGCTCGAGGCGCGTGTAGTACTCGGCGCTGATGCCCGCGAGCATGGCGACTTCTTCGCGCCGAAGCCCGGAGACCCGACGATTGGCGCCGTAGACGGGAAGGCCGGCCTCCCGCGGGCCGACTTTCGCTCGCCTCGATGTTAAGAACTCCCGGATGGCCTGGCGGGCAGGCGTTTCGTCTGCGTTGCTCATTTCGCGCTCACGGTACGCCGGTGAGTTCGGACATGGGAGGTACTGCCAGTATCCCTCTCAGCACGGTCTCCCTGGCCGCGACGGTAAGTGGTTGGATTACGGGGAACAAGGAGCCAATTGCTCGTCCGGCCACGAACCGACGGAGGACAACACGATGCAAACGCGAACGCTCGGACAGGGCCTGCAGGTTTCGGCGCTCGGTCTGGGCTGCATGGGCATGACAGGTGTGTACGGTGCCTCGGTCGATCGTAGTCAGATGATCAGCCTTATCCGGGCGGCCGTGGATCGTGGCGTCACCCTCTTCGACACAGCCGAGGCATACGGACCCCTGGTCAACGAGGAGCTGGTCGGCGAGGCGTTAGCGCCGGTGCGCGACCGGGTCGTGATTGCAACCAAGTTTGGCTTCGACATCGACCCCGCGACCGGGCAGCGCGGCCCCGGCGTGAACAGCAAGCCGGCCCACATTCGAGCCGCCGCCGAGGGGTCGCTGCGCCGCCTCGGGACCGACCACATCGATCTGCTCTACCAGCACCGCGTCGACCCGGAAGTCCCGATCGAGGACGTGGCCGGGACGGTCCGAGATCTGATCGCCGAGGGCAAGGTCCGGCACTTCGGCATGTCGGAGGCTGCGCCCACGACCATCCGCCGCGCCCATGCCGTCCAGCCGGTGACCGCGGTCCAGAGCGAGTACTCGCTGTGGTGGCGCGAACCCGAGAAGGAGCTGCTGCCGACCCTCGCGGAGCTGGGGATTGGCTTCGTACCGTTCAGCCCGCTCGGCGCCGGTTTCCTCACCGGCAAGATCGACCAGACGACCAAGTTCGACAGCAGCGACTTCCGGGCGTGTGTGCCGCGCTTCTCGCCGGATGCGATGCAGGCGAACGTGGCTCTCGTGGATCTCATCCGGTCGGTCGCCGTCCGCAAGGACATAGCTCCAGCGCAGGTCGCCCTGGCCTGGCTGCTCGCCCAGAAGCTATGGGTCGTGCCGATCCCCGGCACGACCAAGCTGACCCGGCTGGAGGAGAACCTCGGCTCGGTGGATGTCGCCCTCGCCGCCGAGGAATTGCGCGAGATCGACGAGGCCGCCGCCAAGATCGACCTCCAGGGCGCCAGGCTGCCGCAGGCGGCGCTCGACATGACCGGCCACTAAGGAGAACGAAAGATGAAGAAGCGAATCCTCGGACAGGGTCTCGAAGTCTCCGCGGTCGGCCTCGGTTGCATGGGCATGAGCCAGAGCTACGGCGTGATCCCCGACAAGGCCGACATGATCCCGGTGCTGCGAGCCGCGGTGGATCGAGGCGTGACGTTCTTCGACACGGCGCAGGTGTACGGCCCGTTCGTGAACGAGGAGCTCATCGGCGAGGCGCTGGCTCCGGTTCGCAACCGGGTGGTAATCGCGACCAAGTTCGGCCTCGGGGTCGACGCCACCGGCCAGCAGGTCCAGGACAGCCGGCCCGAAACGATCCGCGAGAGCCTCGAAGGTTCGCTTCGGCGCCTTCGAACAGATCGCATCGACCTCTTCTACCAGCACCGCGTCGACCCGAACGTGCCGATTGAAGACGTGGCGGGAACCGTGAAGGACTTGATCGCCGCGGGCAAGGTCCGGCACTTCGGGCTCTCCGAAGCCGGCGTCGCGACCATCCGGCAGGCACACGCGGTCCAGCCGATCACGGCGGTCCAGAGCGAGTACTCGCTGTGGTGGCGGCGTCCCGAGGACGCGCTCCTGCCGACCCTCGAGGAGCTCGGCATCGGGCTCGTCCCATTCAGCCCGCTCGGCAAGGGCTTCCTGACGGGCGCCCTCGACGAAAAGACAACCTTTACGCCGAACGACTTCCGCAACATCGTGCCCAGGTTCTCGGCCGAAGCCCGCAAGGCGAACCAGGGCATCGTCGAATTGCTTCGCTCCATAGCGGAGCGTAAAGCGGCCACTCCAGCCCAGATCGCCCTTGCCTGGCTGCTCGCTCAGAAGCCGTGGATAGTGCCGATCCCAGGCACTACGAAGTTGGCGCGGATCGAGGAGAACGTCGGCGCGACCGCGGTCGAGCTGACGACCGAAGACCTCCGGGAGATCGAAGAGGCGGCAGCCAGGATCCAGATCCAGGGCGCCCGCTATCCAGAGGCCCTTGAGGCTCGAACCGGACTCTAGACGAGAGGAGAGAGATGGACCCGAGCGGCTGGACCCCCGATGAGTTGGCGCACGTCTCCCGCGCGACCGAGATCGAGCTTACGTCGCGGCGGCCGGACGGAAGCTACCGGCCATACGTGACCATTTGGGTCGTTGCGGCGGCCGACTGTCTCTACGTCCGATCCGCATATGGCTGGAACAACGGATGGTTCCAGCGGGCGCTGAAATCGGGCGGAGGCCGCATCCGTGCGGCCGGTGTCGAGCGTGACGTCGCCTTCGAGCAGCCGGGTTCGGACGTCGCCCACGCAGTCACCGCCGCCTATCACTGGAAATACGACCGCTACGGCCCTTCGATCGTCGGCACCGTCATCTCGGTGGAGGCCGTCAAGTCAACGCTGCGGCTGCTGCCTCGGTAGAGGAAGACGCGCCGGCCGTCATCCAGCCGGCCGCGTCCACCATTCCGTGCCAGCTAGGTCACATCTCTAGCCCGAGGAGCTTGCGCGAGTCCTGAGGCATTATCCGCAGATGACTGCCGAGGTCTCGTGCCCGCAATGCGGTGCCGTCGTGCCGGATATCGAAGGACCTACGCACGCCTACGTGCCTAGCGCCCCCGGCTGCTGGGCGGCATTCAGTGCTCTGCGTGCCGACGAGATGCTGCGGTTCCCCGGGTCGGAGGCGAACAACCTGGTCGTTGACAGCTACATGGCCCAGCACCCGGGCAACGGCTTGGATCGGCGCGACCGTCAGTCCGTGTTCGTCCACCTCGTGAGCCTGTGTGCCGTCACCGAGCGAGAGGCATCGCCGACACGCTCACCAGAGGTGCTTCGGGCCATACTCGCTCGCCAGATGGAGTTCCCGGTCATCCGCCGGGCTCGTGGTCCGGGCGACCTGACCGTCCTCTCCGCCACGGACGCAATGAGCCTCGAGGATCATGACACGCGGGTCCGAAGGTGGGCGGGCTCCGTCTGGGAGTCGTGGCGCGAGTATCACCAGGCGATAAGGGCTGCCCTCGACGCGTCCGGTGTGTCGGCTCTAATCCTCTCGCCCGACCATGAACACCCGTTCTAATAAGAAGTCCTCCGGTCGCCGATTCCACGCTCGCGATCCCCTGGCTCCGCTGTCAGGGGCGAAGCCTGCGGCACCTGTCGCTCGGCTTCATCCTGAACCGCCCGACCTGAATGTCCCGATTCGGTTGTCGCGAGCAGTTCGGTCTGCAAAGCCATCCTCGACGTCCATCGGGCGGGCTCAGTGCCCGCCGTGCGCATGCCCAGCCGACCAGAAGGCTTACCTCCAGTCCCGCGACGACCACCAACCAAAGACCACGCATTTCAGCCCCGCCCATGCGGGTTGACTCGCCAGCGGCTTCAGAGCGGGAGCCCGTTCTCCCGTGTCAACGCCTCATCGATCGCGGGGCGGCAGCGGCCGAAGGCCGCAAGCCGCACTTCAGAACGCCTAGGGCGCCTTGATGGGTGCCGTCCGCTCCGTTCCGGTTCTTGCTCGCACCGAAGATCTGTGGGCGATGACCGGGCCGAAGGTCTTCGCGACAGTAGCTCCGTTGTTGAATCGTGCTGTATTCACCCCGAATAGCTGGTAGGGTGACGCGCGTTCGGCTAATGCGAACGACGTAGGAGCCGTGGGTGCCGGGCATTGGAAGCGCTCGCGGTTGGGTCGCCACCGTCGCGGAGGCGACAGAGGAGGCTCGATGAGTCGCATGGGTTCTTTGCCGTTCCGTCTTCTTAGCTCGCGTGCGATCACGGTCGCGAGCCTCTTGGTGCTCGTTGCCGGCGTGCTGCCCTCCGGTGTCGCCCGCGCCGGCAACGGCAATGGCAACGCCAACCTGCATCTAGACAAGACCGTCGCATCGGTTGCGGTCAGCCCGCAGATCACCCTCACGCTGGCTGTGAACAAGCCCAACGCGATCCCCGGTGACGTCCTCACCTACACCGGAGTAGTCGCCAACACAGGGGCCACACTCACACTCACTGGCACCCTTGTGGCGTCCAACACCAACGCCACCACCGCCACGGTCGCCTCCTACTGGGACGCCATCAGTACCAACAACAAGGCCCACTGCGGCGCGGGCGGCACCAACAGCGGCAAGGACACGAGCCAGTGGCCGGCCTTCGTGGGGACTGCAGCCGCCCAACCCGGGTACACGCCGGTCAGCGCAGCCCCGATCGCCTCGGGCATGACCCTGGCTGCGACTCCCGTCTCTGCGGACGGCGTGACATACCCAGTGGCCTCTGCCACCGATCAGATCCTCGGTACCGTTCTCGCCCCCGGCGCAACCGCCACCTGGCAATACAGCGCCTCGATCCCGCTTACGACCGCCCAGCTCGCCTTCCTGCGCGATCCTGCCCAGGTCACCCGCATCCGCAACAGCTTCCACGCCGAGCCGACGCCGCGGGTCCAGCAGGGCAACGGCCAGCCCGATCAGATCGACGTCGACTTCTGCAGCGCCTTCGATGCCGCCGACACGAGCGGTGCGGCATCGAATGTGACCGTCACAATCACCCTGCCCGATGGCACGACCAAGACGATCGACAAGTCGACGGTCCCGAGCCTCGCCTCTATCGCCCTCGGCTCCTCTGCCACCGCCACGACCACGTACGCCGTCCCCGTCCCAGCTGCCAAGGGTGCGTCCGAGACAGACGCCGCCTACATGACCCGCCTGGCCAGCCTCGATGGCCAGACTCTGAGCGCCGAGGCGACCGCAAAGGCGGGCAGTGCCGGATCATCCGCCGGGCCGGCGGGCCCGGTCCTAACGACCGAGCACCTGCCGATCGCCTCGGTTGCCAAGACCGGTCCGGCCACGATTGATGCCGGCAAGAGCGCGACCTATAGCCTCGCTCTGGCCAACGCCGGGTCCGCGCCCGCGGCGAGCCTGACCCTCACCGACTCGCTTCCCGGCGGGACCGTCATCCCCACGACCGGCACACCGGCCTCGCTTGCCCCTGGCGACAAGGCCACCGCATCGGCTACCTACACCGTTCCGGTGGGTCAGCCTGCCGGCAACCTGACGGACACGGCGTCGCTGCGCTGGACCGACGCCAATGGCAACTCATATGGCCCGGTCAGTTCGCAGGCCACGACATCGGTCACGCAGGCCCATCGTCTGACGACCCTGACCCTGAGCCCGCCCCAATCGGGACCGCTGCCGGTCGGCGCCACCTTGACTCTCACGGTCAAGGCACTCGATCAGGGCGGCGCGCCAATGGCCAACCTACCGATCGTCCTCTCGGTCGTCGGCCCCAATGCCACCTCGCACAATCTGACCACCGGCGCCGACGGCACCGTCACCTTCACCTACACCGGCGTCCATGCAGGAACCGACACGGTGCAGGCGAGCGGGACCGGTGCGGACAGCTCGTTGTCCTCCAACACAGCTACGGCCATCTGGATTACGCCGGTCCAGACGGTCTCCACGACTACGATCCACGGCCGCTTCTTTACCAACAACTACTATGGCGACCCGTTTCTTGCGACGCCCGCGAGCACGCCCGTCTTCGAGCAAGACTTCCCGACGATCAACTTCGATCCCGTGGCCGGCACCGTGGCCAACAACGCGTCGGGTGTGAATGAGTGGACCCGGCCCTTCACCGACATCACGACCGACCTTGCCGGCAACTACACGGGAACTATCGTCGCCGCGGGCAACGGTCAGCAGGCGGGCTCAGGCAACCTTGGCTCATTCGACGCCGTGTTCACCGGGTCATACACCATCGGCTCGGCAGGCGACTACACCTTCGACGTCCTGTCGGACGACGGCTTCATCTTTGGCGTCGGCGATGGCGCCACGGCGCTGCCTGGAAACGTCATGTACAACGCGCCTGCTTCGGGGCTGACTGCCTTCAATAGCTACCCGATCATGGGTGCCTTCAACCACAACACGGGGCCTCAGCCTTACTCGATCAGCGTCCATTTCCCGGCGCCGGGCGTCTATCACTACGAGGTCGACTACGACGAGACCTGGGGCGCCTCGCTCTGCCTGACGGTGCGGTTGCACTCGACCGGAGAGGGCGTTACCCCCACCGGAACACTCGCCCTCTCGCCAACGCTGACCACAGCGGGCGGCATCAACACTCCGAAGACCTACACCGTCAGCGTGATGGATGCCGCCGGTGCTCCGATCGTGAACCTGCCGGTCAAGCTCGATATCAGCGGCGCTAACACCGGGCAGGTCCCGGCTACGACCGACGCTCGCGGACTCGCCAGCTTCACGTATGTGGGCTCCAATACAGGCGCTGATCAGCTCCAGGCGTACGCCATCCTCGATGGCATGCCGGCACTGTCCAACACAGTCGCGCAGAGCTGGGTTCAGGGCGGCGCGGTTGCGCCACCGATCATCGGATCGGTCTCCCCGGTCGACGGCGCGGAGATCACCGCACCCACACCGATAACCGCCTCATTCACGCCGCCGGCCGGCCAGACGATCTCCAGCTGGCAGGTCGTGTACAGCCGCCAGGGGACGGCAGGAACACCAGTCATCCTCGCGTCGGGCACCGGCACCCCGCCCGCAACCCTCGCGACATTTGATCCAACGGTCCTCGCCAATGGCGGTTACACGATCACAGTTGCCGCATACGGCTCTGGTGGCGTGGGCCTGAGCACGAGCGTCGACGTCACCGTCGATGGCAACCTCAAGCTCGGCCGATATCAGGTCACGTACCAGGATGCCAATGTCCCAGTGGGCGGCATCCCGATCCAAGTGCAGCGGACATACGACTCCTTTGACAAGTCGACCGGAGCCTTCGGCGTTGGTTGGCAACTCGGCGTCGTGAACTTCCGCGTCTACACCGACGGTCCTCTTGGCGCGGGCGGCTGGAGCCAATACGCCACGAGCTGCTTCCTCGCAGGTCTCGGCGGTGGTCTATGCCAGATGAGCTGGGCGACCGCTCGGCCGCACTTCGTCTCCGTGGTCTGGCCCGACGGCCACACCGAGACCTTCGACTTCACGCCCTCCGGCGGGTCCAACCTCTTCTGGATCGGCAGCGCGGCATTCACGGCCCGGGCCGGCTCGACCTCCAAGCTCGCCGTCGCCGGTGACGCGAGCCTCTCCTACAAGGGCGACGGCAACCTGTATGGGAGCATCGGCGGCTCGACCGTCTTCGACCCGACCCGCTTCACCCTCACGGCCCGCGACGGCACGGTCTACGTGCTTGACACCGGCAGCGGTCTCGTCTCGGAGACCGACCGCAACGGCAACACCGTCACCGTCGACTCGGCGGGGATCCATAGCTCGCTCGGACCCTCGCTGACCTTCAAGCGCGACTCGCAGAATCGGATCAGCGAACTCGACAAGCCCGACGGCTCCAAGGTCACCTACGCCTACGACTCTGCCGGCAACCTCGCGAGCGTTACCGACGAGCGCGGCAACACCGGCACGTATCAATACGACGCGAACCACAACCTGACCAAGACACTCGACCCGAGCGGACATCCGCTCCGGACCCTCAAGTTCGACTCGGACGGTCGACTGATATCGGTGACCGACGGTGCCGGCAACACGAGCACGATCAACGTCGATCCCAACGCGAAGACAGAGACCGTCACCGGGCCGGACCCGCGCCTGACCACGATCAGCTCGATGGACGCGAAGGGGGACATCGTCCAGATCGATGAGGTCTTTAGTGGCAAGACACTCACCACGAAGTTCACCTACGACGACCTCGGCCATGTCCTCTCTACGACAGATCCGCTCGGGAACGTAACGAGGGCCACCTACGACGCCGCGGGCTCGCCCCTGACCCTCACAGAACCCGACGGGGGCACGTGGACGTTCACCTACAACAGCTGCGAGCAGCTTACGTCGATCACCGATCCGAGCGGTCATCAGGTTGACATTCTGTCTTACGACACTTACGGAGACCTGATCAAGAAGACCATTCCGGGCGGCATGACGACATACACGTACGGGTCGACGGGGCTGCTTATCTCGGACATCGACCCTCGCGGTCGCACGACGAGCTACGGCTATGACGCGGCCGGGCACGTAACCAGAGTCACCGGACCTGACGGTCGAACGACGGTCTACGCCCATGACGCGGAAGGTCGCACGACGAGCGTGACCGATCCGGCCGGCGCGACGACTACGTTTGCCTACGATGCGGCCGGCAACCTCACGTCCTACGTCGATGCCCTCGGTCACGGTCAGACCTATGCCTACGACGCGCTCGGCCGCGCCATAACCGTCGGCGACGCTCTGGGGCACGCCACCACGTACACGTATGACGGCGGCGGTCGGATCACATCGACCGTCGATCGTAATGGAAAGACAACAGGCTTCAGCTACGACCAATCCGGCAACTTGACGGCTGTGACCTTGCCCGATGGCTCCTCGCTGAGCTGCACGTATGACCCGCTTGGTCGACTCACCGATGCGAACGACGCCAGCGAGACCCTTCATTTCGTCTACAACGACGCGGGCGACCTCGTAAGTCAGACGAGCGCCGGCACCGCGACGAGCATCCAGCCGATCGTGACGCTCTCCTTCGGCGTGGATGGCACTGGCCGCCCGACTTCGCTTACGGCGCCTTGGGGCACAATCGGCTTCGCCTATAACGGCGACGGGCTGCTTGACACGGTAACTGACCCATCGGGCGGAGTCTTCAATCTTGGCTACGATCCTCTCGGTCAACTCACGAGCATGTCTCGTCCGAATGGCGTCACCGACGCCTACGCCTACGATGCCGTGGAGGAGCTACTCTCGCGCACATCGTCGAGGGGCAGCGCCGCTATCGATGCCCTCTCGTACACATACGACAGCTCCGGCAGAACCACAAGCAAGACCAATAGCTCGGGCACGACGAGCTACGCGTACGACACGGCGGATCGACTGATAAGCGTCCTTGCCCCATCTGGCTCGAACGTGCCATCCGAGACGTTTACATACGACGCGGTCGGCAACCAGACGGGCAACGGCCAGACCTACGACGCCGACAATCGCCTCCTGTCCGACGCGACCTACAACTACACCTACGACGGCGAGGGCAACCTCACCTCCAAAACGGTCCGGGCCAGCGGAGCCAAGACGACCTACGCGTGGAACGCGCTTCACCAGCTGACCTCGGCCACGCTGCCGGACGGCGCGGTCGTCTCCTACCGTTACGACGCGCTGGGCCGCCGAGTCGAGCAATCAAGCTCTTCCGGCACCACCCGCTACGTCAACCTCGGGGCCAACGTTGTCGCAGAGTACGACGGGACCAACACTCTACGGGCGAGCTACGTGACGACTCTCGGGACAGGCGACCTGCCCGGGGTTCCGCTTGAGGCCAACACCAGCGGACATGCCACGTACCCACTCCTCGATGCCGCCGGTTCCGTTACGGCGATAACCGACGCGAGCGGCGCGGTCAGTTCCACCTTCTCATATACGGCCTACGGCCAGCCCGTGGGCGCCTCATCTGGAACTTACTCCTACGGCACCTATGGCTACGACAACCTCACGGGCCTCTACTACTCCCGTGCCCGATACTACGACCCGGCGAGCGGGAGGTTCCTTGGCGAAGACCCGGTGCCGGGCGTGCAGCCCTATTCGTACGCAAGCGACTGCCCATCGGTTCTGGCTGATCCGACTGGCGAGGACCCCTTGGTGGAGACGTCTGAAATACGCTCTCTCATCGCCGGCCCAGAGGAGGTTGCATCGGATGTTGAGGGCACGAATACCGTCTATGTCGCGATTGAACAGGACAATCAATTCTACTTCGGCATATCGGATGACTATGAAGCACGCATGGTCGCGCACGGCCAACGGTTCCGTGCTTCCGAGCAAGTGACCATGGATCTGACGCGAGGTGAGGCCAGGATAACGGAGACGCGGCTTATGCAGTCATTTGGGGACGCCACACATTGGGCGGAGAAGGCAGGAACTCCGACGCTGGTGACCAACATCATCAGGAGCGTTGGTCAGGCATCGCCACTGTTCGGATACGTTGATAGTTTGAGCACGACCCTCGTCGATGTTGGAGCGGTTGTTGGCGCAGTAACCGAATGGCTCCAAGCCAACGGTGCCGCGCTGACACCGAAATGACCAACTGTGCTGTACGACGAACTCGACGACGAAGCAAGGTTGCAACGTCCCGGGGCAATCGAGCGGTTCACCTACGAGACGCTCGCGAGCATCGCGGGACCGGCTCTGGTCCGCGGGCTGGACCATATCGTTCCAGTCGAAGCGGTCGCCGATAGCGACGAGCAGGTCTTCGCCGCCCGTCCCCCCAGATCCGCGGGATTAGTCGTGCGACCTGAGGCCCACGTCGTCAGTCTGGATGCGCTCGCGGATCATCCCTCGGTCACATCCGTCGTCACATCGACTGATGTCCGGGCTCGTCGACCACTCCCTTCCGTCTCCGAACTGCTGCTGGTAGGCATCTCTCGAAACCCTCTGCCTGACGCAGAAACTCAGGCAAATTTGCCATCTCTCGATTCGCTATTCGCGTCGTGGGCCTGGGGCGATAGGAACCTTGAACTCTCCAGACACCAGGCCGGCAGTATGCGGCGGATGGCGATTCCCAGGGGTCTGCTGCCAGTGGATCGTGGCATCGGAGCCTTGACCGATTTCGTAGCCCTGGAGGAGTTGAAGCTCAAGAACTGTTTGCCTGCTGAATCGCTATCCCCCCTTGCCGAGTTGACGGAGCTTCGGAGCCTGGTGGCTGATGCAGGCGGTGGATGGCTCACGCTGGCTGCCTGCACGAGACTCGAAGATGTCGCCGCCTTCAGGCCACGACTGAAGGACCTCAGAGGACTGCGGGCCTGGAAGCGGCTCCGCAGCCTCGTCATCAGTATGGGTCCGCTCCGAACCATCGCCGGGATTGAGGCGTTTGAGCGGCTTGAGTCGCTCCGGCTTAGTGCGCTCAAGATCGACGACCTTGCCCCGCTGACCGGTCTGGAGGCCTTGAGCGTGCTCGATCTCGCTTACCTGCCTCGCGTGACCGATATCGGACCGCTCGCGTCGCTGCCTTCGCTTCGGCGGCTCTTGGTGGACGGTAAGCCGGCCTCCCCGGCCCGGGCTCGCATCGCGTCGTTGCGTCCGCTAGGGCACGCCGAACACCTCGAGGAGCTTTGCCTCCGGTACGTCGCGGTCGAGGACGGAGATCTCAGCCCCCTCATCGGGCTGCCGTCGTTGCGCAAGGTCCAAGTGCCCGCGGACCTTGCTGACGCCGCGGACGCTCTGCAGTCAGCTCGACCCGACGTCCGTGTGTGGCATCCACAGCCGTGGCATCGCGTGCCCCAGCCATCGGTCGGCGCGATCACGATCAACCCTCCGACGGATCGCACCAAGAAGTGGACGATCTATCAGGACCTCACCGATCTACTAGCCGTCGAGGACAACTATCAGGCCGAGAGACTCCTGTGGCGTGGGCTAGCTGGCCGAGGGGACGGCCTTCTGGACCGCATCAAGTTCGACTCGGAAAGCAACGCCGTCGGAGTCTTGGCGGATACTCAGGAGGACATCCGCACGGTCGCAATGGCGATCAACGACATCGCTGCTTCGTTCAGGGCCGTGGAGGGCGACTGATAGAGGTCGGCCGTTACCCTGTCCGGTCGATAGGTCTGGCCTCGGCTAGGTGGCTGGTGTAGAACAACCTGCTGGCGCGGCCTGGTGACGCCCTGGGAGGAATATGGCGACCGGTCGAGTAGATTTCTCGGGCCGGTTCTCCTGCGGGCGGGTGCCTCCTCGCTTTGGGGCTCGACCTGACGCTCTGGCCTCCACTTTGGTGGCTAACCTGTGGGGGTCAAGAACTGTCAACGGATTCACGACTGGCTTGACTCTAGAATGCGCCGAGGCTGTTCCTACTGGGCCTGATCATCCGGACATTCTCTCGTCTCTTGGTTGGCTCCTCCGCCGACGAGGGTTCCAAGGATCTCGAGAGTCTCGTCCTTCGCCGGGCGGTTGGAAGGAACGCCCCTAAGCCGTCTTCCAGACCTGACCCGACCAACTGGTCGCGCTTCATGGGCTCCTGCCTTGGAGTCGCGTGCCGCTCAGCTTTCGGGCAGAGCCGAAAAGTCCTTCTTGGTCTTCATATACCACCGCATTCCGCCGACGGGGTTCTTCCACCTACCCTGCATGGCCTTCAGGGCGTCTTTGTGTCCTTCATCCCCCCCGGCGACCGCTTCCTTCAGATGGGCATCCTGCGCCTTGATGACATCATCGGCCGAATTGCCATGGAACGGCGCGTCGCACGGCCCACCCATTTGTTTGCATGTCATTGTCTTCATGCTCCCAACCTTCTGTTGCGGGGTTCAGTGGCGCCACGATCTTGGCCGGCTGATCCACGCGCCCGACGAAGTCCAGCGCGCGGTCTAGCCACACCGGATCGGTCAGGCCGTCGCCTTCTGGGCGACCTTCGCCGCCTGGAGGATCCGGATGCCGTTGCCGAAGGGGTCGCGGACGCCCATGTCGGTGCCGTAGAAGTGGTCCGTGGGCTCCTGGGTGAAGTCGGTCACGCCACGCGCCTTGAGAGTTTCGTAGAGGGCACGGCAGTCGTCGGTCTGGACGACGAGCCCGCCCATGGCGCCTTTTGTGATCAACTCGCGGAGCTGCGCGGCGGTGGCTTCATCCTGCACCGGCGGGCCCGGCTCCTGGAGGAAGATCTCGATCCCGGGTTCGCCGGGGGCGCGGACCGTAAGCCAGCGGAAGGGGCCCTGCTTGATGTCCTGGGCCACCTCCAGCCCAAGCTTGTTGACGTAGAAGTCGAGAGCCTCGTCCTGGTCGAGGACCATGACGGAGGCGACGTTCAGCTTGATCATCGCTTGTCTTCTCCTAGCGAGGTCTTACGCGGAGGACCCTCATGCTATGGAGCGGCCGCGGCGGAGGCTTCTCCAAAACTGCTCGATAGCGTGGCGGCTCCCGCGGCTCGCGCCACCCCTGTCGCCGCCACCGGCCGCGTGGTTGCCATCTGGAAGCAGTGGGGCGCGGCCATCGGCCCATGCCCCACACGGTAGTCGGACGGCGTCTCGCCGACGATCTCCCGAAACGTGCGACTGAAGGTCCCCAGGCTGCCGAATCCGATATCGAAGCAGATGTCAGTGACGCTGCGATCGGTCTCGCGCAGCAGGAACATCGAGCGCTCCACCCGTCGCCGCTGAAGGTAATGATGCGGCGTCTCCCCGAAGGCGACGCGGAAGGTGCGGATGAAATGCGCCTCGGAGACACAGGCCACCGCGGCCACGCCACGGATATTCAGCGGCTCGGCGTAGGTGCGGTCCATCGCGTCGCGGGCACGCAGCAGGCGCCTGTTCAAGTCTTCGACGTCCCGACTCATGGCGCCACGATAGGCCACCTGGCGCGTATGCTCGGCTGGGCTCACAGGGTGTTCCGCGAGGGCGAACTCTCCTTCCTCGAAGCACCACGGCGCGAGCCTCGTGGGGTCAAAAACTCAGATCGTCGTGACGAGGGTTGACGAGGAGACGGGAGAGCGCCCGAATGACCAAGCGCAGGAGGAACAGAATCGGCGCATTCTAGGGTGCGAGCAGTCGCGAATCGGGGTTTCTGACCCCCACGGGCGTTCGAGGCCAGACGCACGAGGACGGCGCACTGTCGTAATTGCGTGGTCAGTCCGCCTGCCAGCCCGTCATTCAGGTCATGGTGTCGCCTTCTGCCGTTTGCATACAGCAACCGGCTCGGAGCCCGAGCACACCGGATTCTCGCGGATTGTACTCGGCATTACTCCGCGGCTCGGCTGTTTTCGCGTGAGGCGTTTCGTCTGACATGCGGCCGAGATGATATCGGGCAGCTCGCATGGCGTGCGGTTCTTGCGAGCCATGGGTCCTTGCCCGCAGCGGGTTGGCCCGGTTTGATTTCGCGCCATCCAACGCCTACACTCTTTTGCACGCTCTGTGCAGTTTGGCGAAGGAGACGGCGGTGGCCAGCGAACATGGCAAGCGGATCAACGTTGTGCTCGACGACGAGCACGCCGCGAGGCTTAACGAGATGGCAGCCCGGATGTACGTCCAGCCGGGCACGATCGCCCGCTCGCTTCTCTCGACTGCGATCGACCAGGTCGATACCGAGGCCACGACGATCACGGCCATCCTCGACGCGATCCCAGGAGCGTGGGAACGGACCCAGGAAGGCCTCGCCGACGTGAAGGCCAATCGCTTCGTCCCGCTCGACCAGCTCTAGTCGATGGCAAAGGTCGTCGTCGCGCAACATGCGCGAACGGACTTGGCCGAGCTTATCCAGACACGCAGCCTGCCCGACGACGCCGTGTCCCGGGTCCGGGCCTCCCTCGAGCCTCTGGCCTCGTTCCCTCGGATCGGCAAGCGTCTCACCGGGCGCTGGCGCGACTTTCGGGTGATCCTCGGTCCGTGGCCCTGGATGTTGATCGTCTACGTCTACGACGAGCCGACGAACATGGTCGCGATCGCCGCGATCCATGACGCCCGGGAGGCCTCGTCCGCCACCTCCGAGGACTGATCCTCGCGAGACGAGTCGCCTCGCGGGCTTAGCATGGGGGAACTACAGCAGGCTGGAACGAACGCCCTTAGGCCGTCTTCCAGACCCGACCAACGTAGCTCGGTATGTTCGCGACCGGGATCAGCAATGATGGCGACGGAGTGTCGGCTCTAATCCTCTCGCCCCGACCATTCAGGTAGGTGGCCCCATCGAGGCGCCGATTCCCACGGCTCAGATGCCTGGTTCGCCGTGCGCTTGCGAGCCGGGAAGTCCCCACCCCTTCGGGGATGATCCAGAACCGGCCGACCTGAACGTCCCAACCCCGAGCCATCCCGTCGGCACTGTGAGGGCCACCGTCACGCTCGTCACGTGACCAGGGCGGCGCAGGCCGACACCGCTGCGGCAACGATGAGGTCAGTGAGGCACGATCGCCAAGTGACGACTTCGCTGCGA
>PMXR01000053.1 GCA_003171035.1 Chloroflexota bacterium
ATCTACGACCAGATGGTCGCGGCGGGCACGGCCCGCAAGCTCGTCTTCAGCTGGCTCGGCAACCCCGGCGTCGGCGGGCTGCACGCCATCCGGCGACGAGTCGAGGACGCGGACCCTGCTCCGCTCGAGCTGGAGGAATACAGCCACTTCGGGATGGTCGGCCGATACACGGCCGGCGCTTCCAACCTGCCGTTCTTCCCTCTGCGCTCGTACTTCGAGTCGGACCTGCCAAAGGCGAATCCACTGATCCGGCCGATCCGCTCGCCGTTCGGCGACGAGACCGTCTACGCGGTCCCGCCACTGAAGCCGGACGTGAGCGTCGTCCACGCTCAGCGGGCCGATGCCGAAGGAAACACGCAGATGTGGGGCCTGCTCGGCTGCCAGAAAGAGGCGGCCTTCGCCGCCGAGCGCGTGATCGTGGTCGTCGAGGAACTGGTTTCGGAGGACGTGATCCGGGCCGACCCGAACCGGACCGTCATCCCCGGCCTGATCGTGGACGCGGTCGTGGTGGAGCCGTGGGGCGCGCATCCCTCTTACGTTCAGGGCTCGTACGACCGAGACAACCACTTCTACCGCGACTGGGACGCGATCAGCCGCGAGGCGGCAACGACGCAGGCCTGGCTGGACGAGTGGGTCTACGGCGTCTCCGGTCGGGCCGAATACGTCGAGAAGCTCGGCGCCGAGCGCCTGGCCGGTCTCAAGCCATCGGGCAGCGCACCGTCCGGGTCGGTCGAATACGGGATCTACGAATGAGCGCGCCAAACGTTCCCGGCGCGCCCGGAGTGCCCGGCGCGCCCGGAGTGCCCGGAGCGTCGCCCGCGCCCGGATTCTCCAAGTCCGAAATGATGATCGTGGCCGCCGCCCGCGAGCTTGCCGGACAGCGCGTCTGCTTCGTCGGTGTCGGGCTGCCTAACATCGCCGTCAACCTGGCCCGGCTCACCGTCGCCCCGGAACTGGAACTCGTCTACGAGTCGGGCGCCTTCGGGGCCAAGCCGGCCCGGCTGCCGCTCTCGATCGGTGACCCCACCATCGTGACCGGCGCCACCGCGATCGTGCCGATGTTCGAGCTGTTCAGTTTCTACTTGCAGGGCGGGCTCGTGGACGTCGGCTTCCTCGGTGCCGCGCAGATCGACCGTTTCGGCAACATCAACAGCACAGTCATCGGCGACTACGAGCATCCCAAGACGCGGCTGCCCGGCTCCGGCGGGGCGTGCGAAATCGCCATCAACGCTCGGCAGGTGTTCGTGATCATGCGCCANNGTCTTCGTGATCATGCGCCAGTCGAAGCGCTCGTTCGTCGACAAGATCGACTTCCGCACGTCGCCGGGCAACCTCGGCGGCGCCGAAGCGGCCGCCCGCATCCGCCGCGAACAGGGCTGGCTTGGGAGCGGGCCGTCGGTCGTGGTCACTGACCTGGGCATCTACCATTTCGACGATGCCGGCGAGATGCGGCTGGACTCGATCCACCCCGGCGCCACGCTCGATCAGATCCGCGACACGATCGGTTGGGAGCCCAGAGTCGCCGATCCGCTGCCTGTGACGCCGGCGCCCACGCCACAGGAGTTGCGCCTCATCCGCCAGGAGCTCGATCCCGAAGGCGCCTACACAAAGTAGGGGAGCTGGTCAGCCGCGCGGCAAGTACGCAGGCCAAGGTGCTGAGGGCGCGACCGGCGCGGACCTCGGGACTACAGCTAGCGGCGAGCGGCCTCGAGCCGGCCGCGCACCACCATGACGGGGCAGTGCGCGTGGCGAACCACGAAGTCGGAAACGGATCCGATCAGGAACCGGCTGACGCCGCTCCGGCCATGGGATCCAACCACGATCAGGTCCGCGTTCTCGGAGTCCGCGGCGGCCACTATCGCCTCGCCGGGATCGCCGTCCCAGACCAGGAACGTAGCGTCGCAGCCGGCCGCCTTGGCACGCTGCGCGAGTGCCTGGGCCTTCGTCGTGAGGGAGTCGCGTGAGTCGGCAGGGCCGGCGGCCTCGAGGGTCGATCCCGCCGGTCGGGACCCCGCGCCGCCCAGGACGCTCACGACCAGCAGGCGCGCTCCAACCTGAATGGCGAGGTCGATCGCCTCGTCGCTTGCGCCTTCCGACGCAGGCGAACCGTCGGTCGCGAGCAATATCGTTTCTATCTTGGACATCGGGCCCCGTCCGTCCGGCTGATGCGCTGGGGTGCCACCGGTCTTCGTGTTCGGCAAGGGTGGAGGTGGCCCCGGCAAGGGCCTAGGGACCTCCGGCCCGTTCCCACTGGCAGTATGGCCCCTGGACGGTGAGAAGCGGGTGGGGGAGCGACGAGGCAACGGCCGGCCCCGGCCCGAGCGCAACGCACGAATGGGGTAGCGACGCCATCAGGGCCGGTTTGTTAGGCTCAACCTGATGAGCGCCTCCAATTCGGCATCGAAGACCGGCCAGGACTCCACTGGCCTGCTGGGTCTGCGCGAGATGTCGGAAGCGCTCGAGGCCTGGCAGGCTAGGCCGGACCTTCACAGCCACACGCAACTGGATGCGGCGTTTGCGCAGGTCATTGCCAGCTCGGGGCTCGGCGGCGGGCACCTCCACATCGACGCGGCGCCACTGACCGAACTCGAGCTTCGTTCCGGGAGTCTCAGGGAACCGGCAACGGAGACGGCGGAAATCCGAACCTACTACCTCCACTTCGGCGATCGAGTTCTGGCCACGCTCCGGCTCGACGCCCCGCCGGCGGCGGTCTTCTCGGTCGACGAATGTGCCCGAGGCCTGGAGATCGTGATCGGCTCCGCGTGGTCGAGGGCCCGAGCCGGGCAGGCCACGGACGAGCTGGCGGCGATGGACACGGCCACTCGTGGAATCGCCGGCGTCCTGGATCTCGACCGAGTCCTGCAGCTGATCACCGATCGTGTCCGCGAGTTGGCGCACGCCCAGTACGCGGCGCTGGGTATCGTCGACCAGGACTTCGGCTTCGAGCGGTTCATCACCAGCGGCGTCAGCCGGGCCGAGCGCGAGCGCATCGGACCGCCGCCACGCGGTCACGGCTTGCTCGGCGTGATCGCCCGTGAGGGCCGGCCGATCCGAGTCCACGACATCGAGGCGGACCCTCGGCGGTACGGGTTCCCGGCGAACCACCCCTCGATGCACTCACTCCTGGGAGTCCCGATCGGGGCAAAGGGCCGATCGATCGGGCGGCTCTACCTGACGAACAAGCTGCCGTTCGGAGACTTCACCGAGGACGACGAGCGGCTGGTCGAGATGTTCGCTCTCCACGCCGGCATCGCCATCGAGAACGCCCGGCTCCACGAACAGGTCCAGCGGCTGGCGATCGTGGAAGAGCGCGAGCGCATCGGCCGCGACCTGCACGATGGCATCATCCAGAGCATCTATGCCGTCGGCCTGTCGCTCGAGGACGTGCCGGACCTGATGGAGGATGAACGGGACGAGGCCAAGGCTCGAGTCGAGCGGGCCATCGATTCGCTCGACCAGTCGATCCGCGACATCCGCAACTTCATTTTCGGTCTACGGCCCGAGCTGCTGGAGCAGGCCGGCCTGGTCGGTGGTCTGGCCGCACTCGCCGACGAGTTCCGCGTCAACAGCATGGTCGACGTGGAGCTCGAAACCTCCGATGCCACGGACAGCGACCTGCCGGCGGACCTCGTCGGGCAGCTGCTCTCGATCGCGCGCGAGGCGCTCAGCAACATCGCCCGCCACTCCAAGGCGACACAGGGCAGCATCCACGTCGAGGTGTTCGAAGGAGCGGTAAAGCTCATCATCAGCGACAACGGCGTCGGCTTTGACCCCGCCGCGCCACGTGGAGCCGGGCATCAGGGCCTCGTGAACATGACGGCACGAGCCTCGTCTGTCGGTGCCAAGCTGCAAGTCCAAAGCGATTCCGGCTTCGGCACGCGTATCATCGTCGAGGTGCCCCGCCGCGAAGCCACGAGCGGGGTCGCGGACAAAGGAGACCAATGACCGACCAGATCGAGGCACGACCGCTCCGGCTTCTGGTGGTCGACGACCATGAGGTCGTTCGCCAGGGTCTCGTGTCGCTGCTGGAGCGCCGCGAGCACTTCCAGGTAGTCGCCGAAGCAGGTACCGCGGCGGAAGCCGTCGAGATGGCTCGCAAGTTCGAGCCGGATCTCGTGGTGATGGACGTTCGCCTGCCCGACGGCTCCGGGATCGAAGCCTGTCGAGAGATCCGGGCCGAGTTCCCCGCCACTCGTGTCGTCATCCTCACCAGCTACCCCGACGAAGAAGCCGTGCTGTCGGCGATCATCGCTGGCGCCTCCGGCTATCTGCTCAAGCAGATCCGGGGCCGCGATCTAGTGAGTGCCCTGGAGTCGGTCGGGCGTGGCGAGTCGCTGCTCGATCCGGCCGTAACTGAGAAGGTTCTCGACCGAGTCCGCCGCATCGCGACCGGCACGTATACGGATGAGATGGCGCAGCTGACTCAGCAGGAGCAGAAGATCCTGCTGCTGGTCGCCGAGGGCAAGACCAACAAGGAGATCGCCTCCGAGGTCTTCCTGTCGGACAAGACCGTGAAGAACTACGTCAGCTCCATCCTTTCGAAGCTGAACCTGGAACGCCGCGCCCAAGCGGCGGCCTTCGTAGCGCGACACCGCATGAAGGGCGGCGCGTAGAGCGTTCGGTGCCGGGCGGCCGAAGTCCAGGCTTTGCCGCCTTGCGACTCGACGGTTGGGGGTGTGGTCATGGCGATCACAGGAGCAACGGGGCGACGAACCATATGGGGCGCGCCCGCGGTCCTGGCCGCCCTGCTAGTGGGCGGATGTGGTTGGGCCCCGACCCCCGCCGCGTCGTCGGTCGCTACCACTGGCGCGGTTTCGGCGATCCTGGATTCCTTGCGCACGGCCGGCATTTCCTGCGGCGAGCCGAGCGTGGGGATGCCGGAGAACGAGCCGCAATGGACCTGCCAGGGAACGCTGCGCGGCGTTCGGATCAACCTCGATTTCGTCGCAGACAGAGCAGGGGTCATGGACATGGAAGTCGAAGTTCCTGCGGCGACTGGTGCGAAAACGGCCAAGAGCGTCTTTGACGACCTGACGGCGACAACGCCCATGTTCGCGACCGCCATGCCTGCCATACGACAGTGGATCCAGAGTTGGAATGGGTCTCGTGGCGTCGTTACCAACGAGATGTCAAACGCGCGCGTCGGCATCGATTCGGACGCAACGTGGATCACGCTCGCTCTGACTCGAGTGCCGTATTTCGGCTCGCCGAAACCCGGCAGTTCGGTCTAGCTTGCCTCTTGGGCGGTGCGGCGCGCCGGACTGCCCATCGGCCCCCGCCGGCGGTACCGCCGGGGACACCAACCGGCCAAACGGCACTCGTTCTGACGCCGCCGTCCCCTAAACTCCCGTCTCATGCAAATCGTTAGCGCCGATCAGGCCGTAGCCGGCATCAAGTCAGGTCAGCAGGTCTTCATGCAGGGGGCCGCGGCGTCGCCGACGATCCTGCTCGAGGCACTGGTACGTCGAGCCCCCGAGCTCGAAGACGTGAAGATCATCCACATGCACGCCGAGGGGCCACACCCGCACCTCGCGCCCGATATGGTTGGCCACTTCTGCCACAAGGCCCTCTTCATCGGCCCCAACGCCCGCAAGGCGATCAACGAGGGCCGCGCCGAGTTCATCCCCGTCTTCCTGTCGGACATCCCCGCGCTCTTCGACCGCGGCATTCTGCCGCTCGACGTGGCGTTGATCAACGTCACGCCGCCGGACGAACACGGCTTCTGCTCGCTGGGCACGTCGGTCGACACTGTGATCACGGCCGTCCGCAACGCCAAGGTAGTCATCGCCCAGCTGAACAAGTCCATGCCGCGAACCCTTGGCGACAGCTTCGTCCACGTCACCAAGATCGACTTCGGTGTGGAGGTGGATCAGCCGCCCTACGACCACGATCCCGGCGACATCACCGAAGCGGAAGGCAAGATCGGCGAGTACGTCGCGGACCTGGTCCAGGATGAGGCCACGCTCCAGATGGGCATCGGAGCCATCCCGAGCGCCGTCGCCAAGCACCTGTATAACAAGCGCGACCTGGGCATCCACACGGAGATGTTCACCGACGTGCTGGTGGATCTGGTCGAGCGCGGCGTCGTGACCTGCGAGCGCAAGGACATCGACTGCGGCAAGATCGTGACCACGTTCATGATGGGCACGCAGCGCCTGTACAAGTTCGTCGACAACAACCCGATGGTCGAGATGCGGCAGGTGGACTACACCAACGACACCTCGGTCATCCGCAAGCACCGCCGGATGACGGCCATCAACTCCGCCATCGAGGTGGATTTGACCGGCCAGGTCTGTGCCGACTCGATCGGCAGCCGCATGTACAGCGGCGTGGGCGGGCAAATGGACTTCATGCGCGGCGCCGCGCTGGCCGAGGAAGGGCGGGCGATCATCGCCCTGCCTTCCACCGCGGCCGACGGCAAGTTCTCACGCATCACGGTGGCCCTCAAGGAGGGCGCCGGCGTGACCACCACCCGTTCGCACGTTCGCTATGTCGTGACCGAATACGGCGTCGCCGAGCTCTTCGGCCAGAGCTTCCGCGAGCGGGCCAGGCGCCTGATCGCGATCGCCCATCCGGACTTCCGCGACGAACTGACCGCCTACGCCGTGAAGGCCTACGGCCTCTAGTTCGGCAGCGCACCTGAGGGTGCGTGAGCGAGCACCACAGGCGGCAACAACGGAGTGCGCCGCCTGCGAGCGGGCGAAAAAAAGGGACGAACGCCGGGCGTCCCCTCCGGCGTTCGTCACGTCGCCAAATATCGCTGCGGATCGTGGCATTGCGCAGTGCCGAATGGCCCGAGTCGCGGGCAATTGGTTGCCACTCGGTCGGTTTGCCGGTGGGTTCGTGCGCTCTCCGGCTATGGCGCGTGCTGATGGGTGGGCTTACCGGTGCAAGAGCTTCGGAAACCTCAGGGCGGCAACTCCAGGGCCCGCAACGATGCATAGCAACGGTTCCACGTATGAGTGGTAGCGGGGCTGGACCTCAACGAAGGTATGGGCCACAGCCAGGGACCCGATGATTACGACAATCACCACCACAGTTCCTGGCATGGCGCGTTTGAGCCGCCACAAGCCCAGAACTGCCAGTCCAAGGATCACTGCGTAAGCGGCTTGTGAGAGCAATAGCAGCGTCACGCTCTCGTCCTTGTTGGTCGGGTGCGTCACGCCAACTGTCCAGGACACGCCGTAGTCTTCTGGGGCCCACATTCGTGGGAACTTCCGGGCTGCCAGCTCGACGAATTGAAGCGGCTTCGCCTCGAGCCGGCTGATTGCCGTCCGTTGGGCATTCGCGTCGAATTCCGGCGTGCCTGGAGTCCCCGGCACCGACGCGGCCAGGCTCGCGTTGTACTGGCCGCCGTTGGCGGGGTCCGTTCCAACGAGCAGGCTCCAACCGCCGTAGTAGGACGGAGCGACGGACAGCTCGCCGCGCGTCTGCTCGTTCCAGGCCACGACCGGCAGGAGGCAGACAAGGAAGGCCACGAGCAGGACGCCTGCCCGGATAGCGGCTGGCCGCAGTCTAGCTGCGGGCGCGATGAAGGGAATGAGCATGAATGCCGGCAGCAGAACGGGTGTAGTGGCGCGGACGTACTGGGAGGCCGCAAGGAGGCAGCCGATGCAGACGGCGGCCAGTAACGGACGCGTCGCCAGCCTCAAGGAAATCCAGATCGCCGCCATCAGCAGCAGACCGTATGGAGCCTCGGATGCGAGTACGCCGGTCATCAGGATCTGGGACGGGGCGAGTGCGAAGAACCAGAGCGACCAGGACGCGGCGCGATCCCCGAAGACTCTCCTTGCGACATCGAAGAGCATTGCCCCGGTCAGGAGGGCGATTGCGCAGTTGAGCAGCTGTCCGTTTACTGGGTTCGTGCCGAAGACGGAGTAAACAACCGCCAGGGCTGTTGGCCATCCGGTCGGGACGGCTGCAAGCATCGGCCCCGTGTGTGTGATCTGGTCGGCCAGACCGTTGTAGCGGGCGAAGTCCGAGACGAGAGGGGCGCCGACCAGAGCGACGTCGAGCAAGCGCGTAATAGCGATGGCAACCAGGCCCACGACTAGGGTGTGCGTTCGGAAGGGGCCGCGGTTCCAGATCGCGAGGCCCCATACGACACCGGCGACGATGACCGCTCCTCCGACCCAGACGACGCGAGTCGCGCTCATGCCGACAAGAACGTCATGCGCATAGACAGCCAGGTAGACCACGGAGAAGATGGCGATCGCGCCGACCAATACCAGTCCGAGAGCCCAGGCGACCTTGACCGTGACAGAGCCAAAAAGGCCCGGCTGGGGCTCATCGGTCGTGGTGCGGTCCGCCATCTAGCTCTCCTTGTGCGAAGCCGGCCGCCCGACGTGCCGGAGTAGCGAGAGTATCGCAGGCCGCCGTCCGTCTCTCCCCACGCGATTTCGACGTGAGCTGACCCCGTCTGGTTATGAACGGGTTCTGGGACCGAGCCTTCGTCGCCCAGCCGCGCGGGCCATATGGCCCTCGTTATTGGGGAGCCCTGCCGCTGTGTCTCGCCCGTACCCGGGCGCAGGCTGTACCCATGCTTGCCGAACCCCAGCTACCAGTCCGCAGGCTGCTGATCGTGAGTCAGCACCGAGCTGCGACCGAGGCCCTGTGCGACCACCTGTCTCGCCACGGCTTTGTCGTGGCGCTGGCATCGTGTGAGTCGGCCGCCCGCGAAGCGGCGTCGGCTCGGCCCGACGTGGTTCTCCTCGACGCCGACGTCACAGGTGGCTGGAAGCCCATGGTTGACGCATTGCGCGATCTGATTCCTGCCGATCGGATCGCGGTGCTCGCGTCTTACTGGCACGCGGATGAGCAGCGAGAGGCAGTTGCCAGCGGGATCGGCGGCACCCTCCTCAAGCACCTGGACGGATCCGCACTGGCCCGCCAGCTGCGTGAGTTGAGCGAACCGAGACAGTAATGGACGACGCCCGGACCGTCGGCGAGGTCATGACGGCCAACCCGATCTCGATCGTAGAGACGGCGTCGCTGGCCGAAGCCTCCGGAATCCTCGAGAGCAAGATGATCACCGGCTTGCCGGTGATCGACGATGCCGGGACGCTGGTCGGTGTGCTGAGCCAGACCGATCTGATCCGGGTTCGAGCGGACCAGCACCTCGCCTCCAACTGGCGCGGTCTGGCGGTCGGCGAAGTCATGACCAGACCGGCCCTGACCATCGCCGTGACGGCCACGCTCAACGAAGCCGCCCGGCAGATGGACGAGCGCGGGGTCCACCGCCTCGTCGTAACGAACCAGGCGGCCACGCCAATCGGCATCATTTCGACCAGCGACCTCACCAGGTCCGGGTCGAGGTAATAGGGCGGGTCGAATCGCGAATCCAACACAGAACCGGGGCCTCGCAACGGGCCCCGTTTCTGTGTTGGGCGGGAACCGTCCCGAGGGTCGCCCACTCGCGGGAGGCCGGCCCGCTTTCAGGATTGCTTAAGCCTCGCAGTGTCATATTGCGCCCATGGATGCTTCTACGATGACCATCCAGGGGCTACCGGGGTCTCGGCGCGAGTCACCCGGCCAAGAGGTGCTGACGTGAAACTCTCTCTGTCCAACTACGTGATGTTCGCTCCGGCCGCGGCGCTGGTTCTGGTCGGTGTCGCCTCGGTCGCTTTCGCCGTGGGGGCCAACTCCGGCCATACAAGTGCACCTGGGGCGATGCCTGCGATTGCCCACGCGTCGCCGGCTCCGCTGTCGTCCGGCGCCCCGGCCAACCCGCGAGGGGGCCAATTTGCGCCTGCTCCAGTGACGGGCACGATCGCGAGCAAGACCGCGTCAACGATCGTCGTGGCAACGGTCGCCGGCAAGACGGTCACCGTTGACGTCTCGCCGACCACGACCTACCTGGTTGGCGGGGTTGCCAACGCGTCTCTGGCCAACGTGGCTGTCGGAAATAGGATCACGGCGCAAGGAACATTCAACGCCGACGGCTCACTCAATGCCACCGGGATCCAGGTTGGCGGGCGTGGCGGCCGCGGTGGGTTCGGCGGTGGTCGCGGCGGGCAGATCGGCGTGCCCACGCCCGTTCCATCGGGCGCCAGCATCTGAGGTCGCCGTCCCGCTGCGCTAGGCTGCCCCCGCCTGCAGGCCGGCCTCGAAGACGCCGAGATCCGTGTCGACAACCTCGGGCCGCTTCTTCCCGACCATCTCCCGTAGTGCGGCCCGGACGGACTCGGGAGTGACCCAGCCGGTCCGGGCAACCAGCGCGCCGAGCGCCGCGACGCTGACCAGCGTGTCGTCCCCGCCGAGCGCCGCCAGTTCCGTGCAGCGCAAGTGCATTTCCTCGATGTCGGAGCGGCCCGTCTCTTCGTCACCCAGAAGTGAGCTGTTCATCAGCAGCAGCCCGGCCGGCGCCACGCGAGGCGCGAACCTCCGCAGCGACGGGAGGTTCATGGTGACTGCCGCGTCGAACCGGTCGACAACGGGAGAGCCGATCGGGGTATCGCCCAGGATGACCGTGCACGAGGCTGTACCGCCTCGCATCTCAGGGCCGTATGAAGGAATCCAGAAGACCTCCAGACCATCCTTGATGGCCGCCCGGGCCAGAACCTGACCCGTGAACAACAGGCCCTGACCGCCGAAACCCGCGAACACAACCGAGTGGTCCATATCAGGCCTCCGGATGTGCCGGGGCCGGGCAGCCCAGGTCCAATGTCGGCGCGACGGTCGCTCCGCGATCGACGATAACGCCCAGCGGGTATGCCTCTACGACCGGGCCTTTGAGGTGCTCGATCGATTGCTGCGGCGTCATGCCCCAGCCGACGGGGCAGTTTGACAGCGCCTCCACGAGAGCGAACCCGCCGCCTTCGATCTGGACCTGGCAAGCCCGCTTGATCATGGCCTTGAGCTTGCCGATCGACGCGACGTCGGCAATGGTGCCGCGGGCGGCGTACGTGACGCCGGGCAGCTGCGCGAGCATTTCGGTGATGCGGATCGGGTAGCCCATCAGCGCCGCATCACGGCCGTTGGGTGAGGAAGTGGTCCGCTGGCCGAGCAGCGTGGTCGGGGCCATCTGGCCGCCGGTCATGCCGTAGATGCCGTTGTTGACGAAGATCGCGGTGATGCGCTCGCCACGCGCGGCGGCATGGACGATCTCGGCGGTGCCGATCGCGGCCAGATCGCCGTCGCCCTGGTATGTCAGAACGAACGCCTCCGGGCGAACGCGCCGGATCCCCGTGGCCACGGCCGGGGCGCGGCCGTGCGGCGCCTCGACGAAGTCCACTTCGAGGTAGTCGTAGGCGAAGACGGCGCACCCGACGGGCGCCACCGCGATGGTGTGGGACGGCAGGTCTAGTTCCGTAAGGACCTCGGCCAGCAAGCGGTGGACGACGCCGTGGCCGCAGCCGGGGCAGTAATGCGTGGATCTGTCGCGCAGGACGTCCGGTTTGGCGTAGACGAGTCGAGCGGCCGCGGCCGGCCGCGCAGCGTCCCCGGGTTCGGGCGTGTGGAGCGTCATCGTCGACCTCCCCGGCGAGCCCGTTCGTGGGCCCACGGCTCAGCTTCGGCTCGATCTTCGGACTCCCGCCAGTGCGTCACCGGCGGCGTGTGGTCGCGGTGTTCGGGAGGCCGCGCCCGATCGACTTTGCCCTTGAGTGCCTTCAGCGCGCCCACCACCTCGTCGGGAGTGGGGACCAGGCCGCCCATTCGGCCGTGGAAGGCGACGGGGCAGCGCCCCTCGACCGCCAGGCGGACGTCCTCGACCATCTGCCCCGACGACAATTCCACCGTCAGGATGCCGTCCAGATGACGGCTCAGCCGGGCGAGTTCGCGTTCGGGGAAGGGCCACAACGTGATCGGCCGGAACAGGCCCACCTTGATGCCGCGCTCGCGAGCTGCCGTGATGGCGCTGCGAGCGACCCTGGCGGCGGTCCCGTAGGCCACGATCGCGTAGTCGGCATCCTCGAGCTGCCATGACTCCCAGCGAACTTCGCGGCGGGTGATCTCGCGGTACTTGTGCTGGAGATCGAGGTTGCGCCGCTCGAGAACCTCCGGATCGAGGTCGATGGACTTGATGATCCTGGCGGGCCGGCCCGAGGCGCCGGTCAGCGCCCAGTCGAACGTGTGGCGTTCGGGTGTTCGGAACCGCAGCTCCACCGGCTCCATGGCCTGGCCCAGGATGCCGTCGGCCACGAGCATCACCGGAGTCCGGTAGCGCTCCGCCAGCTCGAAGGCGTCGGCCATCAGTTCCATCGCCTCGCCGATCGACGCCGGCGCGAGGACGGGGACGCGGTAGTCGCCGTGGCCATGGCCCTTGGTTGCCTGGAAGTAGTCGCTTTGCGACGGTCCGATGCCGCCCAGGCCGGGGCCCGCCCGCATGATGTTGACCAGCACCATGGGCGTGCCCGATCCGGCCATGTAGCTCATCGCCTCGGCCATCAGGCTGATGCCGGGGCTGGACGACGAAACCATGACCCGAGCACCGGTCGCGGCTGCGCCGAGGGCCATGTTGATCGCGGCCAGCTCGCTCTCGGCCTGGATGAAGACCCGGCCCAGTTCGGGCATCCGGCGCGCCATCCACTCCAGCAACTCGGCCTGCGGGGTGATCGGATAGCCGAAGTACGCATCGCATCCGGCGTGGATCGCGGCTTCGGCGATCGCCTCGTTGCCCTTCATCAGGACTCGGGCGCGGCGGGCGGCGTCGGCTTCCGCGGTCGTGGGCGCCGGCGTGACCTCGGGTCGGCCCCGGCTCGTCATTGCGGCCCTCTCTCTTCGGACGGCACGGGAGAACCGCCGCGCGGCGCGGCCCAGACGGTGAAGACGGAGTCGGGGCAGACACGGGCGCAGAAGGCACAGCTGGTGCAGGCCGAGGCGTCGGTCAGCCGGACCGGATGGTAGCCGAGCCCGTTGACGCGGCCCCGGTCGAGCGCCAATACGCCTTTGGGGCACGCAGCGACGCAGAGCTCGCAGCCTTTGCAATGCTCCTCGGCGACGACGAGGGGCGTCCACGGCACCGGCGGCCGGGGAGTCATGGCAACTGGACTGATCGCCATTCGCTATTCGCTTTCGGGTGCGGATCCCGACGCCGAACAAACCGCGGACCCTTCGGTCCGAGGCGGTCCCGCGTACGGGACTTGTTGGTCGTAGCCTCCCGCGCGGCTCCGCCTCCGGCAAGGGCCGAACTACCCGTAGGCGAGCGGCATACAGGGGTGGACCCCGATGCGGTCTCGTTCGAGGTCGCCGACACCTCCGAAGCGATGCTTCCGGTGCGCCCAGTCGATTTTGGGCCTCGGAGCGTCCGTTAGGCGGGCCGCAAGGGTCGTAGTGATGGCATACTGCAAACGGAGTAGGGCATGTCCCCAGGGCCCTGGATCCGAGTCGACGGCGAGACCGAGCTCAGAGGCCTTGATGGACGATACTTCGCAGCCTGCGCAACCCACCGAGACCTTCACCAAAGCCCCGGCCGTCGCCTTCGAACCCGACGCGACGCTGCCGGACCCCGTTCGGGCGCATTTCCCGGGCGAGGAGCCGCCGGCAGGTCTCCGAATCGGCGATCTCGGTCCCGGTGACGAATCCGAGCCGAACATTCGCCAGGCGCTGCTGGGCGAGCCGTTCGACGACCCGGTGGCCCCCAGCAGCGTCCGATGCAACGCCTGCGCGCATCGCTGCGTCCTGCGCCCCGGCCGGATCGGTATCTGTGGTGTCCGCCAGAACCGCGGCGGCTGGTTGTACACGACGGTCTACGGCCAGATCGTTGCCGCCCAGGCCGAGCCGGTCGAGAAGAAGCCCTTCTACCACTTCATGCCCGGCAGCTACGCCTATTCGATCGGCACCCAGGGCTGCAACTTCCACTGCGCCTTCTGCCAGAACTGGGAGATGTCCCAGTCGTTCCGCGAAGGGCTGGTGCCGGACAGCCGCGACGTCAGCCCAGACGAGGTTGTCGAGGAAGCGGTCGGGGCCGGTGCCCGCAGCATCGCCTACACGTATGTGGAGCCGACCATCTTCATCGAGTTTGCTCTGGACACTATGGTTCGAGCGCGTGCTGCCGGCCTCCACAACGTCTTCGTGACCAACGGCTACGAGACGCCCGAGGCGATCGAGCTGGTCGCGCCGTATCTCGATGCCGCCAACGTCGACTTGAAGGCGGCCAACGACAACTTCTACCGGCGCGTCTGCGGGGCTCAGTGGGAGCCCGTTCGCGATGCAGTCATGGAGATGCACAAGCGCGGCATCTGGCTCGAACTGACGACCCTGGTCATCCCGGGCCTCAATGACGATCCCCACGAGCTGAGAGCCATGGCGGAATGGATCGCGACGGCGGTCGGGCCCGAGACTCCCTGGCACCTAACCCGCTTCCAGCCGGCATACAAGCTGCCCGACCTGCGCCCGACGCCCGCGGCGACCCTCGTGGCGGCCGCCGAGGCAGCCCGCGAGGTCGGGTTGCGCCACGTATATGTCGGCAATGCGCCGGAAGTCGAGGTCGCGACCACGTTCTGCGCCCGCTGCGGTGAGAAGCTGATCGTCCGGTCGGACTTCGCCGTGACCGAATGGCATCTCGCGGACGGACGTTGCCCGCGCTGCAAGCACGCGCTGGCGGGCGTCGGCCTCGAGGATTCTCCGGTCGTGGTCTGAGCGGGCCACCCTTGCGGGCAGGGGTGTAGTCGGGCCGTTTGGCCGCGGCTGCGGGCCGCTCGGCAGGCGGAAGCTGAAGCGCCATGGTGTGAGATGGGTGTGGGCGAGGAGCGGTCGCGCGCCCGCGACGAGCACACGGTGGAGATCGATGCACGAGGCAGGCAGGGCACGAAGCGTGGAGCGGGAGAGGGACACTTGAAGCCCGCTGCCCCCGGCCTTCGGCTTGCGCGTGCCGTCCAGGTTCGTGGCGTCGTTCAGGGCGTCGGGTTCCGGCCGTTCGTCTGGCGGCTGGCTACCGAGCTGGGGCTCGACGGTTCGGTCGTGAACCGCGCCGGCCAGGTCATGATCGTCGTGGCCGGACCGGCTGAGGCGCTCGACGCGTTCGCGGCGCGGCTTCGATCCGAGGCGCCACCTCGCGCTCGGGTCGAGGATGTCTCGGTTGGGCCAACCGAGCGCGAGATCCCGATCGGTTCTGGTTTCACGATCGACGAGAGCGAAGACGCGGCCTCGGCCGAGCGGCTCTTTCCGCCCGACATCGCCACNNTTCCATGCCGAGCCGATCGCCTGCCCGGAATGCGGCCCGCAACTCGCCTACCAGAGGCCGGGAGACGCGGCTCCGGCTGCGCATCGCGAAGCGGCCCTCGCCGCCGCCCTCGACGATCTGCGGGCGGGACGCATCGTCGCGGTCAAGGGCCTGGGCGGCTACCACCTCGCCTGCGATGCGACCGATCCGGCTGCCGTGGCCCGGTTGCGCGACCGCAAGCATCGCTGGGCCAAGCCGTTCGCGGTCATGGTCCGGAACCTGGCGGCGGCCCGGCTCGAAGCCGCGGTCACGCCCGAAGAAGAGGCGCTGCTGACTTCCCCGGCGCGACCGATCGTCCTGGTGGATCGCCGGGCGCCACGGAACGTGGACGCGCCATGGGACGTGGACGCGCCACTCACCGGCGCCGCGGCACTCGCCGAGGTTGGGGCCCGGCTCTGTGACGGCGTCACCGGCGCCGACCCGACACGGGCCGCTGCGCTCAACCGGAGAGTTGGACTCTTCCTGCCGTACACGCCGCTCCACCACTTGCTGCTCGAAGGGTTCGGCCGCCCCATCGTTCTGACGAGCGGCAACATGGCCGACGAGCCGCTCGTGACCGACGACGCCCAGGCGCTCGAGCTGCTGGCGGGGATCGTCGACTCGTTCCTGAGCCACGACCGCGAGATCCGGGCCCGCTACGACGACTCCGTCACCCGGGTCGTGGACGGCGCCGAGAGCATGATCCGCCGCGGCCGCGGCTACTCCCCGGAGCCGCTCACGCTGCCGATCGCCACGCCACGAACCGTTCTGGCGGCCGGCGCGGAGCTGAAGCACACCTTCACCCTCGCCCGCGGCTCGCGCGCCCACGTGTCGCCCCACACCGGCGACCTGGAGGATCTGCCGACGCACGCGGCCTTCGAGACGAACCTGGCCCACCTGGAGAGGCTGCTCGACATCGAGCCAGAGTACGTCGCCCACGACCTGCATCCCGGGTATCTGTCGACGCAGTGGGCTTTCCGCCACTTCCCGGAGAACCGGCGCATCGCCGTCCAACACCACCACGCCCACGTTGCGTCGGCCGCGGCCGAGGCCGGCCTGACGGGGGAGTTCATCGGCGTGGCGTTCGACGGCCTGGGGATGGGCGACGACGGGACGTTCTGGGGCGGCGAAGTCCTTGTGGCAACTCTGGCGGGTTACCGGCGCGTCGGCCGCTTTGGCCGTGCGCCGATGCCCGGTGGGGCGCTGGCGGTCAAGAAGCC
>PMXR01000027.1:0-23046 GCA_003171035.1 Chloroflexota bacterium
TGTCGCGCAACTGTGAGCGAGGAACGGCTGGCGCCTCATCGGGCGGGAGCCCAATGAGGTTGGCGATCCGGCGGGAGCCCGATCGCCGCGCCACTGGGCATATGCCCGGGAAGGTGGCCAGTCGACGAGTCTTTGGCCCAGGCCAATCACTCGGACTCGCGAGCCAGGAGACCTGACCGANNTGGCTAGCCAATGGCTCGTCACCCACCTGCGCGGATCGGATGGGAGGCCTCCGGCGGCGAGGTCCCCTCCGGCAGGCGGGCAATGCCGCCGGAGGAAAGATGCGAAAACTGGTTGTTGCCAGCGCGATACTGGCGACCATCCTCACGATGCCGGTCGGTGCCGCGGCGGCAAGTCCCGCTGCGAGCCCCACCCCCATTCCGACCCCGGGCCCCACTTTCTCGTCGGCCGCCACCGACCCCGATCGAGCTGCCGGAGCGCTGGCCTACCTCGTCGCGGCGCAGTTGCCGGACGGATCGATCGACAAGTCGCTCGGCGAAACGGCCGACTTCATCATCGGAACGGCCGCGGCCGGTTATGACCCCGCCACGCTGACGAGTTGCACTTCCGGCGGCACGGGGGCGCTGGCGTTCCTGGCCACGGCATCCGATGCGGCCACCGCCGACGCCGCTCAGACGGGCAAGGCGATTCTGGCGGTGGTCGCGGCCGGCCTCGATCCCACGGCCTTCTCCGGCCGCAACCTGATCACGCGGCTCGCGGCGTTGTACCACGCCGGCACCGGCGCCTACGGGGACGGCTCGACATTCGCCCAGGCCTTCGCGATCCTGGCCGTCCAGGCATCCGGCGGAGCGGTGTCTCCGGCCGCCACGGCCGAGCTTCTCGCGCTCCAGGACACCGACGGCAGCTGGAGCTACGGCAAGGCGCCGGTCGCGGCCGGCGGGGGCGACACCAACTCCACGGGGATCGCGCTCATGGCGCTCGATGCGTCCGGCATACATTCCGCCGATGCCGCGGCTCTCGCCTACCTCGCGACCCAGCAACTCGCCGATGGCGGCTTTCCATATCAGAACTCGACCGCGAACGGGACGCCGGCGAGCGACGCCGACTCCGATTCGATCGTTCTGCAGGCGCTGCTGGCCATGGGCCAGGATTCCGGATCGGTCGGTTGGTCCAAAGGCTCTGCCGACGTTCTGACGAGCATGCGGGCCAGCCAGGCGATCGACGGCGGGTTCACGTACCCGGGCTCGGGCGAGTCGGCTTTCACCACAAGCCAGGTTCCGGCAGGACTTGCGGGCGTGCCGTACGGCGCGGCGGCCCATTTCAAGGCGGGGCTTGGCGTGCCGGCGACACAGTGTCCGGGCTACGTTCCGGTAGCGAGCCCGAGCCCGGCGGCGAGCCCGAGCGCAAGCGCCGGTTCGGCTGCCGGCGGAGCAGCGAGCTCCGGCGGCGATGACTCGAGCCCGAGCGGCAGTTCGGGGCCCGGCTTCACGTTCCTCGCGGCCGGTGCCGTGGTGCTGATCCTCCTGGCCGGCGGCGGACTCTGGTTCTACCGGGCGCGGTCCCGGCCACGTTGATGCGCAGGTTCTGGCGAGCCGGCGCCGCCCCGGCGGGCAGGATCGCGGCTTCGGTCGTGGCGCCGGCCACGGTCGCGCCGTTGGCCGCGGCTGTGGCGGCGGTCGTAGCGGCCCTGGCCGTAACGGCCCTGGCCGTAGCGGCCCTGGCCGGGGCGGCGCTCGAGCCCGGCTCACCGCTGGCGGCGACTTGTGCCGGCGCGGGCCCGAACCACGCAGCCCTGGTCGTGGAGCACGCCGACGGTTCGGTCGTGACCCGTTGCGTGGCCTTCGAATCGGCCTCGATAACCGGCGAACAGCTCCTCGACTCGTCGGGCGTGGCATGGTCGGGCGAGACGTTCGGCGGCTACGGTCGGGCCGTGTGCGCCATCGACTCGGAGCCGGCGCGCTACGCCACCTGCCCGGGCAGCGACAGCTACTGGGCGATCTTCAGCTCGTCCGGTGGCGGCAAGTGGCAGCTCTCCGCGGTCGGCATCTCGTCCCTGAAGCTGGCCGACGGCGACGCCGAGGGCTTCCGGTACGTGCCTTCAGCGAGTGATCCGGCGCCGCCGCAGCCGGCGGCCGCGGGGGTCTGCAGCGGCGCAGTGGCGAGCGGCGGGGGCGGTGGCGCGGCTGAGACAGGTGCGGGCGGAGCCGCTCCGGTGAGCGCCGCGCCGCCCGGACGCGGATCCGCCGACACGGCGCCGTCGGGCGGCATAGATCTCGGTTGGATCGCGGCCGCGCTGGTGGGCGTCGGGCTCGGAGGCCTGGCCCTGCTCCGGCTCTTCGCCGCGCGGCGTCGCTCGACATGACCGTCCTGCCGAATGCTGCCGAGCGCGTGCCGCCGCCGGCGCCCCCCGTGCCGCCGGCGCCCCCCGTACCCCCGGCCGCCGAGTGGCCGCGTCCCGGGATCGCGCCTCGGGCGTGGCTGATCTGGTCGCTCGCGGCTGTGACCGTGGCCCTCTCGACCAACAACCCCATATACCGCGGGCTCGTGGCACTGGCCGCACTCGACGTCCTGCTGACCTGGCTGCCGGAGGGCCGGCGGGTCAGGCCGCTCGCAATCACGGTCGCGGTTGCCGCCGGCTTCGCGGCGCTGATCAACGTGCTCGCGGCGCATGCCGGCGCCGATGTGCTGGCCAGCCTGCCCGCGGATTGGCCGCTGGTGGGGGGCAATCTGACCGTCGAAACGCTCGCTTTCGGCGCCGATCTGGGACTCGGGCTGGCCGCGGCGCTGCTGGCGGTGGCGCCGCTCTCGTTCGTGCTCGAGCCGCACGACGTGGTCGACGCCATGCCGGGGCCGCTCGAGCGGACTGGGATTGCCGTGGCCACGTCGCTGAACCTCGTCTCCGGATTCGGCCGGACGTTCGGTGCCGTTCGCGACGCTCAGCGGATGCGCGGCTGGCGGCCCCGCGGGCTCCGGTCGTGGAACGAGGTGCTCGTGCCGGTCGTTCTGACCGCGATCGAGGATTCGGTCCTGCTGGCGGAGGCGATGGAGGCGCGCGGCTTTGGCGCAGGCCACCGGACCAGCTACTCCGGCACCGGCTGGAGCCGCCGCGATGTCGCCGTTGCCGCCGCCTCCGTCGGAGCGGCGGTGCTGTTCATCGGGCTTCACTTCACCGGCGCTCCGATCGACTGGTATCCGTACCCGACCATCTACCTGCCGCCGGCCAACCCGGTGCTGCTGGTCGGCTGCCTGATGCTGGCGGCACCGGCGGTCGCGTGGCCGGTCCGGGCGAGCCGAGGGCGCTGACGTGGAAGTTGTCGCCCGAATTCGGGACGTAAGCTACTGGTATCCCGGCGCTGCAACGCCTTCGCTGCGCTCGCTCGATCTCGAGCTCGAGCCGGGCCTGACATTGGTTGTCGGCGGCTCCGGCGGCGGCAAGTCGACACTTCTCCGGCTCCTCAACGGGCTCGTGCCCCAGTTCCACGGCGGCCGGATCTCGGGCTCGGCGCTGGTCGCGGGACTCGACCCGATGCGGACACCGATTCCACGGCTGGCGGGTCGCGTAGGGCTGGTCTTCCAGGACGTCGAGACGCAATCGGTCTACGGGACCGTCGAACGAGAAGTCGCTTTCGGTCTCGAAAACCAGGCTATGGGGCGATCCGAAATGCACGACCGGGTCGGTGAGGCGCTGGCCGCACTGTCGATCGAGCATCTCCGAGCGCGGCGCCTGCCGACTCTCTCGGGTGGTGAGCGGCAACGGGTCCAACTCGCCGCCGTGCTGGTCATGCGGCCACAGCTCATCGCTCTCGACGAACCGACCTCGCAGCTGGACCCCGAGGGGTCGCAGGCCGTGCTCGCCGCGTGCCGGCAACTCGCGGCCGGCGGGCGGGCCGTGATCGTGGCCGAGCACCGGCTCGAGTCTCTGCTGCCGGCGGCCGATCGGGTGCTTCTCGTAGAGTTCGGTCGCGTCGGTCCCGCGGCCCGAGAGGATCTCGAGATCGTGGCCGCGAAGCACCGGCCCGGATCGTTCGCTGCCGCGGACACATCGTGGGAGATGCGTGGCGTCGTTGCCGGACCGGCCGGACCCGCGGGACCGGCAATTCTGGAGGAGCTCTCACTGGCGGGCGCCGCCGGCGAGGTAGTGGCCTTGGTCGGTCCCAACGGCTCGGGCAAGACGACCCTGCTGCGGACACTGGCCGGCTTGCTGCCGGCGATCGCCGGCTCTGTAAAGCGGCCGCCCGGCCGCACGGCGTACCTGCCGCAGAACCCCGCCGCATTGCTCTATCAGCCCACGGTCCGGGCTGAAGTGGAGTTGACGCTGAGCCGTACCGGGGCGGCGGGATCGTCCGCAACTTCAGCGCCGGCGTCCGAAATGCTGGCGGCATTCGGGCTGACCGACCTGGCCGATCGATACCCACGCGATCTCAGCTCGGGCGAGCGGCAACGTGCGGCTCTGGCCGCGACTCTGGCCGGCGGTCCCGCTCTGGTACTGCTCGACGAACCGACTCGCGGCATGGACGCCGCCGCTCGCCGCTCGCTGGTGGCCGCGGTCCGGTGGCTGACCGAACGCGGCTCGGCCGTCGTCGTGGCCACTCACGACTCGGGCCTGGCGGCGGAGCTGGCGGACAGGACGATCGCGCTCGGCGGCGCCGGCGCAGTCGAGGTCCAAGCCGCGGCCGCCGCGCCGACAGAGCCGACTTCGGTCGTCGAGAGTCGCGGTCTGCCCGCCGACGAGACCGGCGCGATTAGGGAGGCGCGCCGATGATCGCCCTCGTCTCGATCGCCGGCCTGGTTGTCTTCCTGTGGCCCTTCCTCGGATTTGGGCTGAGCCCGGAAACGCCGGCCCTGGCCGTGACGCTGGCGGCGGTCTTCTCGCTGGCCGTCATGGAGGTCGGGGCGCGGCGCCTCGACTCGGGCCGGCTCGCGCTTCTGGCCGCCCTCGCCGCGATCGACGCGGCGCTGCGGCTGGCGATGGTCAACGGCCTGGCCGGCTTCAGCCCGATCTTCTTCCTGGTGCTGGCCGCCGGTTACGAGTTCGGGCCGTCGTATGGGTTCCTCGTCGGGTCGTTCTCGCTGCTCGTCTCGGCGGTCGTGACCGGTGGCGTCGGGCCGTGGCTGCCGTACGAGACGTTCGCCGTCGGCTGGGTAGGTCTGGCGGCGGGCCTGGCCGGTTCGGTCGTTCGGGGGGCCCGGCCGGCTCGCCGCAGCTGGCGTCCGTCGCGGCTCGACATCGGCGTTCTTGTGGCGGTCGCAGTTGTCACGGGGTTCGCCTACGGTGTTCTCACCGACGTATACGGCTGGGTTGCGTTCTATCGGGGAGTGGACAACATCGGCTGGATGCCGGGGCTGACGCCGGGCGAGACGCTGGCCCAGTTCGGCCGCTACTACATGCTCACGTCGCTGGGCTGGGATGCCTTCCGGGCTGCCGGCGATGCCGTAGCGGTCGTGGCGTTCGGCCCGCCGGTGCTGATGGCGCTGGGCCGGCTGCGGGCTCGGCTCGGCTACGAGATCGTCGCTACGGGTGCCGGCTCGGCTGCGTAGACACGCCGCTCGGTCCCGCACCGGCGCCGCCACGTGACAGACAGATTTGACGCCCTCCCGATGCGGGTCGGGAGGGCGTCTGGGAGCGGGAGGAGTGTTCGAGGACACTTGTCTCATGCGCCGCTGAGAGAATCCTGAATTTGCCCGGCCGGAGCGATATCCGGTCCGACCACAATGGCCCGCGTCGGGACTGGACAGGCACGCAGTGCCCGATCATGCTGAGTGGCAGGTTTCCGTCGGGGACTTGTATTCGGGGTGTCCGTGGTCGAGCGGGGCGGGCCCGGCAGGATCTGCTTTCTTGCGGGCGATGGGTCGTCACGTTGAGCCGGAGTAGATCTGCGCCCGACGAAGCGACGCGTCGAGCGGCGCGCTTCCTGGCAGCGGTCATCGCCGTCGGGATCCCCACCGTGGTCGTCGTCCAGCTGCTCGCCTTCGGCGACGGTTCTGTCGGGTTGGGCGTGGGACTGACCATCGGCCTGGGGGTCACGGCCGTGGTCGCCCTGCTGGTGCTGGCCGGCGGCGGATCCGGCCGGATCGCGCTTGCGCCGCTTGTCGTCCTGCTCGATCTGACCGCGATCCTGTCCGGGGCGGTCCTGCCGGTCGGGCTCGACATCGCCGTCATCGTGCCGTTCCTCGGCGCCGTGATTCTGGTTGCGGCGTACAACGGCTGGGCTCTGCGCAGCGGTCTCGCGGCGGCTTGGGTCTCCGGTGTCGTGGGCGCCTGGCTCGCCAGGTCGAGCCCGGGACTGTCGTCGGTCCCGCATGTCACGGCCGTTCCGTTCGCCGTCGCAATGCTCGCGGCGGGCACGGGCGTCGGCTACGCGATTCTCGGCTGGGCAGCGGATCACTGGCAGCGGGCCATCGCCGAAAAGGACGAAGCCGTGGAGACGGCGCGACTGGCCCAGGTCGCTCAGCAAAGTGCCACGGAACGGCTCCGCGCCCTTATCGACAACTCGCCGTTGCCCACCTTCGCGTTCGATGCGGAAGGGACCGTCCACGCGTGGAACCCCGCAGCGGAGCGCAACCTCGGCTGGACGGCGGCGGAGATCATCGGCAGCAACGTCGAGCGCCTGGTCCCGGAGGAGCTGCGGCGGGGAGTCCGCGACCGCCTCAAGCGCGCGATGGCCGGCCATCTCGAGCCGGCACGAACGACCCGCTTCCTGCGGCGGGACGGTAGCCAGGTTGCGGCCGAGGTCCACGACGGCATAGAGCGCGACCCGGACGGCCACCCGGTGGGTGTCGTGGTCCAGTTCCTCGATCTGACCGAGCGCGAGGAGATGGCCGTCAGGCTGGTCGAGGCTCAGCGCCTCGAAGCCGTCGGCCAGCTGGCCGGCGGAGTGGCCCACGACTTCAACAACAGCCTGACCGCCATCGCCGGGTTCGCGTCGCTGATCGCCACGGGAGAGAGCCCCGACGCGCGGGAGGACGCTCAGACGATTCTGAGAGCAGCCGACCACGCCGCCACTCTGACAAGCCAGCTTCTGGCCTTCTCACGGCGGGTTCCCCTCCAGCCGCAGCTGATCGACCTGCGCGAATTCGTGGCGGGAGTCCTTCCTCTCGTTCGCAGCCTGCTCGGCGAGACCATTCCGACGCATGTCGAGACGGGTCCCCGGCCCGCGCTGGTCGAGGTCGATCCGCCGAGCCTGGAGCAGGCGATCCTGAATCTCGTGGCCAACGCCCGGGACGCCATGCCCAAGGGCGGTGATCTGACGCTCGCCGTTCGCACGTACTCCAGCTGCGTCGCCGACGGAGCCAGCGGCCCGGAGCAGCATGTCGCGATTTGCGTCTCCGATACCGGAACCGGCATTGCCCCCGGGGACGTCGAGCGCGTATTCGAGCCGTTCTTCACGACCAAGGCGCCGGGCAAGGGGACGGGTCTGGGTCTCGCCATGGTCCACGGCTTCACCGGGCAGTCTCGCGGCCACGTGGTCGTCAGTTCGCTGCCCGGTCGGGGAGCGACGTTCGAACTCCACTTCCCCCGGGCGGTTGGCGTTGTGCAGGAAGCCCGCACTCCCTCCGCCGCGGTCGGCGGCTCGGAGTCGATCCTCTACGTGGAGGACGACCAGGGTGTGGCTTCGTTCGGGCTGGCCTGCCTGCGGCGGTTGGGCTACGACGTCACACCCGCCATGAACGGCTCGGAAGCCGTGATGCTGGCCGCGAGTCGGGGAGAGCCGTTCGATCTGCTGCTGACCGACGTCGTGATTCCCGGCATCTCCGGCCCCGAACTCGCCGGCATCATCCTCAGCCACCATCCATCGACAGCGATTCTGTATGCCTCCGGCTACAGCACGGAGCATGTCGACGAGAACGTCGCCGGGCCTGAGGCTCCACTGCTGCCCAAGCCGTACTCGCTGACGCAGCTGGCCGGCAAAGTCCGCGAGGTTCTGGACGCGCGCGCGGTCGGCCCTGGCGAGCGGACCGCTGCCGCCGATGAGCGGACCGCCGAGACGAGCTTGTAGGCCGGCTCGACTTCGGGGCTGCGCGGTGCCCTCGCCGAATTCGCCGGGACTGTATCTTGTGGTCGGCAGCCGCCTCATCACGCATCAAGGACACGCCCCGTGGCACTTCCCGCCCGATCCCTGACCCCGGCCGCGCCCGACCCTATTCTCGGTCTCAGTGAGGCGTTCAAGGCCGACACTCGCCCGGACAAGGTAAACCTTTCGGTGGGCGTCTACGTCGACGACTCGGGCGTGACCCCCGTCATACCGTCCGTGCTGGAGGCAGAGCGAAGGCTCCTTGCCAAAGCCGGATCGAAGGGTTACCTGCCGATCGACGGCAGGCCGGGATACAAGGCCGCGGTCCGCGATCTCATCTTCGGGACCGATCACGAGATCGTCACGAGCGGCCGATCTGCCACGGCCCAGACCCCGGGCGGCACCGGCGCGCTGCGGGTCGCGGCCGACTTCCTGCTCCAGAGCGGCTCATCCAAGACGATCTGGCTGAGCGAGCCGACCTGGCCTAACCATCCCCAACTGTTCTCGATGGCCGGTTTCGCGCTGCGAAGCTACCCCTACCTGGACGAGTCGGGCCGGAAGCTGGATGTCGGGAAGTTGCTGGGAGCCCTGCGCACGGCAGTGCCGGGCGACGTCGTCCTGCTTCACGGCTCGTGCCACAACCCCAGCGGCGTCGATCCGGATCAGGAGACGTGGGCCGCCATCGGCGAGATCATCGCCGAGCGGGAACTAATCCCGATCGTCGACTTCGCCTATCAGGGCTTCGGGTTCGGCCTTCGTGAAGACGCCGACTGGCTGGCCGGTCTGGCGCGTCCGGGTCTCGAGTTCCTGGTTTGCACGAGCTACTCCAAGAACTTCGCCCTGTACAACGAGCGCGTCGGGGCTCTGACAATCGTTGCCGCTGATCCGGCCCGTGCTGCCGCGGCGCTGAGCCACCTCAAGATCACCATTCGTTCCAACTACTCCAACCCGCCAGCCCACGGCGGTGACATCGTCGAGACGATCCTGACCGATGCCGCCCTGCGGGCGGTCTGGGAAGTGGATCTGGCCGTGATGCGTAACAGGATTCTTGGCAACAGGGCCGCTCTCGTGGAAGCCCTCGACGCGGCAGACGTACCGGGCAATTGGGACCCGATCCGCCATCAGCGCGGCATGTTCGCTCTCCTCGGGCTGTCGGCCGGCCAGGTTGCGAGCCTGCGAGATGACTTCGGCGTCTACGTCGTCGGCCGCGGCCGGATCAACGTCGCCGGTCTGACGCCGGCCAATCTCCCCCGCGTCGTCGCCGCGGTGAAGGCGGTCATCGAAGGCTAGAGCCTGCGGGCGGAACCGGATCCCCGCGGCCGTCGTCTATGGGGCGGTCGAACTTCGCCCAAAACCACAGGGGACATGAGATGACAACTCGATCACTGACCGGAGTCCGAAAGCCCGCTCTCTCGCTGGCGGCCTCCATCCTTGCCGCGGTCTTCGTTGCCGGTTGTGTGTCGCCGGCCGCCACCGGAGCGGGTGCCGGGTCATCGTCCGCGCCAGGCCAGACCGATCAACCCGGGGCCACCCCGACTGCAGCCTCGACCGAAGGCTTCTACCTCAGGGTCTGGCAATCACAGGCCCTCGCGCCGCAGTACACGTTTTCCTGGCTGCCGGCCGTGACGATCGCCGACGGCCACTACATCAACGGCATGGTCGCGATCCCGATGATCTACCCCGGGCCGCTCTACGTCGGACTCTCGTCGAGCCCGATCAGCTCCGCCGGTATAGACGCGATCGTAGCCGAAGCAAGGGCCGACGGGCTCCTCGGGGCCAAATCTGACTTCAGCAAGGGGCTGCTGCCCGGAGCGATTTCTGCCCACATCGAGCTGGTGGTCGGCGGCGTCACGCACGAGCTGGAGGGCCTGCTCCCGACCGGCCCCAGTCCGGCCACGGTCACGCCGGGCACTCCCGAAGCGTTCGATGCCTTCTGGACCAAGCTCTCGTCACTCGACATCTGGCTGGCCGACGACCTGGGTCCGAGTGCCCCGTATCAGCCGACGAGCGTCGCCGTGATGCTGACCAAGCCGACCGATGCCCCATCGGGCATGACGGCCCAGATCAAGCCGTGGCCGTTGTCGATCACCTTCGCCAAGTTCGGGTCGGCGGCCGGTCCGAACCGATGTGGCGTAGTGACCGGCGCCGACCTCGCGGCGCTGCTGCCGGTCGTCCAGGCCGGGAATGCCCTGACTCGCTTCACCGACTCGACCGGCGCAAGCATGTCACTCAACGTCCGGGTCCTGGTGCCGGGAGAGGCGGGGCCCTGCGCCTAGGCCCCGGACTGGTTCCTGCGAAGGGCCGATTGGCCGTTGAATTGGGATTCATGCAGGGTGAATGCTGGCTGACATGAGACAGCTTCCCCAATCGGTCAAGGACCTCCGTCCGTCCGGCCCCCTGCAAGTCCCGTTCCGCGGCCCCAAACTGCTGGAGCGGCCGCTGCTGAACAAGGACACGGCCTTCGACGACGGCGAACGCAACGTCTTCGGATTGCGCGGCCTGCTTCCGCCACGCACTTCAACGATCGAAGAACAGGTCAGCCTCGAACTCGAGCACATCCGCCGCAAGGGCGACGACCTCGAGCGCTACATCGGCCTGGCGGCGCTCCAGGACCGCAACGAGACGTTGTTCTATCGGGTGCTGCTGGAGAACCTCGAGGAGTTCCTGCCCATCGTCTATACCCCGACGGTCGGACGGGCCTGCCAGTCGTTCAGCCACATCATGAGGCGGCCGCGCGGGCTGTGGATCACTCCCGCCGACATTGATCGCGTCCCCGAACTGCTGCGCAACGCCCGTGTCGATTCGACCGGGGCGGCGGCGGATATGGGTGACGTCCGGTTGATCGTCGCGACGGACAACGAGAGGATCCTGGGCCTGGGCGACCAGGGCGCGGGCGGCATGGGTATCCCCGTCGGCAAGCTGTCCCTGTACACCGCCGGAGCCGGCATCTACCCGGCTCACACGCTGCCCGTGTCGCTCGACGTGGGTACGGACAACGAAGAGCTGCTGGCCGATCCGCTGTACATCGGCTACCGCGAGCGGCGGCTGCGTGGCCCGCAATACGATGACTTCATCGAGGCCTTCGTGGTCGCGATCAAGGACGTCTACCCCAACGCATTGTTGCAGTGGGAAGACTTCAAGCAGCACAACGCCATCCGCATTCTGGATCGTTACCGGCATCGTCTGACGAGCTTCAACGATGACATCCAGGGCACGGGCGCGGTCGTTCTCGCCGGGGTACTGGCTGCCGTTCGCGCGATCGGTCGACCGCTCGCGGAGCAGCGTTTCGTCTTCCTGGGGGCGGGCGCTGCCGGCACCGGCATCGCTCGCACCGTTCGGGCGGCGATGGTCGCCCAGGGCGTGGACGCCGCCACGATCGGCAGAGCCATCGTCACGGCCGATACCAACGGCCTTGTCTTCTCCGGCCGTGACAATCTCGACGACGACAAGCGCGAGTTCGCGCTCCGGGCGGAAGCGCTGGCCCACTACGGGCTCGGCGCGCTGAACGCGTCGGATCGGTTGTCCCTGGAAGCGATCGTGGCCGCGGTCAAGCCGACGGTGCTGATCGGCACGAGCGGCGTTGCCGGCGCATTCACCGAGGCGGCAATCCGCGAGATGGCCGCCCATGTGGAGCGGCCGGTCGTGTTTCCTCTCTCCAATCCCACGGCCAAGACCGAAGCCATTCCGTCCGATATCCTGGCCTGGACCGGGGGCCGCGCCCTCATCGCCACCGGCAGCCCGTTCGAAGACGTCGTCGTCGATGGCAGGAATCACGTCTTCGGCCAGGCTAACAACGTGTTCATCTTCCCCGGCATGGGCCTGGGGGCAATCGTGGCCGAAGCCCGCGAGATCACCGATGAGATGTTCTTGCTCGCCGCCGAGACACTCGCGAGCATGGTCTCCGAGGAGCGACTTGCGGCGGGGGCACTCTACCCGGCCGTCTCGGAGTTGCGCGAGGTGTCGCGCCAGATCGCGGCGAAGGTCGTCTGCCAGAGCCGTGACTGCGGTGTCGGGCGGCTCTACCGCGATGGCGAGATCATCGAAGCGGTCGATTCCGCGATCTGGTTCCCAACCTACCTGCCTTACTCTCCGAGCGTCTGAGTCGTCCCGGGCCGTTGACCGGGGCAGCCTGTCGGGAGTAGGTTCAGACTTGCTGCGATACTGCAACTACGCGCCGGCGTTGGTAGACCTCCGGTGGGCAAACGAAACGGCTCCGGCTCGTCAAGTTGTCAGGCGGTGGCACCGAAACCTCGGTCGGAACCGCTTGTGCTAGTGGCTCCGTTTTGGCCCGGTCCCGTTCGAGGCGACCCGTCGGTCGGCACCGCGGCCCGATGGGGCGCTAGAGGAGACGTCTATGGCCGCAGGCCAAACTAGTCCGCTTCTGAGAGCGGCGGGGATCGTTGTCACCCGCCGGAAGCCGGGCCACTTCGTCGCCCTGACCAAGGACGGCCGGCTCGACGCCTACCTCGCTCAGGGCGGGGTCAAGCTGTCCGACGCCCTAGAGCGGCGCTCGGCGATCGGCGTCAACAACGTAATGCAGGGCAGCAACGACGGCGGTTCGACGCTGTTGCCCGTGATCGGCGTCAAGAGCATCGACCCGTACGACATCGCCATCGCGATGCCGGCGGCCGACGGCGAGTCGGTCGTGAGCGAAGCCGAGCGCAACGCCTGGAACATGTATCGGGTTGCGTACAACGTCACCCTCACCGTGACGCCCTTCACCGTCAGCGGGATCGTGCTCCTGATGGCCACGCAGGATCCGTCGGGCCTGACGGAGCGCGGCTCAGAGCTCTTCGTGCCGGTCTTCGCGCCCATCGTCGAGGTCGGCGGAGTGACGCTCTCGGACACCCCGCAGGACACGATCCTCGTGAATCGGGCGCACATCAGGGGGGTCAAGGCCACGCGGCGCTGACCCGCGCCGACCTTCCCGCCGACCCGAGGCGCCTCCCGGGCAAGAAGTGCGGCCCGTGGCAGAATGGGCCAAACGGCTCCCAGGTGGCCAGCCGTAGGACGCACGTCGACCTGGAGCCTCAGATCAGGCAGCCGGATCGCCCGGAGAGGTCGAGATGCTTGTCGGTGTACCCCGCGAGATCAAGGACAACGAGTTCCGTGTCGGCTTGACACCAAGTGCCGTTCGCGAGCTCGTGGCCCACGGCCATTCAGTCGTGGCCCAGGCCGGCGCCGGTGAGGCGATCGACCTGCTCGACGCCGATTACAAGAACGCCGGGGCGGAGATCGTCCTGGACGCGGAGTCCGTCTACGGCCGGGCCGATCTGGTCGTAAAGGTCAAGGAGCCGCAGCCCGCGGAGATCGCGATGCTCCGCCGGGGCCAGGTCCTCTTCACGTACCTGCACCTGGCGCCGGACCGGCCCCAGACCGAGGGCCTGCTCAAGTCGGGCTGCATCGCCATCGCGTATGAGACCGTGACGGACGATCGCGGCGGCCTGCCGTTGCTGGCCCCGATGAGCGAAGTGGCCGGCCGGATGTCGATCCAGGCCGGAGCCCATGCGCTGGAGCGCAACGCCGGCGGCCGCGGCGTGCTTCTCGGCGGCGTTCCCGGAGTGCCGCCGGCCAAGGTTGTAATCCTGGGCGGCGGCGTGGTGGGCATGAACGCGCTGCGGATGGCGCTCGGGCTCGAGGCCGACGTCACCGTCATCGACAAGTCGCTGCCCCGTCTCAAGGAGTTGGACCTGGCTTTCGCCCCCGCCCTCAAGACGCGCTACGCCACCACGGACGCGATCGAAGAGAGTGTCATGACCGCGGACCTGGTGATCGGCGCCGTCCTGACGCCCGGCGGCACGGCCCCGCGGCTGGTCACCCGCCAGATGATCAAGAGCATGCGCCGGGGCACCGTCGTGGTCGACGTGTCGATCGACCAGGGCGGCTGCTTCGAGACTTCGCGGCCCACGACCCACTCCGACCCCACGTACGTGGTCGACGGCGTCGTCCACTACTGCGTCACGAACATGCCTGGAGCCGTGGCTCGCACTTCGACCTTCGCCCTCAACAACGCCACTTTGCCGTTCACGCTGGCTCTGGCCGACCGCGGCTATCGCGATGCGATGGCGGCCGACTGCCACCTTCTCGACGGTCTCAACGTCATCGCCGGGATGGTCACGCATCCAGCGGTGGCCGCGGCCCACGGCCTCGAGCGCATCTCGCCCGAAAAGGCGCTCGGCTTGTAGCCGATGCTCTTCGACATCTACATGGAGTCGGCCGCAGCACCGCAAGACCTGGGTCTACGTGCCGGGTCTTGCCGGCTGCTCGACCGTGGCTCCCACTTCAGCCGAAGCCATCGAGGCGGCACGTGTCGCGATTCTCGAGCGACTCGACTTCCTGCGCCGCCACGGCGAGGTAATGCCGGATTCGGAGCCGATGGAGATCGTCGTGGCGGATCACACCATCGAGCGCAAGTACGTGGGCTTCGCCCAAGGCACGTACCCGACCGACCGCCAGCCCATGACCCGCGACGAAGCCACTCGGCAGTTGCGATGGGCGGAGTGGTCTCGCGAGGAGCTCGTCACCACAGCTCAGGCTCAGCCGCGGCCACTCACCGGCAAGCCGGTGGCGGGTGGCCGTTCCACGGCCGATATCCTGTCGCACGTCGCGGGCTCGGAGTGGTCCTACATCAGCGCAACCCTGGGGACTCTGGCCGGCGGCAGCGCCGCGATCGCGGCCGTCGAGCGTGACCCCGAAGATCCGTGGGCGGCCCTCGCCTCGGAGCGCGAGAAGCTGATGGCCCGGCTCGCGGCGATCACCGACGAGGAACTGGCGAGGATCACAGACCGCGGCGAGGGCAAGCCGGTGCGGTCGGCCCATCGCATGATGCGGCGCCTGCTCGAACACGAGTGGGAACACGTCCGCGAATTGAGGGCGCGTCTCTGGGCGGCAGCGAAAGGCCGATCAGCCCGCGACGGGCACTCCGACGTAAGTGTTGCCATCACCGTCCGCGGTGATGAGCCCCGCTGGACCAAATACGTAGCTCGACTCCGGAGGCAAATCCCCGGTCTGGGCTAGCTTTACGAGCGTTGCTCCGCTACCGAGGGTGTACAACGCGGAGGCGCTCCCATCGGTTGGGTCGACCGCAACAATGCTTCGACCGCCACTGGTCACGAGTTCATTTCCGCCATCGGAGCAAACCACCGGCCCAACTGGCAACGGCCGCCAGTCTTGCCCGTCGGTAGATATCCACGCGGATTCCGTGGCTTCGTGGCTGAATGAGTATTCATCGAGAATCAACGCCCGCTGGCCCATCTGACAAACGAACAAATCGGTATCGCCGGACGGCTTCTTTGCAGTCGTGGGCAGCTTGCTTCGCGTCCATGTTGTGCCGTCTGCCGACTTCCATAGCGCCGGTGTCACAAATTCGGGAGGGCCGCTACAGTTCCAGTCAGGCGTGTTGGCTTCGCCGGAGACAACGAAACCTCCCGCGAAAGATGCGCCGCCGTTGACCGTGAGGAGACCCTTGAAGGAAGGGGCCGTGAGGTCGACAGACTTCCAGGACCTGCCATCCACCGACGTGAAGATCGCGTTTGGGGCGGTTGCGACGAAGCCCGAATTACCTCCTGCCACGGTGACCATCTGTTCTCCAGCGTCGGTAATGGGGGCTGCAAGCCAGCTGATTCCGTCGACCGAAGTGGCCATCGGAAACTCCCATTCGGTCCCGCCGCATCGAGCTGGGTCCCCGATGCCGACTGCCAGCAAACCGGCAGGCGCCTCTTCCAGGTCGAGCACACCGTCGGGTGCATCGAACTCCCGATCGTCTCCGGCCTGGCCGGACCGTGTGAATTGACCACCAGCCTGCCAGTGAATACCGTCGGTTGAGTTCTGACTGGTTGTGACCTGCGTCCAGGAGTCGGAGTCGGCTGTGGTGATCGTGTCGAACGCGACGTAGCCGCGGCTCCAGCCGTAGACAGTCCATCCGGAGTCCACCGGGGAATCTGAGTCGCTGGAGTCGGGGGGCACAATCCAAACTGAAGCCTCAACCGCCACCTTGGTCCAGTGGACCGACGTCCAGTCACCGGCAGGCAGCGTCGGCGCCGCTGCGGTCGGCGTCAGAGAGGGCGCTATGGTTGCGGAGGGAGCGGCGAGGCTTGTGGACGCTGCAATCCGCAAGGATGACCTCGGACCCGGCGATCCGGAGACCGTGCACGATGCCGTGATGGCGGCGATCGCTGCGGTCGCTAAATAGGTCGACAACCGCTTCACGACCGATGGACCCCGATCTCTTAGCAACCGACCCCCAGACGTAGGCGATTCGGACCCCTAGCCGCCGAGGACGACCAGCGCGATTTCGGGGTCGATCTCTTCGGCCAGCAGCGTGGCCAGCCGGTCGACGGCTCGCTGGGCGAGGGGGCTGCCCATCGTGAAGCGCGTGTTGGTCTGGGCCAGGTCGATCTCCTCGAAGCGCGACTGGCTGAACCGCGCGCGATGGCGCTGACAGGCGTTGACCGTTATGTCGTCTTCGCTCTCGATGCCGTGGCCGGTGACATAGTACCGGCCGACCTTGGCCACGACCTCGACTGGTCCGTTGCCGTCGGCGTAGAAGCCCAGGGTGCGCACCGAGTCGATTCCGAGCCAGCCAACGACCGATGCCACCAGCACGGCCGAGGCCTTGGCCTCGTGCCACCCGTCGCCGCGGACGATCTGGGCCACGGCGCGACCGATTCCGGCCACTTCCTCGTTCACCAGGACAGCCTGGAATTCTCGGTTAAGCGAAACAGCCGCCTGGGTCAGACCCTTGGCGGTAGTCGCGTTCTGCTGGCGATCTGGCTGATCCAACTCAAGGTCTCTTGATTGCGAACCGTGTGCGGATACACGTTAGACGAGCCGGACAAACCGTCAAGACCGGCCTTCCGGCCCCACCCGGTCAGTACTTTCGGATTGGCCCGAAGTGGTTCTCCGGTCGGGTACCCGGCCGACCCGTCGACGATCGCTACGCACGAGCCGGCAACTCCAATGTTGAGTGTACCGGCCGGCGGCGGTGCCTCGGCGCACCGACCCAGGACCGTTCGGCTGCCGCCCGTGCGACCCCGCAATCGGCGTCAGCCCGGCTCCCCGCCGCGGAGGGCGTCGGACACCACCTGCTGGGCTTCGGCAAGTATCCGATCCAGGTGATCCTCGCCGAGGAAGCTCTCGGCGTAGACCTTGTAGACGTCCTCGGTGCCGGATGGACGCGCCGCGAACCAGCCGTGCTCGGTTGTGACCTTGACGCCGCCGATCGGCGCGTCGTTGCCGGGGGCCCGCGTCAGTACCGCCGTGACCGGCTCGCCGGCCAGCGATGATGCCGTCACCTGGGCCGGCGACAGCTTCGAGAGAATCGCTTTCTGATCGCGAGTGGCCGGTGCATCGATCCGCTCGTACGCCGGCGTCCCGAACCGCCCGGTCAGCGAGTCGTAGGCGACCGCCGGGTTGTGGCCGGTCACTGCCGTCATCTCCGCGGCCAGCAGGCAGGCAATCAGCCCGTCTTTGTCGGTAGTCCAAACGCTGCCGTCGCGTCGCAGGAACGAAGCTCCGGCGCTCTCCTCGCCGCCGAAGCCGAGCGAGCCGTCGACGAGCCCGTCCACGAACCACTTGAACCCGACCGGCACCTCGAGCAGCCGGCGCGGCAACTCGGCGGTGACGAAGTCGATCATGCGGGTCGAGACCAGGGTCTTGCCCACGGCCACGTCCTTCCGCCAGTCGCGGTTGCGGTACAGGTAGCCGATTGCCGCCGACAGGAAGTGGTTGGGGTTCATCAGCCCGGCGGCGCCGGCCACGATGCCGTGGCGGTCGGCATCGGTGTCGCAGGCGAAGGCGACGTCGAAGCGGTCCTTCAACGCAACGAGCCGCGCCATCGCGTAAGGCGACGACGGATCCATCCGAATACGGCCGTCCCAGTCGACGGTCATGAACCCGAATTGCGGATCGACGACTTCGTTTGTCACCGTCAGATCGAGACCGTAGCGGTCGCGGATGGCGCCCCAGTAGCCAACGCTGGCGCCGCCGAGAGGGTCGACGCCGAGCTTCAGGCCCGACTTGCGGATCGCTTCCATGTCGACGACGTGGGCCAGATCTGCGACGTACGTTGAGGTGAAGTCATAGCGCCCCACCGAACCGACCGCTTCGGCGTACGGAACGCGGCTAATGCCCGTGAGCCCGCTCCGCAGCAGGTCGTTGGCGTCGGCCTGGATCGCGCCGGTTATGTCCGTGTCGGCCGGACCGCCGTTGGGCGGGTTGTACTTGAAGCCGCCGTCCTCGGGCGGATTGTGAGACGGCGTGACGACGATGCCGTCGGCGAGTCCCGCGCTCCGGCCGCGGTTGTAGACGAGGATCGCGTGTGAGACCGCCGGGGTGGGTGTCAGCGCGTCCGCGCTGTCCAGCAGCACCGAGACGCCGTTCGCCACGAGCACCTCCACGGCGGTGCGAGTGGCTGGGCCGGAGAGTGCATGGCTGTCCTTGCCGAGGTAGAGCGGACCGTCGATGCCTCGACTCTTGCGATAGCGGCAGATCGCCGCCGTCGTGGCGAGGATGTGATCTTCGTTGAACGAGGCGTTGAGGGACGAGCCGCGATGCCCCGAGGTCCCGAAAGCGACCGCCTGGGCGGGCACGTTCGGATCGGGGTGGACGTCGTAGTAGGCGCCGATCAGCCGGTCGACGTCGACCAGCATCGAAGCCAGGGCCGGCTTGCCGGCTCGCTCGTTGACTGCCACGGCCGCTCACTCCAGGTGACGGATGTTGCGATTGCGGAATGATGCCTCGCCGCGGGGCTAGTAGGGAAGCGTGATCGTCGACGCGTTGGCGGCGCTACCCAGCAGCGGTAGGCCCCAGGCGAGTTCGATCGTGCGCAGCAGGGAGTAGTGGCTGGCCGCGGCGGTGAACCGCGAGCCGGGCTTCATGCCTGGACTCGCCAGGACCGTGGCTATGTGGCCGCCACCGCCGGCGAAGTCGCTTCCGGCACCTTCGTCCCAGGTGATGATCAGCAGCGAGTCGGCGAAGGCCGTGCTGGATGTGATCTTCGGCACGAATGCCTTGAGGAAGTCGTCGCCGGCCCGGGTCGAGCTGCTGTGCATGTCGTTGATGAGGTTGGGAATGATCATCTCGAAGTTGGCGGCTGCCGGGTCGAAACCGGCCAGATGGGTGATCTGCGCGCAACGGGTCTTGTTGTCGCTGATCGAGGTGTAGCTGATGGCGGGGTTGTGCTTGCGGACGTACTCGCCCTGGGCCCCGGGTCCATCGACCAGGCCCGGGGCGCTGGACGACTTGTAGCAACCGCCCGGGTAGCCCTGGGCGTAGACGTGCCACGTTCGGCCGGCCGCGTCGAGCTGGTCGAAGATGTTGTCCACCTTGAGGTTGTAGCCACCGTCCGACGTGGTGCCCTGCAGGCCGCCCGAGGTCAGGGCGATGTAGTTGGGCTCCGACGGATGAGTCTCAGCATCCAGATTCGTGGCCATTCCGTAGCGCGCGATCAACGAGTTGAGGTACGGCGCATTGCTGGCGCCGACGATGCTCCGGTAGCTCTTGTTCTCCATGATGATCACGTAGACGTGGTGGAAGTCGGGCAGGCCGCCGGCCGACGTCGGCGCCGCCGTGGGCGCAGACGGCGTGGCCGCAGCGGCAGAGGCCCCCGGCGATTGAGTGGCGATGAGGGAAGTGCTCGAGGTCGCCGCCGGGCTCGGTGACGTGCCGATCGCCGTCGCCGTCGCCACGGGCGATGCGGTTGCCGCTGCTCCGCAGCCTGCGACGATCGCCGAGATGCCTATCGCCCAGAGAACTCCGGCTATCTGGTTTCGTGGTCGGACGCCCATGGCCGCATTCTCTTACGGTGGCGCCGAGTCGGTCTGGATCGGGCGCTCCTGGCGCGTTTGTTGCAGAAATGGCCACGAGACTTGCTCGTGGCCATTTCGAATTGGATCGGGGAGTCCTACTCGGCGGCGCCCGCCGCAGGTCCGGCCGCCGGTCCGGCCGCAGGTCCGGCCGAGATTCCCGCCGCCGGAGCATGGAGTCCGGCTCGAGCCGCCTGATCTGCGTGGAAGTGCGCACGGAGCGGGTTCTCTTTGAGCAGCAACACGCCGACGAGCGCGATCACCGAAGAGGCGATGCCCAGTGGCACCGAGAGGGCGATTGCCCGAGAGAACGCTTCGTAGAAGCCGGTCTGGATCGGCAACGGAGCGTGCTTGAGGGCTTCTCCCAATTGGCCGCCAACCGAAGTGAAGTTGCTGGTACTGCCGGCGAAGTCGGCAGCCGCGGCCTTGAGCTGGGCCGGAGTCGCCCCCGCGGCCGCGATCGCCTTGCCGATCGACTCGTCCGTCAGGTTGTTGCGGAAGAGCGTGAAGGCCATCGTCAGCCCAACCGATGTGCCTACCTGGCGCATCAGCGTCAGGTCGCTCGTGGCCGTCCCGAGCCGTTGGAACGGAACGTCGTTCTGAACGATGAGCGTGAAGATCGCCATCGTGGGACCGACGCCCAATCCGGCGATCAGCATCCAGATGGAGATCGCCCAGAACGGGGTGTCTCCGTGCAGGAACGTGAACAGCCCGACGCCAACGGCCATAAAGCCCATGCCGGTCGCCAGCAGGAGCTTGTATCGGCCGGTCCGGCTGACGACCTGGCCGGCTGCGATCGAGCTGAATATCAATCCGATCAGGAACGGGAAGAGCATGTAGCCGGATTGCGTCGTGCTCGCGTGCTGCACGATCTGGAACCAGAGCGGCAGGAAGATGATCAGGATCGAGAAGCCGAAGACCGCGAAGAAGGTCGCGAAGACCGAGACCGCGAACGTCCGGTTGCGGAAGAGATCGAGCGGGATCATCGGATCCTTGGCCTTGTACTCCACGCCGATGAAGATGGCCAGGAAGACGAAGCCGATCACGAACCAGGCCAGGACGGTGGGATCCACCCAGCTGCTGGTTTCGGCCAGGGTGAGTGCGATCAGGACCGGCACGATGGCCGCCGTGAATGTGAGCACGCCCGCGATGTCGAGCGTGAACTTGGCGTCCTTCGGCCGAACCATCGGCAGCAGGTGCCAGATCAGGTAGAGCGAAACGGCGCCAACCGGGACGTTGACGAAGAAGATGTAGTGCCAGGACAGGTTGTCTGTCAGGACGCCGCCGAGGAACGGGCCCACGAGGAAGGCGATGCCGAAGACAGCACCGAACAGGCCCTGGTACTTGCCTCGCTCGGCCGGGGTGAAGAGGTCGCCGATGACGGCCAGCGCGATCGGGAACAGGGCTCCGGCGCCGAGACCCTGGACGCCCCGGAAGATGACCAGCTGCTCCATCGTCTGGCTGACGCCCGAGAGGATCGAGCCGATCAAGAACAGGACGATGCCGATGATCAGCATCGGTTTGCGGCCGAAGAAGTCCGACAGCTTGCCGTAGACCGGGATGGCCGCGGTGCTGGTAACGAGATAAGAGGTCACGACCCAGACGTAGAGGCTGGAGCCGTTCAGCTCGGTCGAAATCTTGGGCAGAACCGGACCGACGATGGTCTGGTCCAGCGCACCCAGGAACATGGCCAGCAGAATGGCGCCGAGGATCTCGAAACGTGCTCGGGAATTGACCTCGATCGCGGCGTGCTCCGGCGCGCTGGCGATCTGCGATGTCATGTGGGCTCCTAACTTTGCGCTACGTCTTGCCACGAACGGTCGTGCCGGGTGGCGTCCGACCATGCCCGAGCCTGAGTCGAGCTTGTGAAGGACTGGTGAATGTTCCCCGCAGATCCGCGGAATCTCGGGCTGATCGATCCGCGCCGCTCCGCTTTGCGTGCCGACGCGCCTCGCTCGAGCCGCCGGGCGTAACGGGGACGGTATATATACCCGAATTCGCGATTCGCCGCTACCGGCGCACCATCATACGCACCGTCCGGGACTCGTCCGGCTGCCGCTACACGAAGGCCGCGGCGGCATAGCCGACGGTCCGGCGAGGATCGCCGCCTGCGTCGGCAGAGGTGGCCGCACCCAGCAGGACGCCGCGGCTTGCGCCCATCTCCAACACCGCCGCGACCGTGACCCTGACCGGGTCGATTCCGCACAGGCCGCACACGAGACCCGGCCGGCCGGAGCGGAGCAGCCGCGACTCCAATGCGCGCAACTCCTCGGCATCGAGACGGAGGAGTGGCTCGAGGAGTTGGGCGTCCGTCTCGCGGCAGACATCGTCCGGCGGGTAGTGGGCCAGATCGGAGCTTGCGACCAGCAGGACTCTCTCGCCCGCGGCTCTGCGCCGGGCCAGCAGGCGACCGAGCATGACCCCGGCCTGGGCGTGGCCGTGCAGCCGCGGGCTAACGGCCAGCGGCACGATCTTCGCTTCCGGGCACGATCGGAGAAGCAGCGGCAGCTGGACTTCGAGCGAGTGCTCCGTCAGGTGGCAGTCGTCGTCGGCGGCGAAGGGCGGCCCCATCGCGGCGATCTCGGCCGCGACGTCGTCGTCGACCGCTACTTCGCCGAGCGGCGTCTGCCATGCCCCGCCGGTCCAGACGCCGACGCCGGCGGCCAGGGCCTGATGGTCGGTTCCGGCAAGGACGATCGTGGTCGGCCCGATCCGGCCGGCCAGCGCCCAGGCCAGCGCCGCTATTGGGCCCGAGTAGACCAGTCCGGCGTGGGGCACGAGCAGTCCGGCCACGGAACTCGGCGTCGGTTCCTCCGGGCGGGCCGGTTGTCCCGGGCTCTCGGCGCCGGCCAGGAGCGCCTCCACTATGGAGTTGAGCCGGCCCCGTTCTGCCGGGTAGAAAGTGCCGGCCACCGCCGGGCGGCGAGGTCTGCCGCTCACGTGCCCGGACCTCGTTGGGGCGTGGCGGCGGGCGCCGAGGCACCGAAATCCGCCAGGCCGACGCCCGCCAGAGAGCGCCCGCAACTCACGCAACTGCCAGCGGCAAGGGCCGTGGTCGCGACCGCGGCGTAGCCGCGACGCCGGATCAGCGTCGTGCCGCACCCGGCGCAGCGAGTGTCGTCGTCGCCTCCGCTGACGTTGCCCGCGTACACATGGCGCAGCCCCGCCTCACGGCCGATCGACACCGCTCGCTCGATAGTGGCGACGGGCGTCGGCCTCACGTCGGTCATGCGGTACGTCGGGAAGAAGCGGCTGACGTGCCAGGGCGT
>PMXR01000027.1:23106-76108 GCA_003171035.1 Chloroflexota bacterium
CCCGCCGGTAGAACTGGTCGTCGAAGGACTTCAGGTCGACATTGGCGGCCGCGATGACGGGCCCGAGCAGATCGAGCGTCTCCTTCGTCTGGTATCCGTTGGTGACCAGGACGTTCGCCAGGCCGGCGTCGAGCGCCAGGTCGGCAGTCGCCAATACGTATTCGATGAAGACTGTGGGCTCGGTGTAGGTGTAGGCGATGCTGCGCGCTCCCGATGATTGCGCCGCTTCGACGACACGCGCCGGCGGAAGTGCCGTCGACTGGGCTTCGAATCCTTCGCGCCCGGCTTGAGAAATCGACCAGTTCTGGCAGTTGCGGCAGTGGAAGTTGCAGCCCTGCGTCGCGATCGAAAACGCGATGCTGCCGGGGTAGAAGTGAAATAGAGGCTTCTTCTCGATTGGGTCCGGGTTGGCGGCCACGGCTCGGCTGAAGACCAGACTCACGAGTCTGCCGTCGCGGTTCTCGCGGACGCCGCATATCCCCGACCGACCCTCGCGAATCAAGCAGCGATGGGCGCACGCGATGCAACGGACGGCCCCATCGGCCTCGCTCAGACCGAGGACGGCCGGCGTCGCCCATCCGGACGATCTCGCAGCGATGTGTGGCGTGGGCATCTTCGGCTCGGATCTCCCGCCCATCATCGTGGCTCTCCGGGGAAGCCACCTTCCAGGGCCGAACGGCCCGACGGACCTACCCGACCGGGATACGCCATTTGACTCTGGCGCCGCCGCCGCGAGCGCGTAGTCTCGTGGCCGGGGAATATGAGGCGACAGATGAAGCCACTCGATCGATCGGAGCAACGGCAACTCCTGGCCATCGCTCGCCGCGCCATCGAGGCGGCGGTCCGCCGCGCCGGGCCCGACGACTCGCCCGGGCCCAACGACCCACCCGCGCCCGGCGACTCGCCTGCCGGCTCGCTCTCGACCCGCCTGTCGGAGCCGGCCGCCGCCTTCGTGACCATTCACGAGCACGGGCAGCTCCGCGGCTGCATTGGTTTGATGCGCTTCGAGGCTCCGCTCAGGCTCAACGTCCGTGACGCGGCCCGAGCTGCCGCTCTGGACGATCCCAGATTCCTGCCGGTCGCCGAGACGGAACTGGCGTCGCTTGAGCTGGAGGTGTCGGTGCTGGAGCCGCCGGTGGCACTGCCAGACCCGGCCGGCTTCGTGGCCGGGCGCCACGGGATCATCATCGAGCGCGGCATGCACCGGGCGTTGCTGCTGCCGCAGGTCGCGACGGAGATGGGCTGGGACTCCCGCCAGATGCTGGAGGCAGTCTGCCGCAAGGCGAACCTGCCCAGCGATGCGTGGCGAGACGGCTCGGCGCAGCTCCAGATCTTCGAGTCGGCATGTTTCGGCGAGGCTGACGCGGCCGGCGAGACAACCGGCGGCTGACCGCCCCGGCTGCCTCACCGCCGGCCGCGGGTCCGCCGTCGCAACCGTCGCGCCTGCCACGGGCCTTCAGATTCAGTTCAGCCGGCAGATCAAACATGCCTCTCATGACCAGGCCGCCCAGTTCGTGGAAAGCGGCCCACAGGAGGTAATGATGAATTCAACAAAGCGGCGACTAGCTGGTCGCATGCTCCTCCCCGTCGCGGCTCTCGCCGCGGCACTGGTCGCGGCCGCGTGTGGTTCGGCCGGACCTACGGCTTCAGCCGTTGGTGCCGCGGCGAGTTCCACCACCGCTGCCAACGTTCCGGCCGTCCTGCCGGCGGCGACCTCAACGCCCTCAACGACGCTGGCCCTCTCCGGATCGGCCGCGCTGGCCCTGCAGGCCCAGATGGTCGCAGTCATCAAGCAGGTCTCGCCTTCGATCGTCGAGATCCAGACAGATTCCGGGCTTGGCTCGGGCATCATCTACGACAACAAGGGCGACATCGTCACCAACGCCCACGTCGTCGGCTCGTCCACTTCCTTCACGGTGACGCTGTCGAACGGGAAGACATATCCGGCAACACTGGTCGGGAGCTACGTGCCGGATGACATCGCGGTCATCCACATCTCGGCCACGGGGCTCACGCCTGCCACCTTCGGCGACTCCTCGCAGCTTTCCGTCGGTGACTTCGTCATGGCCATGGGCAACCCGCTGGGTCTTCAGTCGAGCGTGACCGAAGGCATCATCAGCGCTCTCGGCCGGCAGGTCAGCGAGCCGGCCGGCAACGCCCTCCCCGACGCAATCCAGACCAGCGCCGCGATCAACCCAGGCAACAGCGGCGGCGCTCTCGTCGACCTCAGCGGGCAGGTAGTCGGCATCCCGACCCTTGAAGCTACCGATCCGCAGATCGGCGGCGCCGCTTCCGGCATCGGATTCGCCATCTCGAGCAACCGTGCCAAGCTCGTCGCCGACCAGCTCATCGCCGGCGGCAAGGTCACCAATTCCGGCCGGGCCTACATGGGCGTGCAACTTCGAGACGGGACCAACGGTCCAGTCGTCATGGCCATCGCGGCCGGAGGCCCCGCCGCCAAGACCGGCATCGCGGTCGGCGACACAGTCCTTTCGATCGACGGAACGCCGACGCCCGACAGCCAGACCCTCATCGAGGCCGTCGCCGGCCATCACCCCGGCGACTCGGTCCAGCTCAAGGTCCAGCACCAGGACGGCACATCGGCGACCTACACGGTCACTCTGGGCCAACTTCCGAGCTGAACCCAGCCCGATGGCTTGACGGCCGATCGGGGCCGACATCGAAGAGAGGCGGTCGGACGGGCCGCCTCTCTTCTGCTTGTTCGGCTACTTCCCCGAGTCGACGGGCAGCTCGAACGAGATGATGGTTCCGCCTCCGCTCGGGCACTCGGCCTTGATCGAGCCGCCGTGCGTTTGCACGAGCTGGCGCGCGATTGCCAGTCCGAGTCCGGAGCCGCGCGACTCGTCGCCCTTGGCGAAACGTTCGAAGATGTGGGGCAGCATCTCGGGATCTATGCCGGGGCCGGCGTCGGTGACCGACACGGTGACGGTCGTTGCGGTGGCCTGCCCGACGATTGAGATGGCGCTCCCGCGAGGCGCATATCGGAGCGCATTTGCGATCAGGTTGCCGATCACCTGCTGGATGCGGAGCGGATCGATCTCCAGCAGCGGCAGATCCGGTGGCATCGTCACGACCAGCCGCACGTCACCGGACGCGGCCAGCCCCTCGAACGACCCGGCGGCTTCCGTGGCCAGTATCGACAGATCGGTCGATTCCTTGTGCAGTGGCAGCGTCCCGCCCTCCGCCAGAGCGTGTGTCCGCAGATCCTCGACGAGTTTGGTCAGCATCGAGATCTGGTCGACGGCTGCCGCCAGGTGGGCCTCATCGATCGGGTGGACGCCGTCGATCATGGCTTCGAGTTCGCCGCGCAGGACGGCCAGTGGCGTGCGCAATTCGTGGCTGACGTCGGCCAGCAGCGTTCGCCGTTGCTGCTCGTCGGTCTCGAGCCGGGCCGCCATGGAGTTGAACGCGTCGGTCAGCCAGCGCAGCTCCCGAAATCCGTGACGTCGCAGAGTCACTCGAGCGGTGTAGTCGCCCGCCTCAACCTTGCCGGTGGCCTCGATGAGGTCGCCGAACGGGACGGCGAATCGCCTGGCGCTTCGAGCCGTGCCCGATATAGCCAGCACGACCACCAGCAGGACGATGAGGGCGGCGATCGGCTGGGCCGTGCCGGTAAGTCCGGTCGCACCGAGAATCTGCCCGACGGCGACCGTCGGGATCCCGATCAGCAGTAACGCAACGAGCGTCACGCCGACGGCGAATCTGGCGAAGAAGCGGCGCTGGACCTTGCGCCAGGGGAACTCCCCGACGGGTGGCCACGGTTCGTTCTTCGGCCACCAGCCGGGCCGCGAGCGGGGAGGGTAGCCGTTCCAAGGGCCGGGTGGTCCGCCGTGCATATAGTGGCGATACCGGTCGGCTCGTCGGGCGCCGCGTCTCGACTCCAGCCACGCTTCGCGGCCGCCCCAGGGCGGTGGGCCGCCCCAGCGTTCCGGGCCGCGCCCTGGTTCCGGGCCGCGCCCTGGTTCCGGGCCGCGCCAGCGTTCCGGGTCGTTCATGCGGGCTCCTCGGCGAACCGGTAGCCCACGCCGTAGACGGTCAGCACGTAGCGCGGCCGGCTCGGGTCGTCCTCGAGCTTGCGCCGCAGGTTCTTGACGTGAGCATCGATCGCCCGCTCGTACGACTCGAACGCCACCCCGTGGATCGAGTCGAGCAGCTGGGATCGCGTGAAGATGCGTCCGGGCTGGCGGGCAAGGGTGACCAGAAGTTGGAACTCTGTCGGCGTCAACTCCACGATCCGGCCGGCGACCGCGACCCGCATTCGGGCGACGTCGATCGACACTTCGCCGACGTCGATTCGATCGCCCGGCTCGTCCTGGCGGTCGACTCGCCGCAGGATGGCCCTGATTCGGGCCACCAGCTCGCGCGGGCTGAACGGCTTGGTNNTAGTCGTCCGCGCCGATCTCCAAACCGAGGATTCGATCCAGCTCGTCGTCGCGGGCGGTCAGCATGATGATCGGCAGCATTGAGTCGCGGCGGATTGCCCGGGCGACATCGAGACCGTCCATGCCGGGCAGACCCAGGTCTAGCACGAGCACGTCCGGCTTTCTAACGCGAACGGCTGTCAACGCCGACGGTCCGTCAACGGCGGTCATCACCGCGAAGCCGGCGTGCTCGAGATAGTCGCGGGCAAGCTCGACAATGCGTGGCTCGTCGTCGACTACCAGCACGGTCTTCATGACCACCTCATCGTAGTGCCTGGGATGAGCCGAAAGGGCGGCAGCGGCGGGGTTTCGCCGCATGCACGCCCTCTCGTGGCTCAGCCGTTCCCGGCCGCGTTACGACTGGATCACCAGCAGCGCGAGCAGGAGCAGGAAGGAGATCACCGCGGCTGGTCGGCAGTCGGGCCGTCCGTTGCGGGGCCGCCCGTTGCGGGGCTGCCCGTTGCGGGGCTGCCCGTTGCGGGGCCGCCCGCCGGAGGCTGGTAGCCGTGGGATTGGTTGTGGAACTCGTCGAACCTGGCCTGGCCGGCTTCTCGCCATTCACTCCTGTGCCAGCCGCCCCAAGCGCGCGGACCATAGCTGCCGGGCCCGCCCGAGCTGCCGGGACCGAAGCTGCCGGGGTCGCCCGAGCCACCGGGGCCAAAGGTCTCGCCTTCGCCGTGCCAGTAGCTGTGTCGAGCCCAGCCGTGATGTCGATGGCCGAAGAGGACCACCATGATCAGGCGGATCATGACGATCAGGATCAGGATTGTCACCAGGAAGCCGATGACGTGTCCGATCCCGAACGCCCCGCCGTAGGCCCAGGCCGGCGAGGGTGCGACGACCGTCGGCGAAGCCGACCCGGCCGCGAAGCCGGCGCCGTATGCGCCCGCGCCGACCAGCGCGATGAACCCGATGAGAAGTAGCGCGGCAACTGCCCGGAGGCCGCCTCCGTATCGCATTTCTGACTCCTTGCGATTGGCGCTCCCGGTCTCAGGTCTGGTCGGCTGGGAGCGGTCGCCAACCTCACCTCGAAGATTGGCAACCGCTTGTGAAGGAATCGTGAGCGGGGCCCGGAGGAGTCGTGATCGTGGGCAGCGTGTTCGCGTCGGCGAGTTGGGTTGCCCGTGTGGTGGGCATAACCGACCAGTTGCGTCGCCGAAACACGCCCGTGAGTCGAATCCGCCCGGTTTCGTGGGCAAATCCGGCCGATCAGGTGCCCGCCTGGTCGGGAGTGCATGTCCAGCCGGGCAGAATCGACAGATTGGCCATCGACCGCGCTGCTCAGTGTCGCTTATGCCCACCCGGTGGGCAGCCACTCTTCGCGCCCCCACGCCCACGCTACCGCGCTGCTCAGTGTCGCTTATGCCCACCCGGTGGGCAGCCACTCTTCGCGCCCCCGCGCCACGCCCCCGCCGCACGCCACTCCCGGCCCGGCGTCAGCCGATGTCGCGACGCCGAATCCCCCAAGCCCCAAGCGCGACGCCTCCGACGGCGATGACCACGCAGGCGACGATACCGGCCGGATCCCAGATGCCGATCATCGGCTTGCCCATGTGCGCGGTCAGGGCTAACTGGTGCACCCAGTCGGGCAGCCGCAACGGCGGGGCCAGCAGGTCGATCAGGAAGGTGGCCGTGACCACGATGGCCGCGACCTCCGCAGCCATCGAAGTCCGCCAGAACCCGCCGACGGCAATCCCCACGCCGACCATCGCCGCGGCGTAGAGGCCAAGCGCAGCCGTGCCAGTGACGGCACCGCCGACCTCGACACCGCCCGAGACGGCACCGAGACCGATCCCCAAGGCCAGTCCGGCCGTCATGATGACCACCGCGGCGAAGGCGCCAACGCCGCCGCCGACAACCCATCGGCCCCGGGCGAGCGGCGTTCCGAGGAGCATCTCGAGGCGCCCCTCCGTTTCATCGGAGGCCCACTTGGCGACGAGGGTGGCACCGGCGTAGCCGGCGAAGATGAACAGCATCTGGGCGTAGAGCTGGAGGAAATCGCCGGCCCTGGTGAGGTCGTAGCCCGGAAAGAGGGTGGTAAAGACGTCCCGGAAGCTCGGCGCCGAGGCCATCTGGCCGGCCAGCGAGCCGACCATTGCTGCCAGCATCGCCCCGAAGAGGCCCAGGCCTACGCCCCAGGCCAGCGCCCGCGGCAGCTGATCGCCAAAGGCGCGACGCGCCGGTCCGCCGACGCCCAGCGTTGCCGCGGGTAGTCCCGGGGCCGAGAGGCCGGCCGTCACGCCCAGGTCTCGCCGTGCGAATACCTCCACTCCGGCAACGAGCAGGACTGCGGCCACAACACCCACCAGAGCGAGGGAGGGCCAATCGAACTGGCCTACCAGCGCGACGTGATTGGCCGTCCAGTGGAATGGGCTGAAGAAGGCGACGGGAGCGAGGGCGGAGTATCCGTTGGATACCCACGCGGCGACCATCGCTGCACCGGCGACCCCTGCGGATCCCGAGCGACCCAGGAGCGGGGCCAGCACAAAGGCGAGGCCGCCGAAGGCGAGGCCGATGAAGCCGACCCAAAGCGCGAACCCGATCGCGGACACGGGCGGGATGGCGTCGCCGAGCGAGGCGTCGCCGTAGATCGTGGCGCCAGCCCAAGCGCAGACGGCGAGGACGACCATCGCCAGGCCCACCATCGTGAGGTGTGCGGTCAGTTTCTCGATGGCGAGGCGCCGCTTGCCGAACGGGGACGAGGCGACGAAGTCAAGGCTGCCCCGACTGGCTTCTCCGGCGAGCGTCCCCGACAGGGCGAGGATGGACCAGAGCCCGGCGCCCAGAGCGAAGAACGGCCCGTACTTCCAGTTCATCACGCCGCCCAGGGTGCCCACGTTGATCGGGTTGCCGAACAGGCCGGACATGGACGAGGGCACGGTGGCGATCAGCTTGTCCACTTCCCGGCGGGACTCGGGGGTTGGGAAGACGCTTCCGACCGCCGCCCCGGCCACCAGCATCATCCCTCCCAGCACGCCGGCAGCGATGATGAACGCCAGTCGTGAGTCGCGGAGAGTCTTGGCGTAGACGGAGCCGAATCCGTAGATGCGGCTGAACAGCGAAACGGATGGTGCCCGAAGCGTCGGGCTGCCGGCCTGGGCGCCCATCACCTGGCCTCGCCGGCTTCGGCTGCCGCGGCCTCGGCGGCCTCGGTGGCCTCGCTGGTCTCTCGCCCGTACTGCGCCAGGAACGTCTCTTCGAGGGTCGGCTCGCGGCTGAGGAAGTCGGTGACTCCAAGGCGGGCTGCGGCCTGGACCACAGGCGTTATGGGACCCAGGACACGCAGCCGGATCAAATGGTCCTCGACGGTCACGTCGCTGACGCCGGGGATCTTCTGGAACTCGGCGACCGGCGGGACTCCTTCGAAGCGCAGCTCGACCTGGTGGTGGGCCAGATCCCGCAAGGCATCGACGCGGTCGACGCGGACGAGCCGGCCCTCGCGGATGATCGCGACGCGATCGCAGCTACGCTCGACTTCGCTCAGGATGTGGCTCGAAAGGAAGACCGTGGCGCCGTCCTTGACGCGTTCGCGAAGCAGCGTGAAGAAGGTCTGCTGAACCAGCGGATCGAGACCCGACGTGGGCTCGTCGAGAAGGAGCAGTTCCGGCCGGTGCTGGAGTGCCGCCACAAGCCCGACCTTCTGCTTGTTGCCCTTGGAGTACTCGCGGAACCGCCGGCTCGGGTCGAGGTCGAAGCGCCCGATCAGTTCGGTCTGGTAGGCCTTGTCGACGCCGCCGCGAAGATTGCCGAAGTACTCGAGCGTCTGCCGGCCGGTCAGTCTGTCGTAGAGCGCGAACTCGCCCGGCAGATAGCCGATCCGGCGGTGGATCGCGGCAGGGTCCGCCGACGACTCGATGTCGAAGACGAAAGCCTTGCCGCTGGTCGGCCGGATGAGGTCGAGCAGCACGCGGATCGTGGTGGTCTTGCCCGCACCGTTGGGCCCCAGGAAGCCGAAGACCTCGCCCTGATCGACCTCCAGGTCGACGTCGACGATCCCGCGATGCGAGCCGTACGACTTGGTGAGCTTCTCGGTGCGGATGACGGCCGTCATGCGGAGACCTCCAAGAATGGTCGGCTACGGTCAAAGACCCGACGCGGGGAGCGGCATCTGATCGAACTGATTGATTGTGCCCTTTCCGGCGCCCGGGTCAAGGCGCGCAAGAGCCCTCCCTCGGTCCGCGGCGGGCGTCGATCGGGGCAGTCGGCTCGGCCTGCGGATCAAGCGTCTCACTCGCCAGTCCATTCCCACCGGCCACTGTCCCGGACCGTCGGCCGCTGCCAGAATCCGGCCTCGCCCGATCGATAGGTCGCCGGTTCCGCCGGGCGGCCGGTATCACCTGGTGTCAGAAAAGCGGCCGCAACCGGCCGGCAGGGAAACAGAAGCATGGCAAGCTCGACCACGGAGGCCAGGGGCCGATCCGCTGCGGCTCAGCCACTTGGCTGGCGCCGCCTGGCATTCGGAATCGGTCTGACGATGGCCGTGGCCGCCTGTTCGGCGACGGGTACCGCCGCCCCATTGGCCAGCGTTGCCGGCGCCACCGCCACGCCCACGGTATCGGCGACGCCGACACCGACCGCCAGCGCGACGGACACGCTCGCGCCCACCCCATCGGCCATCCCGTCGGCGACGCCGACTCCCAAGGTGACCCCCAAGCCGACTCCCAAGGTGACGCCGCTGCCGCCGCTCGCCATCGGGCTGTGCACCGGAAATCAGCTCAGGCTCACGCTTCTCTACTGGGTCGGCAGTTCCGGCAACCCGTCATACGGGCATCTCTCCGCCACGAACGTCTCATCTGCCAGCTGCACGATGCGCGGTACGCCACGCAGCCAGATCGTCGACGGCGGCGGCAAGGTCATCGTCGACTCCGGGAACGGCGGAGCTGAGATTTCGACCGGCGACCCCGCCTACACCGTGGCCCCCAACGGCGTGGTCTACGCCATCGTCGAGTGGGACAACTGGTGCCAGTCGAGCCCGAAGCAGAAGCTCACGGTTGCCACCTACCAGCCGTTCGGTCTGGGACGCAACCAGGCCAAGTCCAACGGCAATGCGCCGATCGCCTACTGCTACTCGTCCAGCTCAAAGTCGACGGTGAAGGCTACGCCCTGGGCCCCGTAGGCGGAGGCTTATGGGGACTCGCCCGCGCCCGGGGGCCTCGATCCGGGAGATAGCCCTCGTCCCAACATCAGCCGATACTTGAGATATGGCTGCGGCGCGGGTTCCAACCGGATATCGGCGGCGCCGGCTGCCCCGTGCGGCCGGCCTGACAGGATGTCTGGTGCTCCTCGTTGCCGGCGGGTGCGGTGGGGCGGCCGCTCCCACGTGCCCTTCCGGAGCCGGGGCGGGTGCTTGTACGCGTGTCCTCTTCCTGGGCAACAGCTACACGTACGTCAACGACTTGCCCTCGACCTTCGCCCGGCTGGCCCAGTCGGGCGGCATGGCCGTTGAGGCCGACATGGTCGCCAACGGCGGCGAGACCCTGACGCAGCACGCGTCCTCGGCCGACGACGCGAAGAAGATCGCCTCGCAGAGCTGGACCTACGTGGTCTTGCAGGAGCAGAGCGACACGCCGGCCTACGACTCCGCGAGCTCGTCCATGTACTCGCCCGCCAGGACACTCGTCGACATGGCCAGAGCGTCCGGGGCAGCGACCATGCTCTTCATGACGTGGGCCCATCGCGACGGTGAGGCGTCGGCCGGGCGTGGAACATATGAGAGTGCCCAGGGTGGGGTCGACGCCACGTACCTGACGCTGGCCGGCGAATTGAGCGTGCCCGTGGCGCCGGTCGGATACACGTGGCTCCACGTTCGCATGGACCATCCCGACGTCAATCTGTGGCAGGACGACGGCAGCCATCCCAGCGCCGCCGGGACGTATCTGGCAGCGTGCGTCTTCTACGCGGCCATCTTCCGGCGCAGCCCGGAGGGGTTGAGCTACCACGGCGGCGCGTCGAATGCGGAGGCGCAGATCCTTCAGCAGGAGGCAGCCCGGCGCGTCCTCGACATGCAGGCACAGTGGGGTCTCAACTGACCTTTGGGACGGGCCGGTCGCCCGCGGGCGCGGCCGGCCGGCGCGCATCGAGGTGGCCTGGTGTTGTACTCTGACCGCCCAGGCACAGCGGCCTCCCGGCGATGGAGCCCCGGCAATGCGATCCGGTGCGCAACCAAGAGCCCTCAGGGTGGCGGCAGGAGATGCGTCCCAACCTATGATCACTGCGCCGACGCAGGCCGCGATCCGAAGCGACCTGTTCCCAGACACTTCCCACTCGCCGTCCCTGGCGGAGCTTGTCGGCTACGAGCGCGCAGCCGACATCATCGACTTCTGCTTCATTGCGAACCCGTACTACCCCACGCCCGAGATGATCGAGACTCTTGCGGCCGGCCTCCCGACACTCATCAAGAGCTACCCGTCGAGCAACCACGCAACGACGGAGCGGGTCCTGGCCGAGGTTCTGGGCGTGGACGCGGGCGACCTGATCGTCGGTAACGGCGCCACCGAATTGATCGTGCTGATCAACGAAGTACTCGTGGATCGGATCGGCGTACCCGTGCCGACGTTCGGCGAGTACATCGAGAAGCTGCGCGATCCCGCCGGCGCGGAGTTGTTCACACTCCACGGCGGCTGCGACTACCGCCTGGACCTGGCCGAATATCTGGCCTGGGCCCGCGAGGGCGGCCTCAAGGCCCTCCTGGTCATCAATCCCGGCAACCCCACCGGCCAGCTCCACTCACTCGACGAGATGGTCGAGTTCCTCGAACAGGCCGCCGATATGGACCTGGTCATCGTGGACGAGTCCTTCATCGACTTCGCCACCGACCCGGTACCCAGCGTCCTGCCGCTGGCCGGCAGGTTCCGCAACCTGCTGATCGTTCGCAGCATGAGCAAGCACTACGGAGTTCCGGGCTTGAGGCTGGGCTTCTGCTACAGCCGCAATCGCGACATGATCGCCCGGCTTCGGGCGATGCTTCCGACCTGGCACCTCAACATCCTGGCGGAGTACTTCCTTACGCTCCTGCCCGCAACCACCGTCGCCTATCGAGAGTCGCTCGCCAGGGTCACCCGCGACGTTGAGCGGCTCCACGAGGACCTGTCGACAATCCCGGGACTGTTCGTGTATCCGACTGGCTCAAACTTCGTCCTGTTCCGGACCGAGAATGGGCCGACCGCCGGCGAACTTCAGGCCCGGCTGCTGACCGAACACCTGATGTACGTCCGGGACTGCTCGAACAAGGTGGGCATGGACGACCGTCACGTCCGCGTGGCATCCCAGGGACGAGAGTCGGACGCCCGACTGGTCGAGGCGCTGCGTGGCGTGATGGCGGAGGCCCGCCCCGGACGCTAGGGCGTGACGGTGTACTGGCCCTGGGCCAGCAGATTGTCTTGGGCGTCGAGCAACTTCACGACGTGAGTGCCGGCTGCCATCACGGACTGGCCGCCTGAGCAAGCTTGGCCCACGGCCGAGGCGCTGTCCGTGGTCGAGTTGGTCCATGAGCCGTCGGAGAGTTGCGTCCAGGTGGCGCTCGACACCGTGCCCGTGCCGTACACGGCTCCGTCCAGAGTCTCGGTGACCGAGTCGCCCGACTTGACCGTGGACGGGAGAGTGATGGCGGTCACGAAGTCGACCGGAGCGGAGCAGCTCAGCGTAGACGGGGCGAAGTCGATGCTGCCCGCGGCCGCCGGAGTGGGAGTCGGAGCAGTGCCGGTGACCGTATATGAACCGGTGGCCAGCAACTTCCCGGTCGAGTCGTTGATCGTCATGACGTGGGCTCCGGGTGTGAGGACTTCGATGCCGCTGCTGTTCTGCCCGCCGCTCGCGCAATCGGCTTGCATCGAGGATGCGGTGGAGGTGCTGACGTCGACCCAGGTTCCGTCGGCGCGGTGGGTGGTCGTGCCGCCCTCCGTGATCGGGGTGCTTCCGCCGGACTGCCCGTCGAAGCTCTGGGATATCGAGTCGCCCGACTGGACGGAAGCCGGAAGGATGATCGTCACGACCATGTCGACCGGGCTGGAGCACGACAGCACCGACGGCGCGAAGGTGATGCTACCGGTGGTGGCGACGGGCGGTTCGGTCGGCAGCGAGGAGGTCACGCTGGGAGTCGGCGCCGGGCGCGCCGTCGTGAACGGACTCGACTCGGCGGTGGAGTTGTTCCGGCTTATACCGATGATGATCAGACCGAAGACCATGGCCACGACGACCACGACACCAATGATGACGGCGACCACGCCCTTGTTGACTCCGGGACCCGAAGGCGCGTATCCCTGAGGTGCTCCTCCCCAGCCCGGCTGCTGGTAGGGATTCGGCTGCTGGTAGGGATTCGGCTGCTGGTAGGGATTCGGCTGCTGGTAGGGATTCGGCTGCTGGTACGCGGCAGCCTGCGGATACTGGCTCGTCGGCGGCGGGGGAGCGAATGCCGGCGGCGCAGGTGGAGCGATCTGTTGGGCGGTGCCGCAAGTTGCGCAGAATGACTGGCCGGCGACCCCGAACGGAGTGCCACAGTTGGCGCAGGCGCCGTAAGGGCCCTGAGGCGGCATTGACATGTAGCTGCTCCCTCGACTGTCGATCGATTCGATCGTGCCCGCCTGACTAAGCCACCGACCTGCCCCGGAACCCTCCCCGGCCGGATGGATCGACGGCGTGCAGCGAAGCCCCGACACGGGGTACGCCGCGTTCGTCCAGTCTAGCTCTGGGGAATGCTCATGGCCGGTAGATTTCGGCCGTTTCGCCGGATCCGGTCATGCCGCTGCCGCCTGCGATGAGCACCGAGCCGTTCTGCAGCCGAGTCGCGGTCTGCCTGTACCTGCCGCTCGTCATCGGACCCGCGGTGTTGGTGAACTTGCCGGTCTTCGGGTCGAATAGCTCTGCCGAGTCGAGGCCCGGGGCCCCGCCGGCGATCAGCACCCGGCCATCGGCGAGCAGCGTGGCCGTGTCGTAGTAGCGCTCGGTGGTCATGGCCCCGGTTGGGGTGAACTTGCCGGTCTTCGGGTCGTATGTCTCGGCTTGGTTGAGGACCTGCAGGCCGAGGATCCGTCCGCCCGCAATCAACACCTGGCCGTTGTCCATCAGCGTGGCTGTCTGGTCCATGATCCTCGCGGCGGGTGGGAAGGGAGTCCTCGTGAACCTGCCGGACGTCGGGTCGTACAACTCGGCCGTCTGTAGACCGGGCGTGCCGCCGACGAGCAGCACCTGCCCCTTGGGCAACAGCGTGGCGCTGAAGTACATGCGAGCGTCGGCCATCACGCCGGCGCCGCTGAACGTGCCGGTCTTGGGGTCATACAACTCGGCCGACGCCAGCGGCTTGGTGGAGGTGGTGCCGCCGGCGATGAGGACCCGGCCGTCCTGGAGCAGCGTGGCCGTATGCGCGAAGCGGGGCGTTGACATCGAGCCGGTTCGGGTGAAGGCGCTGGTCTTCGGATCGTAGATTTCGGCCGAGGACAGACTGCCGGCCTGGCTGAAGCCGCCGACGATCAGGACTCTGCCGTCCTGGAGAAGCGTGGCGGTCTGGCGGTAGCGACCTACCGCCAGCGAGCCCGTTAGGGTGAAGGCGCCGGTGTTCGGGTCGTACAACTCGGCCGAAGTCATGCCGGCGGCTACGTCGCAGCAGCCGCCGGCGACAAGCACTCGGCCGTCATTGAGCAGCGTGGCCGTGTGGAAGTAGCGCCGGTCCAGAGAGCCTGTGGCAGAGAACGTGGAGGTGCCCGCCGGCAGGAGCGACACCGAGGGCTTCGCAGAAGCCGCCGCAGGCGTTGGGGTGGCCTGGGATCCACCCGAGCAGCCGGCGAGCGCGACTGCGGCCACGAGTCCCACCAGTCCCATCCGCGCGGCCGCTGAACGCGACCCGAGCCGCGCCCGCGGCGCCACGAATCGAAACCCGATATGGCATCGAACGGTCCGCGACAACGTCGTCAAATCGATTTCACCCTCGGCCTAGGACCCGGTGAATCGGCCCGCAGATGGCTGCGAGCCCGGGCCGGGATGGGTATCCCCTGTCCGGCCAGTCTAGCATTCGAGGCCCCGGCACCTTCTTTCGGGTACCCATTTGGGGGGCGTGGATGCTTCGGGATCGGGGATACTCTGGCTCCGTCGATCGCGAGTGATCGTCATGTGTGCTGACTCACCAGCAACGGCAGCGGCGGTATCCAGATGGAAGTAGTCGACTTCGGCGGCTGGCCCAATAGCATTCGTTTGTCCAACGCTGAGGTCGAGCTCGTCGCCACAACCGATGTGGGACCGCGGATCATCCGGTTCGGATTCGTCGGCGGTCAGAACATGTTCCACAACGACCCCGAGACGCTCGGAAAGACCGGCGGGGATGGCTGGGTCAACTACGGCGGGCATCGCCTGTGGCATGCCCCCGAACTCGAGCCGCGAACCTACGCCCCCGACAACGGACCGGTCGAGCATTCCTGGGACGGCAAGTCGCTGACGCTCCGCAACGCCGAACCGGCGAACGGCGTGGAGAAGGAGATGCGCGTCACGCTCGCGTCCGACTCCCCGCGCGTCGACATCGTCCATCGCATCTACAACAAGGGTCCCTGGCCGATCGAGCTCGCCCCGTGGGCGATTTCTGTGATGGGTCAGGGCGGCCGGGCCATCTTCCCCCAGGAGGACTTCAAGGCCCACGGCGAGACGCTGCTTCCGGCGCGCCGTATGGTGCTCTGGCCCTACGACGACATGGCAGATCCGCGCTACACGTGGGGCCGCAAGTACATCCAGCTTCGGCAGGACCCGGCGTCCCATGCCACGCAGAAGATCGGCATGCTCAACACCAAAGGTTGGGCGGCCTACGTGCTCGGGACCGATGTGTTCCTCAAGCGCTACCCGTACGAGCCCGACGCGAACTACACGGACCTGGGCTGCAATACCGAGTCGTATACGGACACAAACATTCTCGAGGTCGAGACTCTTGGGCCGCTAACCAGGATCGAGCCGGGCGCCTATGTCGAGCACCTGGAGTCGTGGCTCCTGGCTCATACCGACTGCGGCACGTCCGACGCCGAGATCGACGCCAAGATCCTGCCGCTCGTCGCCAGGCTGCCCAAGCTCTAGCCCTCGGTCGAGATCCCCGAGACCAACCAGCGGCGGCGGCGAGCCTACATGCCGGGCGGCACCCCGGCCGTACTTATGGGCTTATCCATTCTCGTCCCTATGGCCCTATTGCACCGACCCTCCAAAACCTAATCTGACGGCTCTGCCATGCGTCATGCGGGCCATCTTCTGCACGGGCCTGCGGAGCAAGGCCTCCGTTTGGAGGGCTCGATGACCACGAGAATGGTCAAGGCGCTGCCATACCCCGAAGACCGGGACCTGGTCGACCGGATAATCGGCGACAAGGCCGGGCGCCCCGGCGCACTGCTGGGCATCCTCGAGGAGCTGCAGGACCACAACCACTACAAGTACCTCCCGATGGAGACGCTCGAGTACGTGGCGGCGAAGACGGGCGTCCCCCAGTCGCAGGTCTACGGCGTCGCATCGTTCTATGCGCTGTTCAACCTGGACCCGCAGGGCACGCACACCGTCACCATCTGCCGCGGCACCGCCTGCCACACGAGAGGCTCTCGAGCGCTGCTCGAGCGCGTCAAGCTCCAGTTCGGCCTCCAGGAAGTGGGAGACGGCACCGACAAGCCGACGCTGACCACCCCCGACCGGCGCTTCACGATTCGCACCGTCGCCTGCTTCGGCCAGTGCGCTCTGGCCCCGGTGGTCGAGGTCGACCACGCCATCCGCGGCCACGTCACTGAGCAGGCTCTGATCCGCGAGATCGAAGTGCTGCGCAAGGAGACCGCGCGATGATCATCCAGGACTTCGCAGCGTTCTCCGCCGTACGTGAGGCCGGCCTGGCCAAGCTTCTCCCGAGCCGGCCCCGCATCTCCGTCGGCATGGGCACTTGCGGCTCCGGCAACGGCGCCGAGGCCGTCTACAGCGCCTTCGCGTCCGAGATCGACGCCCGCGGCCTGGCAGTGCAGCTGTCGCCGGTGGGTTGCTTCGGCTTCTGCGCCGAGGAGCCGTTCGTAAACGTCTGGGTTCCGGGCCGCCCGCTGCTGATGCTGCACCGCGTCCAGCCGAACCACGTCGACGCCATCCTGAACAGCCTGGGTCACGGCGATCTGCCGCCGGCGGAGACCATTCTCTGCAAGATCCAGGAGTGGGACCACCTGACCGGCCATATCAAGTACGGCACCGGCTACGCGGACGTTCCCAACTGGAACGAGATCCCGTTCTTCAACGGTCAGGTCAAGCTCGTCCTTCGCAACTGCGGTCTGATCAACCCCGACGACATCGAGGAGTACATCGGGATCGGCGGGTACCAGGCCCTGTACAAGGTCCTGATCGACCAGAACCCTCTCGGCGTCATCGAGCAGATCAAGGCCTCCAAGCTGCGTGGCCGCGGCGGTGCTGGATTCCTGACCGGCAGCAAGTGGGAGTTCCTGCAGAAGGCGCCCGGGCCCGAGAAGTACCTCATCTGCAACGCGGACGAGGGCGACCCGGGCGCGTACATGAACCGCAACGAGATCGAGTCGGACCCGCACGCCCTCCTGGAGGGCATGATGATCGCCGGGTACGTCACCGGCGCGTCCAAGGGGATCATCTACGTGCGCGCCGAATACCCCCTGGCGATCCTTCGCCTCGAGCGCGCGATCGGGCAGGCGCGGGCCTACGGCCTGCTTGGCACCAACGTGCTGGGGCGTGGCTTCGATTTCGACATCCAGATGGTCGAAGGCGCGGGCGCCTTTGTCTGCGGCGAGGAAACGGCTCTCATCGCGTCGCTCGAGAACCAGTCGGGGCGGCCGCGATCGCGCCCGCCGTTCCCGGCCCAGAAAGGCCTGTACGGCAAGCCGACCAACATCAACAACGTCGAGACCTGGTACAACATCGCGCCGATCGTCTCGAAGGGGCCGGCCTGGTTCTCCGAGACCGGCAGCGCCAAGAGCGCGGGCACCAAGGTGTTCTCGCTGGTCGGCAAGGTTCGCAACTCCGGCCTGGTCGAGATGCCGCTCGGGACGCCGCTGGCGAAGTTCATCTACGACATCGGTGGGGGCGGGTCAGGCGGCCGCGACATCAAGGCGGTCCAAACGGGCGGCCCCTCCGGCGGCTGCATTCCGGTGGACATGTTCGACACGCCCGTCGACTACGAAACGCTCATGCAGCTCGGCTCGATCATGGGCTCAGGCGGCATGGTCGTCATGGACGAAGACAACTGCATGGTCGACGTCGCCCGCTTCTTCATCGAGTTCACCCACTCGGAGAGCTGCGGCAAGTGCATCCCGTGCCGCGTCGGCCTGGACAAGGCGCTGCAGATCCTCAACAACTGCACCCTGGGCACGGCGACGCATGAGGACCTCGAGACGCTCGACGAGCTGTGCCGCATGATTCGCGACACCTCGCTCTGCCAGCTCGGCATGAGCGCGCCGAACCCCGTTCTCACCAGCCTGCGCCACTTCCGGCACGAGTTCGAAGACCACATCGTGGCCAAGCGCTGCCGCGCCGGCGTNNCTTCCTGCAGCTGTACAAGGAGGGCCGGGTCGAGGATGCGTTCCTGTCGGTGATCCTCGACAACCCGCTGCCGGCCTCGACCGGACGCGTCTGCCAGCACCCGTGCGACAACCGCTGCCGCCGCGCCGCCATCGATGAGCCCGTGAACATGCGCGACGTCCATCGCCGCATCGCTGATGAGGTGTTCCTCTCGCCCAAGTTCGAGCCCATGGTCGCTCGCGTCCTGGAGCGCAAATTTGAGCCGACCGGGCATCAGGTCGCGATCGTCGGAGCAGGCCCAACGGGCCTCACCTGCGCCTACTACCTGGCGCTGCTCGGCCACGACGTGACCATCTACGATTCGCGGCCCGCCGCGGGCGGCATGTTGCGGTACGCGCTGCCTGAATACAGGCTCCCGAAGGCCGTGCTCGACAAGGAGATCGAGCTCATCGAGCGCCTGGGCGTCAAGTTCGAGTTCAACGTCAACGTCGGTGAGGATATGAGCCTCAACGATCTGGGCCAAAAGTACGACGCTGTGTTCATGGCGATCGGCACCTGGAAGGAGGCCTGGGTCTACCTGGCCGGAACCGAGCTAACGGGCGTGATCCCGGCGCTGCCGTTCCTGGAAGCCGTGTCGCGCGATGAGAAGGTCCCGGTTGGAAAGAACGTCGTAGTGATCGGTGGCGGCAATGCCGCCGTCGACTCCGCACGCACCGCCCGCCGGCTCGGAGCGGACGTGACGATCGTCTACCGCCGCGAGCGCAAGGACATGCCGGCCATCCCGGAGGAGATCGAGGCGGCCGAGCACGAAGGCGTGAAGTTTGCCTATCTGGCGGCACCGCATCGAATCGTGGGCGACAAGGATGGTCGGGTCTGTGCCATCGAGGCAGTCCGGACCAAGCTCGGCGAGTTCGACACCTCGGGCCGCCGCCGGCCGGTGCCGACGGACGAAGTGATCCGCATCAAGTGCGACAGCGTGGTTCTCGCCGTCGGCGAGAAGGTCGACCCCGACTTCTGCAAAGCCTCGGGGCTCGCAGTCAAGGAGAACGGCACGCTGGAGGTTGAGCGGTACTCGCTCGAGACCAGCCGCGAGCGCTTCTACGCCGGTGGCGACCTCATCACCGGGGCCTCGAACGTGTCGAACGCCATGGGCATTGGCAAGAAGGCCGCACGAAACATCCACAGGCGATTGATGGATCTGACGAAGTTCCCGAACCTGCTGCCGGCCTTCACCTACGGGATGAAGCCGCCGGAGACGCCGAGCGAGTTCAGCCGGCACGTTCCCGGTGAGATGCCGGCCGCCGAGCGAGTCAAGTCATACGCTGAGGTCTCGCTCGGACTTACGGCCGTCGCCGCGATGGAAGAGACGACCCGTTGCCTTCGCTGCGACATCCGCAGCGTCGAGAGATAGGGAGTATCGCCTTGACCGAGAAGGTGAAGGTCCGCATCGACGGCGAGGTGATTGCGGCCACCCCGGGCCAGACGATCCTCGAGGTCGCGCGGGCCAACGACAAGTACATCCCGGCCCTCTGCTACATGGAAGGGCTGAGCGCGGTCGGCGCTTGCCGGCTGTGCATGGTCGAGGTCGCCGGCGTCGCCCGCCTGCTGCCTGCCTGCACCACACCGGTGCAAGAAGGTCTGGCGGTCAACACCAGCTCGCCGCAACTCCAGTCATATCGGAAGATCGCGCTCGAACTGTTGTTTGCCGAGCGCAACCATGTCTGCGCCGTCTGCGTCTCCTCCGGCCACTGCGAACTGCAGTCCCTGGCGCAGGAGCACGGCATCACCTACATCCGCTACCCGTACAACTTCCCAAAGCTCGCGGTGGACACTACGCACCCGCGCTTCGTGCTGGACCAAAACCGCTGCATCCTGTGCTCGCGTTGCGTGCGAACTTGCGACGAGATTGAGGGCGCGCACGTTTGGGACGTGTCCGGCCGCGGTATCCAATCCCGACTCGTCTCCGAACTGAAGCGGCCTTGGGGCGAAGCCACCACCTGCACGAGTTGCGGCAAGTGCGTGCAGGCCTGCCCGACCGGCGCGATGGCCGAGAAGGGTTGGGGGGTCGAGGAAATGACCAAACGGCCGGCCGTGGTAAGCCGCCTGACCTCGATGCGTGAGGGCCAGTGATGGACAAGGTGAAGATCGGCACGTGCTGGCTCGACGGCTGCTCGGGCTGCCACATGTCGCTGCTAGATATGGACGAAGCCATCGTGGCAGTGCTCGGGAAGGCCGACATCGTGTTCGGCCCGCTGGTCGACGCTCAGGAATGGCCCGAAGGCGTCGACGTGGCTGTGATCGAGGGCGCGATCAGCAGCCAGGACGACCTGGAGCTGGCGCAAACAGCGCGAGCGCGCAGCAAGATCGTCGTGGCCCTGGGCGACTGCGCAGTGACCGGCAACGTGCCGTCGATGCGCAACGGCATCCCCACGGCCAAGCTGATCGAGCGCGTCTACGTCGAGGGCGCGACCGCCGATCCCCAGGTACCCACGGACGGCGTGCCGGCGTTACTCAAGCAGGCCGGGCCGCTGCAATCAGCGATCAAGGTCGACATCCACGTCCCCGGCTGCCCACCGAAGCCCGAAGGAATCCTGTTCGTGCTGGGCGAGCTGCTGGAAGGCCGCGTGCCGGACCTCGGCTCCAAGCTGCGGTTCGGGTAGGACGGCATGGCTACGAAGAAGACGACGTCGGGTCAGGCGCCCGAAGCCGACGCGCCGAAGGCTCACTCGGCAGCCAACGCGTCCGCCGCGCTGCCGGCAGAGGCCAGGAGACCAGCCATGAACAAGGTCATGATCGAGCACGTGTCGCGGATCGAGGGTCACGCCAAGATCACGATCACGCTCGACGACGCGGGCCAGGTCAGCGACGCGCAGTTCCACGTGACCCAGATCCGTGGCTTCGAGAAGTTCGTCGAGGGCCGGCCGTACTACGAGATGCCGTCGATCACGGCGCGTATCTGCGGCATCTGCCCGGTCAGCCACCTGCTGGCCTCGTCGAAGGCCTGCGACGCGATTATGGCTGTGCAAGTTCCGGAGGCGGCCCGAAAGCTGCGGGAACTGCTCCACATGGCGCAATTCGTGCAGTCGCACGCACTCTCCTTCTTCTATCTCTCGGCGCCGGACCTTCTGCTCGGCATGGACTCCGATCCGGCCAAGCGCAACGTCGCGGGGCTGCTGGAGAAGCATCCGGACCTGCTGCGCGAAGGGATCGCGCTGCGCAAGTTCGGCCAGCAGGTCATCGAGCGGCTCGCCAAGGAGCGGATCCACCCCTCGTGGACCGTGCCCGGCGGCGTCAACGCCGAGTTCGACCCGGACCTGCGCGAGAAGACCCTCGCCGAGTTGCCTGCGGCCATGGCTATCGTGAAGCGCACGATCGCCCTCTGGAAGAAGACGCTCGACAGCTTTCCGGACGAGATCGAGTCCTTCTCGAACTTCCCGACGATGTATTGCGGACTCGTCGGTCCCGACGGCTCGCTGCGGCTTTACGACGGCAACCTGCGGTTCATTGGCGCCGACGGCAGCATCGTCGCCGACCAGGTCAAGCCCGCCGACTACGCGACCTACATCGGTGAGGCGTCACTCTCCGATTCCTACCTCAAGGCGCCGTACTTCAAGCCCGTGGGCTACGACGAGGGCATCTACCGCGTCGGGCCGCTCGCGCGCCTCAACATCGCCGACCGCTGCGGCACGCCGGCCGCGGATGAAGAGCTGGCGGAGTATCGCCAGCGGCTCGGACGTATCGTCCAGAGCGGCTTCCACTACCACTACGCCCGGCTGATCGAGGTCGTGTACGCCCTCGAGCGGATGCAGGAACTCCTCGACGACCCGGCCCTCCTCGGGACCAAGGTTCGCGCCCACGCTGACGTGAACAACCTCGAGGGCGTCGGCATCATCGAGGCTCCGCGCGGCACGCTGATCCATCACTACAAGGTCAACGACGACGGCGCGATGACCTGGGCCAACCTGATCGTCGCCACCGGCCACAACAACCTGGCCATGGGCCGCGGCGTCCTGCAGGTGGCCAAGCGCTTCGTCGATGGCAACAAGATTCAGGAGGGGGCGCTCAACCGCGTCTCCGCCCTGATCCGTGCCTACGACCCGTGTCTCAGCTGTTCCACTCACGCCGTGGGCGTTGTGCCGATGGTCCTCCAGCTGCGCGGGTCAAACGGCGAGTTGCTGGACGAGCTGGGCTAGCTGTAGTCCCCGGGCAGCGACGCGGCCGGCGGCCGGCGAGCTGAAGATCACGCGAAGGAGTCATCAGCCGACCGGGCTACCCACGCCGCCGCTGCAGGGGGCGCCGGGCTCGCCGCCCTGGCCTCCGCCGGCGTAGTGGTGGATGAATGCAAGCAGCCGCGAGTCGGACGGATCGGAGATCTTGAGTTGCGCGCCCCAGGCGCTGGCCACGACTTGCGTGGGCAGGCCGCTGAAGGGGCTCAGAACGACGTACTTCTCGGTTCCGACGTAGTTCGACGAGACCAGCTGGCGCAGGGCCGTCACCTGGTCGGCCGGAAGCCCCGGGTCGTAGGTGATCCAGACGGCCCCGTGTTCGAGAGAGTGGACGGCGTTCTCATTCGGGACGGGCTGTGCATAGATGCCACAGTTCAGCGGGGTGGCATTGTGTGCACCGCCGGCTGGAGGCAAACGATCGTAGATGACCGTTCCCAAGACGTGGGAATGGTTGGTCTCGGCAAACGTCTCCGTGCCCGCGGGTGGCCCGCCCTTGCTCACGGTCCCGAACCCCGCAACCACGGCGACTGCCGTCACAGCCAGGCCCACTACCAGAACGGCAACGACACCGGCGATGACCCAGAGCCTGACGCGCCGCTCGGGCTCGGCAGGCCGATATTGGGCCTCCAACTGTGCCGCGAACTTCCGGTTCTTCTGGCCCCTTCGGCCCTGCTTTGCCACAGTGAGTTTCTCCGACTGACTTCGATAGTTGCCTCATGAATCAGTCTATTGGAGGAATTCGTGAGCGCCGGCTCGTCCCGCCTGTTGCCCCACGCGATGTCACGGCGCGGGACGATCAGGCCGCGCGCCAGGCATCGAAGTCGTCCAGTGCGGCCATTCCCGTCGCTCCGACGATGACACCGGCCAGATTCGCGACCAGCTCCGTTTCAGGGTCCCTGAGGCGCACTTGCGCCAGAGATGCGTCGCTGGGATCGACCGACGTATGTTCGCGCGCGCCAGGGAAGCGCATACTTTTTTAGTGGCTTGGTTGTTGGCCGCCATGAAGGCAGCCGAGATGAAGATCTCGCCCGCGACAGCGTCGGGCTTGCCGCAAGAGCCGTCGCCGGGCGACGGGGTACCGGCGCGCGCCGAAACGGTGCCGGCCGCGGCGACATCGGGCACCCTCGGCCAGGTTTGCTCATCCTGCGGGGCACTTCTCCCGGCCGGCGCCTACTGGTGCGGGGAGTGCGGCCAGTCTCTTATCGCCTTCACGGCCGCCCCGCCGGCCGGCGCTGCGGCGGCCGGTGCCGTGGCTCGCCTGCGAAAGGGCGCGACTCGGCGGTCGATCAGATTGTCGTATTCGGCCGTAGCCGGTATCGGCGCATCACTTGCCGCCAGCGTGCTGGTTCTCGCCACGATCAGCGGCAGTTTCGGCATGGCCGGCACCGGCGTCTCTCCCAGCGGCCCGTCCACTCCGGGGGTCGTCGCGGCAGCCCGCAATTCCCAGTCTGCGACCACGCCCGGCTCGACCTCCAACGGAGTCGCTTCCGCAAGCGCCCCCGTTTCCGTAAGTCCGCTCGCATCGGGCGCGCACGCGGCACCAACGCCGCCGCCAACCACCGCCCCGACATCCGTGGCAGCGACCAATGCCCCGACCGCGGCAGCCCCGACGCCGCCAGCGTCGACCCCGGCCCCGGCCGGGCTCGCCCTCGACATCGCGAGTCTGCCGGCAGCCGTCGCGGCCACCACGACTGCGACCGTGGTCGCAACCACTTCCCCCGGCGCCATGTGCAAGATCAAGGTGAAGTACCACTCCGGTAAATCGTCGACGGCTCCGGGGCTCCTCAAGAAGAAGGTTGCCGACGCCACGGGCAGGGTTTCGTGGACCTGGACAGTGGAAGCCGGCACGCTGCCCGGGAATGCCACTGCGACGGTCACGTGCTCGTTGAAGGGCAAGTCCGCCACCAAGGACAAGGTCTTCGTAACCACCTGACGGGCGAGTTTGGGCAATTGCCCGATCCGTTGACCCCGTTCAGCTCGGCCGGTTCCGTGGCGGTGCACATCCACGACGCGACCGCCACGCGGCTCCCCGACCGCCGGGTGCCGTACGCCGGTGGCCGCGGTTCCGGATACCAAATCTTCGCCACAGCCGAGCTTCATCAGCCTTAGTCCCCACGGCCGTTGGGGCTAATCGGTCGCCGGTCTCATTCCTGAAACAAGTAAGCCTGGCTGGCATCGGAGCCATAGCCGCCACCGGTCAACAGAACGCGGCCGTCTCTCAGGAGGGTCATGGTCGAGAACTTGGTGTGGCAGGGCATAACGGGAGCCGCGCTGAAACCGTTGGAGTGAGGGTCGAATAGCTGCGGGTAGTTGCAGAATTCCGCGACGCAGCTTCCGTTGCCGATGAGGACCTTGCCGTCGCTAAGCAACACGGCGGGGCCACTAACGGCCTCGTTGGTCTTCGGGCCGGAAGAGCTGAAGGTGCCGGCGGCGGGATCGTATAACTCGACGTCACGCGCGCCGTCGTCTATCAAGACGCGCCCGTCATGGAGGGTCAGCACATTCAGGGATGCACCCGACTCCGTGTCGAGCTTGACGGGGGTAACGGTTCCAGAATTCGGATCGTAGAGGGCGGCGAGGTCGGTACCGTTGCCGCCGCCCGGATGGCCGGCGACCGTCAATACTCGTCCGTCCTGGAGCCTGGCAGCCGCGTTCTCTGCCCTGTTGGTCGGTATCGGCCCTACGGAGCTGAAAGCCCCTGTCTTCGGGTCGAACAGCTCAGCGACAGCGAACCATGGACTTGCAGATGCGTCTTGAGGGTTGCCTCCGCTGACGAGGACGCGGCCGTCCAGCAACAGAATGGCGGCCTGCCCACTTCTCGGCCTTGCCATTCTTCCAGTAGGGCTGAACGTTCCCGTTGCCGGGTCGTAGAGCTCCGCCGAATCGAGGCTTTGTTCCGCGACTCCGGGCCAGCCTCCGGTGATGAGGACGCGGCCGTCGTTCAGGAGAGTGGCTGTGTGGCGGCTTCTGGGCGTGGTCATCGATCCGGTGATACTGAACGTTCCCGTTGACGGGTCGTATAGCTCCGCGGAGGAGTCCGCTACGATAGGGTCGCGGCCGGTCGGGTCGTCGCCATTGCCACCGGCCACGAGCACGCGTCCGTCCTTCAGGAGCGTCGCGGACTGACCTTCCCGGGCCACCAACATCGAGCCGGTCGATGTCAGGGAGCCCGTCGTCTTGACGGGTTGTGGCGCGCATGCGACACCGACGACGCCAGCTGCAACGAGCAGGGCCGCCAACCGCGCCGGCGCCAATCGGATACCCCTCATCTCACCCCTGATCGATGGTGCGCTGCTCAACTTGAGCCCGATCCCTGGAGATGATTCGTGCGGATGCGTCCGCTGGATCTGCGCCGCCGCAGGATGATGACGCGCCCTCGCCTGACGGCGTCGGGAGGCTATTGCGCGTGTCCTCGGCGCCTATCGGGCTGCCCGGTCCATGCTAGGCTGCCCACCGCCGTGAGTGGGCCTAGACTTAGGCATGATCGAGAACACGACCGCACCGACGCCGGCGACTCGCGGGCTCCGGCGGCGCAGACGAACGCCCGCCTTCCTGGCTGGTCTCGCGACCGCGCTCGTTGTGATCATCGCTCTCGGTGTGGTTCTCGCGATCGGGCCGGGCAGGCAGTGCCGGCCTTCGGCAGGTCATTTCTGCGCCACTGGATCGATGACGACTGAGCGGAAGGGGCACACCGCAACGTTGCTGGCCGATGGTCGCGTACTCGTAGCCGGAGGCATCGGCTCCGCTGGAGTCCTTGCTTCGGCCGAGCTGTACGACCCCAGGACCGGCAGCTTCAGCCGGACCGGTTCCATGACTACGCCGCGGTCCGGCCAGACGGCCACGACGCTTCGCGATGGCCGAGTTCTCATAGCCGGCGGATATGACGGCAACGCCGGCGGCGACGCTCTCGCGACGGCGGAGATCTACGATCCCAAGACCGGCAGCTTCAGCTCGACCGGCTCGATGGCCACGGCCCGGCAGACGCACACGGCCACTCCGCTGCCGGATGGCCGCGTTCTGGTAGTTGGCGGCGAGGTAAGTGTCGAGCCGCTCGCTTCGGCCGAATTGTTCGATCCCGCCACCGGCATATTCTCCGCGACGGGGTCCATGGCGGCCCGCCGCAGCCGCCACACGGCGACGGCGCTTGCGGATGGCCGAGTTCTCGTCGCGGGCGGGTCCGATGGAAGTTACGTCGCCTCGGCGGAGCTGTACGACCCAGCGACCGCCACATTCGTGGCGACGGGCTCGATGGCCCAGGCCCGCGGCGGCCAGACTGCGAGTTCGCTGTCAGATGGCCGCGTCCTGGTCGCCGGAGGCAACGTGATGTCGCACGAAGCGACGATCGCTTCGGCCGAGCTGTACGACCCGGCTACGGGCGCCTTCAGCTCGGCCGGCTCGATGACCGTTGCCCGTGACAGCCACACGTCTACGCTCCTGACGGACGGCCGAGTCCTCTTGGCGGGAGGCTACAACCGTTCAGGTTACGACCTGGACTCGGCCGAGCTGTATGACCCCAACACCGGCGTCTTCACCGCTACAGGCACGATGACCGCTTCGCGCCAGTCGGCAACGGCGACGCGCCTGTCCGACGGCCGCGTCCTGATCACCGGCGGATCCACAGGCAACGGCTCCGAACTCGTGTCGTCAGCTGAGCTCTATCAGCCGTAGCGGTCCCATGCGCACGCCGCGACTGGGGCGCGCCCGGCTAGTGAACGTCTTCTGAAACGCCGCGAGGACTTCCGGCGACCGCGGCCTCGAGACAGCCCGGGTATCATCCGAAGCGATTCGTCGGCGACATCCGAGACGGGTCAAGCTTGGGGGAAACGTGAAGACCCTTCGACCTGGGGCGCTTTGGCCACGCGCGACGGTGGCGGCCCTGTTGGCCCTTGCCGCGATCATCGCGATATCGGCAGTGCTGGTCGCGGCCCATCCGGCCGCCGCTCCGTCGGCTTCGGCCACTGCCCCCGGCGCCGGCGCCGAGACCAGCCCAACTATCGACCCGAGTCTGATCGGTTTCGACTGCTCGACTACGGCACAGGCTCCCAATCCGACTCCGGACGCGACCGCTGTTCCGAGTCCGCTTGAGCCGGGTTCCGCTCCGCGGGGGTGGCCGGTCAAGCTCACCAACATGGAGCGCGAGGGCCGTCTGGCACCGGACGGCACCTCATACTTCATCGAGAGCGGTTACCTGGTGGCCGTCGACGCGTCGGGGCGCGAGCAGACGGGCTGGCCTCAGCCGCTCGGCATTCCGACCGACCTCAACACTCCGATGGCGTTCGGATCGGACGGGGTCGTATACGTCTGGTCCGACAGCACGGTCGACGCATTTCGGGCCGACGGCACGAAACCGGCCGGCTGGCCGTACCACACGGCCGCTGTCGAGGACGTTCTGCCGGTTCCGCAGGGCGTGTTTGTTGAGTCGGCGCCGTCGGGCTGGGCGGGGTGCCGTAATGAAAGCCACCTCATGACCCTGATTGCCGCGGCAGGAGTGGCGCAGCCCAGCTGGAGAGTTCAGGGAGATATCGCCGCGGTGGGCCCGGATGGGACCATCTACACGAGCCAGGGCGACTCCGTCTTTGCCTACCGCAGCGACGGGGCGGTCATGTCGGGTTGGCCCGCAACCGGCTGGAGCCGCGTAAGCATCGACTTGAGTGGCCGCGTCTACCTGTCGTCGTGGAAGTTCAGGCCCATCACCGGGATATCGGCGGAAGGTCCGGGCCTGGCCCTGGAAACCAGAATCGCCGCGGTGGACCAGACCGGCCACCCCACCGCCGGCTGGCCGGTCACGATCGAAGGCGGCGCCTCGGAGCCGGCTTTCAGCCCCGATGGCGCCGTCTACTTGACCACGGAGATTTACGCTTCGGGCTCTCTCACCCCCACCGAAACCGTCCTGGCTCTTGATGCGTACGGCAAGCCGCAGCCCGGCTGGCCGATCCGGTTGCCGACCGGGAGCTATCTGCTGGCGAGCCTCCCGAGCATATCGGCGCCTGCGCCGGATCCGCCTCAAGTCGGCCCCGACGGGACGATCTACTTCGGCGCAGATACCGCCGATCCAAACAACCCGGGCACCATAGAGGAGGTGGACCCGTTCGGGCGGGTCAGGCCCGGATTCCCGGCCTCAGTAGATTGGTCGACGACCAGCAACATGTTCTCCGGGCCCGGATCGGGCTGGTTCGCGGTCGGCCGCACCGGGCTCGTCTTCGAGATAGACAACTACAGCATTCTCGCGATCGGTCCGAACGGCAAGAATGCCTCCGGCTGGCCGGTCAAGGCGCCCGCGCACGCGATAATCATGGCTGCAGCTCCGGAGCCCGACGGTGGGCTCCTTGTGCAGCTGCTCAATAGCAGCCTCGTCATCGCTCCGGGCGCGTCTGTCGGGCATGGGAGTGCGCAGCGGCTGGGCGATCCCTTGGCCGCCTTGGCACCGGACTTCCCGGGGACCCTCACGGTGATCCGCTATCTCCCCGACGGGAGGGTGGCCGGGTAGCGGCGTAGGCGACCACTCGCGCGCCCCCGACCGATTGGGCTGCGATCGCCGGCGCGGAGTCGTTCGTGCACCGTGAGGCTTGCCCCCACCTTCATGATGTGAGCGTCTGGCGGCCATGGGCCGTCGCTCGGAACGAGAAGGAGCACCGATGACATCGACCGTCGAGCCGGCCGCCGCGACTCGGGCGACGTTCGGGGTGCACTCGGAGGTGGGCAAACTCCGTCGGGTGATGCTCCATCGGCCGGACCTCGAGCTCAAGCGCCTGACACCCGCGAACCACGACGAACTCCTGTTCGATGACGTGCTCTGGGTGAAGCGCGCAAGCCAGCAGCACGACGCTTTCGCGGATCTGCTCCGCGGTCGCGGAGTGGAGGTCCTGTACCTCGAGGAACTCCTGACCGAGACGCTCGCCCTGGCCGACGCCCGGCGGTGGGTCCTCGAGCGTGCGGTCACTCCCTTCACTCTCGGCGCTGGGATGGCCGATGAAGTCCGAGCCTACCTCGACGAGGTCGAGCCGGTGGTCCTGGCGGACCATCTCATCGGCGGGCTCACCAAGCGCGAGGCCGTCGACGTCCTCGGCGGTCGCGCCGGCCGCGACATCGCGCGCGGGGTCGTGGGACGTGGGTCGGTCGTCGTCTCGGCCATGACAGACGACGACTTCGTCCTGCGCCCGCTGCCGAACACCTACTTCACCCGGGATTCCTCGGCCTGGCTCTACGGCGGCGTCGTGGTAAACCCGATGTACTGGCCCGCGCGCCGGCTCGAGGCGCTCAACGTCGAGGCCGTCTACCGCTTCCATCCGCTCTTCCGCGACGCCGGGTTTCAGTTCTGGTACTCGCGGGAGCAGGAGGGTGATTCGTTCGGCCGCGTCAGCTCCGAGGGCGGCGACATGATGCCGATCGGCAACCGCACCGTGCTCATCGGGATGAGCGAGCGCACCACCGGGCACATGATCGAGAAGATCTCGCTCTCCCTGTTTGCCGCCGGCGCCGCGGATCGAGTCATCGCGGCGGGGATGTCGCGGGATCGCGCCCACATGCATCTCGACACGGTTTTCACGTTCCTCGACAGAGACTGCGTAACGCTGTTCCCGTCCGTGGTCGACTCGATCACGGCGTACTCCGTCCGTCCGGACGATCGGGCCGGCGAGCTGGACGTACGCCGCGAGGCCTCGTTTCTCGGCGCGGTCGGCGACGCACTCGGGATCAAGGACCTCCGCGTGATCGGGACCGGCGGCGACAGCTGGCAGGCCGAGCGCGAGCAGTGGGACGACGGCAACAACGTGGTCGCGCTCGAGCCGGGCGTCGTTGTCGCCTACGAACGCAACGAGTCGACCAACGAACTGATGCGGAAGGCCGGAATCGAGGTCCTCACCCTCGACGGTTCCGAGCTCGGCCGCGGCCGTGGCGGCGGCCACTGCATGACCTGCCCGCTCCTCCGCGATCCCGCCAGTCATGTCTGAACTGTCCATGGCGGCGAGCGCGGCCCCAGCCCTGTCACTAAGGGGGCAAGATGGCCACAGTCATATGGTTCTTCGATCAGCTGTACGTGCCCAACGAACTCAGGTTTGATGACTTCGCCATTCTTCCGGTTCGCGCCGAAGACTGCGCCATGCACGAGGCCGCGAAGTCGTTCGCGACTCTTTTCGGTTTCGAATTCGCGTTCGCGAGCTGGCAGACGCCCACCGTGGACATGGTGGCCATGGTCAACAGGGGAGTCCAGGCGGCGACGATCGAGGAAGCGATGTCGTCGACGGCGCCCAGAGTCATGGCGGCTGCGTCGGCTCTCGTGTACAGCCAGTTCGGGCGTGGCAGGCCGCTGGGAGCGTTCGTCGACCTGGGAAACGGGGAGTTCGAAGCGAGGTACGTGCGCGCGGACTACCGAAAGGTCACGGATGTGCCCATCGTCTCGGAGCAAGAGGAGTTGCTCAGAATGATCGGCGCGTTCACCGACCATCCGCAGGCGAAGGTGCTCGCCGATCTGTTCTCCGAAGCCTGCCGCGACCCTAACCCGTCCGCCGCTATCGCGCGCCTGTGGGCGATTCTTGAAGCACTCGCGGATCGCTTCCCCGGACGAAAACACCAGAAGGTCGCAAGGGCCTTGTCGCATCTCGGAATCGTCAATCCCGTGGCGAGGGGCGGCACGCTGACTCAGCGGGCCTACCGAGTCCGAAGCAAGCTGATGCATGAGGGGAGATTCGGCGCTACCGGCGTGGCCACGGAACTGAAGGCGGAACTCGCGGACCTGGTGTGGTTGGCGCTACGCCGAGCGGACTTGCGTGAGGTCGATCCGGCTGGAACCTACTTGCCCTGAGAATGCCGAGGGGGCACGGCCGAGGGCGACCTCCCGAACCGAGGGTTTCCATCCTCGCGGGACCAGCCCGCACCGCCCATCCTGCAACTCAAGTGTGCCGCCCGGCATCCTTCCTGCGAGGTTCCATTGCTGTGGTTGCGCCCCTAAAACCTCAAGAGGCTGCCAGCCCCCCGCTCGCTGCCATGGGCGCGTCCGCGCCGGCCGGGCCCCAGAACACGAGCCAAGGCTACGTCCGTCCGCCCGGCCGAGAGATCGCCGGCCTCACCCGCGCCCATCGCGACGAGCCCGAGGCCCCGACTCAGGCGTCGGCCCAGACTCAGGCGTCGGCCCCGACCTCGGTTCCTGCACCTCCGACGCCCCCGGACGTCCCGGGCATCACGCGGGCTCGCCACGAAGAGGGGGAGATTCCTGCAGTACGACCAAAGCTGGAGCCTCTCTTCTCCAATGAAGGCATGGTGCGCCTTGCCGAAGCGCAAGAGAAGAGTCGCGTCCTCGGGCCTGCAGCCGGCGTGATCGGTGCGCTGGTCGTTTCCGGAACCGCCCTCGGCCGTGGACTTGGATCACACCTTCCGGGCACGAAGAACGCTGCCCCGAGCCGCAGCCTCCCACCCGTCGACGACCCGCGCGCACGCGGTGGCAGACGCCGAAGAGCGGCAGGAGCGCTGATACTTGCCGGTCTGTTGGGCGTCATCACCATCGGCTTCGGTTCGGCCGCCGTCCTCTCGCTGATGCCGAATAGCACCGGCCTCGCCAGCGGCCCAGGTGACTCATCGAGTATTGCCGTGGGCGTAGCGAGCATGCAGCCGTACGGCAGTTCAACTCCGGCCCCAAGCGCCGCGCCCACGAGCATCGTGATGGGCGAAGGCCCTCTTGCTCCCGACCCTGTGGGCCAGATGGCCGCGCCCGCTGCGACCGGCACGCCAAAGTTACCCACTCCCAAGCCACCCGTGAGCACTCCCAAGCCGCCCACTCCCAAGCCGCCCACGACGCCGCCCACGCCTGCGCCCACGCTTGCGCCCACGCTTGCGCCCACGACGCCGCCCACGACGCCGCCCACGCCTGCGCCCGCAGCGAACTCGGTTGCCTTTGAGCCGGCGGGGTCGACCAACGGCAGCCACACGGCGACCTATTCCGTTCCGCGCGGAACGAACTTCACCTTCATCATCGATGGGTTGGGCGGCGCCCGATGCTCGCTGTCGTCCATTCCGCACATGGGCGGTGCGCCCCGCAACCAGCTTGTCCCCGGCAATGTGTCCCAGGTGAATTCGATCATCCTGACGACCTGGGGAAGCAATTGGCCCGTAGGCACCTATACGGTGACTGCCACCTGCACGCTCGCTGGGCAGCCAACGGCGACGGCGTCCCAGACGGTCCACGTCAACTAATCTTCGGCGCGGTTTCAGCCGGCCTGTGCCCGCGCGGAGCCATGGATCCCCGAGGGTATGCCAGAAGCGTCGCGCCGGCTGCCCGGCTGGCGGCGAGGTAGCGTAGTCGGCGACCCGACAGGACTCAAGCCGACACCATACGGGTGAGGGTGCAAGCCGACGCCAACTGCCTTGACCGCCAGCCTCGGCTTGACTAACTTGCGTTCCGGGATCGACCATCAGGGCCCGGCGCGCCACCGTTCGAGCTTACCCGGCGTCCGACAGCAGGCTAAGGCCTTCTAGTGATTGAGAAGCCACAGTCGGGGCGTTTACTGCCGTATCAGCGTAAGGCCCTTGAGCATATTCAGGAGCTCGCGGCTCGTTTGAGCTCAACGGCTCGCGACGACATACGCGCCATCCTGGTAAGAGCAGGACTGCACGAGAGCGTCTACGACGACGCCATTGAGAGCGTCCGCATCCATGCCCGGGTCGCGCTCCATTTCCATCCCGAGCGTCTGAGTCGCACTGGCAGGACTGTTGCTGACGGCCTGCGTCGGACCGGGGTCTACATGAGCCAGTTCGAGACCGGGCTATCGGGCGGCAGCCCGTCGGCCTTTCCCGGCGGGGAGCGCGACCAGTGGGAGAGCCAACTCTTTGGCGGTGCCTACCATGAGCCGGACGCCTCACCTGCCGGTCGTCCCAAGTACGGCGCTCTTGCTGTCATGGATCATCCCGACGGACCCGCGCCGCGCTTTGGCTCTTGTTACTTCCTGCTTCACGCGGAGGTCTCCAGCCGTTCGACGTTCACCTTCGGTAGCAGCCACGAACCACACGCGCCCGAGCGCACCGGGACGCTCGATGTATTCGATCCGGTGATGGCTCCGTTGCTGGCCCAGCTCGAACGAGGATCCGGAGCCTTCGGCATAGACGACTTGACCGTAGCCGGCTTACTCGACCAATTGACAAGCGGGCTGTCGAAGCCTTCCTTCGATCCGCAGACTCGCCCCTTGGGTCGAGCTCTCGACAGCTTCATCGAGGCTCAGATACACGGCGACATCCGCTTGAATCAAGACGTAGAGCGGCTCGTTGCCGATCCGGCCTTCCGAGATCATCCAGTTGGCGAATCTCTAGCGACAATCTCCATGAAGTACGGGATCCCACTCTACTGGCATCCGGGGTTCACGCTGCCCGTCGGCAAGGTTCCGGACGTCTTTCGAGAGTATCCGGTACGCCCTTTGGCGGAGCGCATCGCCGGACAGGGTGTCCTGGACGCGGCGAACATCGGCGCAATGGCGAACTCGCTGGAACTCGAACCGGAAGCATGGAAAGCCTGGGCCTCGCACGAGGACACACTCACGCAGTTCAGGCGGTTGTGGCACGTCCTTGTCGTGAATGGTGTGCCCGACTAGGCGCTGCGGTGGCCGTGACCACGGACGCTGCGCCTTGAGGTCAAGGCACCGCGATAGGCTTCGGCTCTTCGAGATGGACTCGAGCTGGCGATTCCCACGTGCTGGGCGTCGTTCAGCAGCCCGGCCGCCTGCCGCCGTGACTTCTCATTGAAAGCCCTGCTCGACTACCGATCATCGTGTCCATGTCATCCGCCGATCGGTCCATCCGGCTGCTCGTGGGTATGTATGGGGTTTCAACGTGCCTAGAGCCGTTGTGTCCGTCATTCAGGAAGGGTTCAGTCTGATAACCATTGTGGGAGCGCTCCCGTAGCCTCGCTGCGACACCGGCGGAGTCATCTGTTCCGTAACGCTATTCTTGCGAGCCCACATCACGACACAGGACGCATGGGAGTTGCGCCAATGACGGCTCGGATCGAGGAGCTTTCGGCTAAGACGGTACGGCCGGGACCGTCGAGTCGTCCGCCGAAAGCGTCCGTTCGCGAGGCGGCCTGGGGCTTCCTCTTCATCAGCCCCTGGATCGTCGGTCTGGTGCTGCTGACCGCGATCCCGATCATCGCCTCTCTGCTGCTGTCGTTCACGAACTACGACATCCTCCATCCGGAGCTGATCCGCTGGGTTGGACTGGACAACTACGCCTGGGCCGCGTCCGACCCGGCCACGTCGAGTGCGGCGTGGTTCACGCTCAAGTTCGCGTTGGTGAGCGTGCCGTTGGGGATGGCAACGGCGCTTGGGATCGCGATCCTCGTCAATCATCGGCTCCTCGTCGGGAAGAGAGTGTTTCGGACGCTCTTCTTCCTGCCCGTCCAGATCCCGGTCGTGGCGAGCGTCTTCATGTGGCTCGGCTTCGTCACGGGCGCCCGCGGCATGCCGATTACCTGGCTGCAGGACACCTCCACGAGCATCGCCCAGACGCTCAGCAGCCTTCCGGTGTTCAGCACTTTGGCCACCGTCTATCCGACGGGCTGGTTCACCGACAGGAGCTGGATACTGCCCTGGCTGATCCTGATGAGCGTCTGGGGCATCGGCAACATGACGCTGATCTTCCTGGCCGGGTTGCAGGCGATCCCAAGCGTGCTGTATGACGCCGCCGCGGTGGATGGCGCCGGAGCATGGCGAACCTTCCGCACCGTGACCCTGCCGATGATCTCGCCGATGGTCTTCTACAGCCTCATCCTGAGCATCATCGGGGTTGCGGGGTACTTCACGCAGGCCTACTTGTGGAGCACAAATTCGCGGGGACGCGGCCGAATCGACGTGTGGAACCTCAACCTCTACACCACCGGTTGGGACTTCAATGCCATGGGCAAGGCATGCGCTCTGGCCTGGATCTTGTTCGTGGTGGTCATCGCCATCTCGGTGCTTCTCTTTTGGACCGCGAAACACTGGGTCTACTACGCCGGAGCCGATGCAACCAGCTCGAAGGCGACCACGCTCGAGGCCGAGGCCGCGCCTTCAGAGCCTGGGCCTGCGCCGGCCGGTGTCCCAATCGAGCCGGCGAGTGCGCTCGAGATCGAGGGCGCGCTTTCCGAGCCTGAGTCTGTGCCGGTGGTCGCAATTCGTCCTGCGACCGCGCTCGAGACCGAGCCTGCGGCCGTGATCGCCGCACTCTCGCCGAGATCGGACAGGCCACGTCCCAAACTCATGCGGTTCATCGGCAAGCTGACATCCCGAACCGCGTTCACGGTAGTGACCGCAGTGCTGTGCGTGATGTTCCTGCTGCCATTCCTGTACGCGCTTTCCGGGGCGTTCGGCGCGCCGGGCTCGGGGCGCGGCGCACCCGTTTACCCGGCTGTGGCACGCATGTACACGTGTACCGATTCGCAGCTGTGCACCTACCGGCCCCTCGCACGCGACCGAGTCAGCGGCAAGTTCACTCCGAGTGGAACGCCGGTCGACGTCTCGAAGCAGCCGGACCCCACGCTGCCGGTATTTGTGGTGCCCGGGTACGGCAACCTTGCGCTGCTGGAGGACCTTTCGGCCTATAACCAGCCCAGCGTCTTCATCGACCCGGCCGCGAACGAGCAGGTCGACCTCTCCATCAACCCGAGCAGGCTGAGCCGCGTTTGGGACTTCCACATCTCGCTCGACAACTTCGCGACCGCGATCGACTGGGCCGGAGTAATCACCAAGACCGGGCCCGGAGGGCTGGCCACCTGGCTGCTCAACTCCATGATCATCGCCGGCTTCTCCACCATCGGAGCGGTTCTATCGTGCGTGCTGATCGCGTACGGGTTCGCTCGGTTCAGGTTCCCCGGCCGCGACGTACTGTTCCTGGTCCTCATCGGTTCGGTTCTCATCCCGTATCCGGTGTTGCTGATTCCCCAGTTCATCCTGTACCGAGCGCTGGGATTAACCTCCGGCTTCCTGCCGCTCATCGTGCCAAACTTCTTCGGCAACGCGCTCTACATCTTCCTGTTGCGGCAGTTCTTCATGGCCCTTCCACGGGATCTTGACGAGGCGGCCATGGTCGACGGGGCCGGCCCGCTGCGCATACTGAGATCGGTAATCGTTCCGCAGGCGCTTCCGGCGATCATCGCGGTCGCACTGTTCCAGTTCTTCTTCTCGTGGGGAGACTTCTTCGGTCCTTTGGTCTACTTGAGCGGCAATGCCGACCGATACCCGGTGTCGCTGGGCGTGAACTACTTCACGTTCGCTCTCCAACAGGGCGGCACGAACGGACCCGGCGTCCTATTGGCGGGTTCGTTCATCGTCCTGATAGTGCCCGTGGCGATCTTCTTTGTAGCGCAGCGATTCTTCATGCGCGGCATCGTGGTCACGGGTGTCGAGAAGTAGCTCCTTGGCCGAGTCGTGGGTCATGGCCCAAGCCGGAGTGGCAATGACCGCTCCCGACCGGGCTCTCCCATGCGCGACGCATTTGTTCGAGCCACTGAGGCCATAACCACCACCAGGGCAGGGTTATGCCGATCCCTGTCAGGATCCAGAGCCTGTAACCGCCCTGACTTTGATGGAGTCTCAAGCTCCGAGTTGATCTGCTACACTCCAACCAATGGTCGGCCGAAGCCTTCGTCAAATCATCTGGGCGCGTCTCCGGCGGGACCGGGTCGCGATGATTTGCCTCATCATCCTGATCGTGTTCTACCTGGTCGGGATCTTCGGCCCCGTGGTCGCCGGCATGTTCGGCATATCGCCTTACACTTTCGACTCTAACGCGATCAGCGACCTGGGCGGAAAGCCGTACGGCGCCTTCGGCGGGATCAGCCTGGCGCATCCGCTGGGCGTCGAGTGGGGTACCGGCCGCGACATCTTCGCCCAGCTGCTGTTCGGCCTGCGGATCTCGCTCATCATCTCGACGACCGCGACGCTGCTGACCGTGACCATCGGGGTGCTGATCGGCATCATCGCCGGCTACGCCGGGGGCATAACGGACAGCCTGCTCGGCCGCCTGATGGACCTGATCCTCGCATTCCCGTTCCTGCTGATCGTGCTGGCACTGTCCGGTGTCCTCACCCAGCGGCTGACGGATCTGGGGGTGCCGGAGGGCAACGTGTCCCGGGTGCTCTACCTTATCCTCGTGATGAGCGTCTTCGGCTGGCCGTATCTCGCCCGCATCGTGCGAGGCCAGGTCCTGAGTCTCCGCGAGCGCGAGTTCGTGGAAGCCGCGGTGTCCATGGGGGCCAGCCGGCGGCGGATCCTGTTCACTGAGATCCTGCCCAACCTGTGGGCGCCCATCCTGGTCTATGCGACGCTGACGCTGCCGAGCTACATTGGGCTGGAGGCGGCCCTCTCGTTCCTCAACGTCGGCGTGCTCCCGCCCGACACGACATTCGGCGCGATGCTCGCCAATTCGGTGACCTACTTCAACGTGGTCCCGACGTACCTGTTCATCCCGGGCACGGTGCTCGTCATCCTGGTTGTGTCGTTCAACCTGTTCGGCGACTCGCTCCGGGATGCCCTGGATCCAAAAGGGGGCCACTAAAGCGGTTGGCCGACATGCCGGTGGGTCGGGATCGCCCCAGGTCCTCCATGACTCCTTCTGCTCGCGCGTGTACTATCGAGTGATGCCGGGTTATCCGGCGCCCTTGGAGGAACTGAGAATGGAAAGAAGAATGGACAAGGGGTGGTTGCGCGCCTTGGCGCTCGGCGCCGTTGCGGCGCTGGCGCTCAGCGCCTGCAGCAGTAGCACGCCAACCGCCTCACAAGCCCCGGGGTCCACGACCCAGCCGACCACCGCCCCGACCGCGGGCCCGAAGGCCGGCGGCACAGTCTATCTCCTGACCCAGGCCGACCAGTTTGACCAGGTCGACCCACAGCGCTCCTACACCGGAGAGGACCTCGCGTTCTTCTCGTCCACGATCTACCGGTCGCTCGAGGCGTACACGTACTCGCCGGACAACCCAACGGCATCGAAGCTGACGCCGGACCTGGCGACCGACCTCGGCACGTCCACGGACGGCGCCAAGACCTGGAGCTTCACGCTCCGCGATGGCGTCACCTTCCAGGACGGCTCGCCGATCACGTGCGCCGACATCGCCTATGGAGTCTCGCGCACGTTCGCGACCGACGTCATCAACCAGGGTCCGACCTACGCGATCCAGGACCTCAACATCCCGCAGGACGCTAAGGGCAACTCGCAATACCCGGGCCCGTACAAGGCCACCGCGGCCCAGCAGGCCCTGTTCGACGCGGCCGTCACCTGCTCCGCCGACGGCAAGACGATCACGTTCCACCTGAGCAAGCCGGTCGCGGACTTCAACTACACCGTGACGCTCGGCTTCTCGCCGGTTCCCAAGGCCGCTGACACGGGCGAGTCCTACGGTGTCGCCAAGCCGCCGATGGCCTCCGGCCCGTACGAGGTCCAGAGCTACACGACCGGCAAGGGCGGCAAGATGATCCTCGTCAGGAACCCCAATTGGAGTCAGGCGAGCGACCCGTACCGCCATCCTTATCCCGATCAGTGGGAGGTCGACTTCGGCCTCGACCCCCAGGTTATTGACCAGCGGCTGATCCAGAGCACGGGCACCGACCAGACTGCCATCTCGTACGCCGGGATGCAGCCCCAGAACCTGGCCACCGTGTTCACCGACCCCACGACGACGCTCCCCGCCTTCGCCGGCCGCGCCGTCAGCGCCTATGACATCTACACCCGGTACCTGTGGATCAACGTCCAGAAGGTTCCGAACCTGCTGATCCGCGAGGCCATGGCGGCCGCGCTCGACCGAAGCGCCATGAAGAAGAACCTCGGTGGTGACTTCTACGGCGACTATGCCGACGGGGCGGTCAAGCCGAACATCGGCGCGGACTACGCCCCGACGGGGCTGTGGACGACCTTGCTCGGCGAGGCGATCCCGGACACGGGTGACCCGGCGTACGCAAAGACGCTGATCGCCAAGTCGGGTGTGGCTGCGCCGACGATCACCTACAACTATCCGGACACCCCCGTGCGGGGCAAGGAGGCCGCGATCATCCAGGCCTCGCTCCAGGCGGCCGGGTTCAAGGTGACGCTGGCGCCGCTCCCGTCCGGGTCGTACTACAGCACCGTCTTCGATCCCACGAAGGCGGGCGACCTCGGCTACGGTGGCTGGGGAGCTGACTGGCCGAATGCCTCGACAGTCGTCCCGGATCTGTTCACCCAGGCGGGCGGATGGGACCTGTCGCAGGTCGATGACTCAGCCTTCAACGCCGAGGTCCAAGCTGCAGCCGCCGAGACCGACCGCGCGAAGCAGTCGACCGACTGGCAGGCCCTCAACACCGAAACCATGAAGAACGTCTGGCTCATCCCGACTTTCTTCGGGCTCTCGCAGGACCTGGTAGGAACCAAGCTGGCCACGGTCGCCGGCGCCAACGGCGCCCTGTACCTGTGGGGACCCTACGGCTCGAAGCCGTACGGCGACTTCTACGTCAAGCAGTAACCGCTACGCCTGGTCGTAGCTAGAGCCTCAACCCAAGCGCCCCCGGCGAGCGGCATCGCCTCTCACCGGGGGCGCAACTATCCGGACCAAGGAAGGGCAAGCTCCGTGGCCGCATACGTGGTTCGTCGGGTGGTCATGATGGTCGGGCTCCTGTTCGTCCTGACCGTCGCGGTCTTCTTCCTGTTCACGCTCCTGCCGGGCGACCCGGCCCGGCTCACCTGCGGCAAGGCGTGCAGTCCCCAGATCATCGAGGCCAACCGGCATCGCCTGGGCTACGACCAGCCGATCCTGACCCAGTACGAGGAGTTCCTGTCGGGGCTGGTCGTCGGGCGCACGTACTCCGCCGACTCCCCTGATCCCATCGTGTGCAACGCCCCGTGCCTCGGTTACTCGTTCACCCGCCACGAGCAGGTGCTGACGCTGATCACGGCGGCCGCCCCGACGACCTTCTGGCTCGCAACTGGGGCGTTCATCATGTGGATCTCAGCCGGGATCTCGCTGGGCATCTTTGCCGCGCTCAACCACGGTCGCTGGCCAGACCGGCTCGTCATGGGCATCTCGCTGGTCGGCTACTCGCTGCCGTCGTTCTTCATCGGCCTCGTTCTGATCTTCTTCGTCATCCTCAAGTTAAACTGGCTGCCGTTTCCCGCGTACGTTTCGCCGTTCGACAACCCATTCCAGTTCCTGCAGACGATGATCCTCCCCTGGATCGTCCTCGCGGTCCTGAACACGGCCTTTTACATGCGCCTGACTCGCAACCAGGTACTCGAGACGTTCAACGAGGATTTCGTGCGGACCGCCCGCGCCAAGGGCCTTCCTGAGAGGACGGTCGTCATCAAGCACGCCCTCCGGGCGGGCCTGACGCCCCTCGTGACGGCCGCCGGGATGGACCTCGCCGCCCTCCTTGGCGGGGCGATCATCACCGAGAGCATCTTCAGCCTGCCGGGGCTCGGCGCGCTCGCGGTGAGCTCGGTCCTCGAGTCCGACCTGCCCCTGATCACTGGGATCACGCTCGTCACGTCGGCGATCATCATCGTGGCGAACCTGGTGGTCGACCTGTTGTACGCGGTGATCGACCCGCGCGTGAGGCTGGCGTGACGACGCCAGACAGGCCTGCCGAGCAGCCGTTCCTGGAGATCAAGGACCTCTCTGTCGCGTTCCCGACGGAGGACGGCCTGGTGCGGGCCGTCGAAGGTGTCTCGCTGTCGATCGAGCGCGGTCGGACGCTTGCCATCGTGGGCGAGTCCGGCTCCGGGAAGAGTGTCACCGCGCAGGCGATCATGGGCCTCATCGATCGCAAGGTCGCCAAGGTGACGGGCGAGATCTGGCTGGACGGGCAGGAACTCATCGGGCTGCCTGCCAACGAGCTACAGGCCCTGCGCGGCGGCAAGGTCGCAATGATCTTCCAGGACCCGATGTCCAGCCTCCACCCGTTCTACCGGGTCGGCGACCAGATCACGGAGGCGATCAACGCCCACCGGTCGATGAGGGCCAAGGCCGCACGTGCCATTGCGCTTGAGATGCTGCGCCGAGTGGGGATCCCCGCGGCGGATCGGCGGATTGACGACTACCCGCACCAGCTCTCGGGCGGCATGCGCCAGCGCGTGATGATCGCGATGGCCCTCATCAACGCCCCCGAGCTTCTGATCGCGGACGAGCCGACAACGGCGCTCGACGTCACGGTCCAGGCGCAGATCCTGGAGCTGATCGCGAGCCTCCAGGGCGAGTTCGGGATCACGGTGATCATGATCACCCACGATCTGGGCATCGTGGCCGACGTGGCCGACGACGTTGCCGTGATGTACGGAGGGCGGATCGTCGAGGTCGCCTCAACTGGCGTGCTCTACGCCCAGCCGGAGATGCCCTACACGCTCGGGCTGCTTTCCTCGATCCCGCGCATGGACCGCGAACTGTCCGCGCGGCTCGAGCCGATCCCGGGCAACCCGCCGTCGCCCATTCAACTGCCGCCCGGCTGCGTGTTCCAGCCTCGCTGCACGTACTCGGACCGGGTCGCAGGGGGCACCTGCTTGAACGTGCGGCCCGACCTGCTGGAGACGGCGCCCGGGCACCTTGTGCGCTGCCATCTGCCGGCAGAGGAGCGCCGGCAGATCTCGCAGGGTGTGCTGAATGTCCTGGCTGGGGGTTCGTGATGACGACCGAGACGGGCGAGATCCTTCGCGTCAGCGATCTCCGGACCTATTTTCCGGTCCGGTCCCATGCACTGATCCCGCGTGTCATCGGCCAGGTGAAGGCCGTTGACGGCGTCAGCTTCCAGGTCGGGTCCGCGGAGACGTTGGGCCTTGTCGGCGAGAGTGGGTCCGGCAAAACGACGGTTGCGAGGTCGGTGCTGATGCTGGTCCGCCCCACCAGCGGCCAGATCGTCATCGATGGCCAGGAGATCACCCACCTCTCCCCGAAGGCACTGATGCCGATGCGCCGCAAGGCGCAGATGATCTTCCAGGATCCGTACAACGCCCTCAACCCGCGCCATACCGTCGGGGGGATCATCGGCGCGCCGTACCGTATCCAGGGGATCGAACCACCCGGCGGTGTAAGGGCCGCGGTCCAGGCGCTCATGGAGCGGGTGGGCCTGAACCCGGAGCATTACAACCGGTACCCGAATGAGTTCTCCGGCGGGCAGCGCCAGCGGATCGGGATCGCCCGGGCGATCGCGCTGCGGCCCAAGCTGATCGTATGCGACGAGCCGGTCTCCGCCCTCGACGTGTCGATCCAGGCCCAGATCATCAACCTCCTGCGCGACCTGCAACAGGAGTTCGGTCTCTCCTATCTGTTCGTCGCCCATGATCTCGCGGTGGTCCGCCAGATCTCGCACCGCGTCGCGGTCATGTACCTGGGCCACCTGATGGAGATGGCGCCTCGAGAGACTATCTACGCCGCGCCGCTCCACCCGTACACCCACTCGCTGCTATCGGCCGTGCCGATCCCGGACCCCAAGTTGCAGAAGGAGCGGTCCCGGATCATGCTCGAAGGTGACCTGCCGAGCCCGATCAACCCGCCCAGCGGCTGTGTGTTCCGCACTCGCTGCTTCCAGGCCCAGGAGCGCTGCAGCGTCGAGGTGCCGCCGCTCATCGAGGTGGCACCAGGTCATCAGGTCGCCTGCCACTTCCCGGTCGCGACCCTGCCTGCCGGCATCGAGACAGCGCTAGCGACGTTGGAGAATCAGCCCGGCGTTCCGGTTCGTCGGCCCCAACCCGCCGGCGATCAAGTGAGTTCGGCGCAACTAGATCGTCTTCCGGCCGATGGCCGACCCGACTCCACGCCCGTCCGCCCTAAAGTCAGGGTCGGTCGATCTCGTTGAATCCCTCGACCCGGCGGCTGTCGGCTCCCTGACCGCCTCGTCCGGTTTCCGGTTTTCAAGTGGCGGGAACTCGTGCCAGGTCGCCCAGCTGTTCATGAGCAACTCATGTACCGCGGCCCGCGGCTCGTCTCACGGCGTGCGCGTCGGCCCGGCGATCCGCCGGAATGGCGGAGAGGAGGTACGGGTCGTGACTTACTCCATCGTCGCGCGCGACAGGACGACCGGTGATCTCGGCGTCGCGGTTCAGTCCAAGTTTCTGGCCGTCGGATCCGTCGTCCCATGGGCGCGCGCCGGCGTCGGGGCTATCGCAACCCAGTCGTATGCCAACGTCGGGTTCGGCCCCGACGGCCTGGCGCTCCTTGCCGGCGGGGCGACTGCGACGGGCGCGCTCGCGACGCTCGTCGAGGCGGATCGCCTCCCGGAGCAACGCCAGGTCGGCATCGTGGACGCCCACGGAGCGTCGGCCACCTACACCGGACGCTCATGCTTCGCCTGGGCCGGTGGGCGAACCGGCAGCGACTATGCCGCCCAGGGCAACATCCTCGCCGGACCGGCGGTTGTGGACGGGCTGGCAGATACGTTCGAGGCCGGGGGTCTCCCGTTCCCGGAGCTGCTGGTCGCCTGCCTGGGGGCAGCCGATGCCGCGGGCGGCGATCGACGCGGCCGTCAGTCGGCGGCGCTCCTCGTCGTCCGCGAGGGCGGCGGGTACGGCGGTGGCAACGATCGGTGGATCGACCTCCGGGTGGACGACCACGCCGACCCGGTCGCCGAGCTGGCCCGGCTCCTCGATCTCACGCACCTCTACATGGACCGGCCTACGCCGGCCGAGCTCATCGCCCTGGATACCGCGCTTGCCGGCGAGCTCCGCGACCACCTCGGACGCCTTGGATGGGATCCCGCGACCGGCGGCAGCCCGGTCTTCGCCCCGATGTGGCCCGACGAGGCCGAGTCCGAGCAGGAGAGGCCCTCCGTTGGCGATCCGCAGCCCCTGCCGGACGGCTGGGGCCCCGCCTGGCAGGACCGCTTCCTGGCCTGGATGGCCGTCGAGAACCTCGAGGAGCGCACCGCTGCCGCGGGGTGGATCGATCCGAAGGTGCTGGCGTACCTCCGCGACGCGGCGTTGAAGCGGTAGACGGCCGGAGCTTGCCGCAGCCGGCTACTGCCCCTTGAACATCCCGTCTGCCAGCACCGGGACGAGATCCGTCACGTCGAGCCGGGCGGCGATTGCCACGTCGTCGCTGAAGCCGCGGTCGACCAGCTCGCGGCCCGACGCCGAGCCCGTCAGCGCGACCGACCCAGTACGGGATCACGGCCGCACCTCGCTCGACCGCCACCGATACAGCCGTCGAGAATGACAGCACGTCGACGACGATCACCAGGTTGGCCTCACCGGCCAGGAGCTGGACGCCGGCCCGCCCCCAGTCCATCCGCGCGCGATAGCCGTGCTGCCGGTGGCTCGGGTCAGGATCCGTGCCGGGATTCACCGGCCCAGCACACTCCGGCGATCGGCGACAACCGGGCGATGCCGAAGCCGCGGGAGTCGTCGCGCATCGCCTCTGGAAGGCGCCAAAGACGGGCACAAGGATCAGGTCACGCGGGGCGCCGTGCCCCTGCTGGTGTCGACCCCCTCGGGGTCGACACGGTGAACTACGCCGTGTGGCCCTTTTCGGGGAATGCCCGCATCAGGCGGCGCAGGAGGCGGTAGAGCTCCTCGCGCTCGGCCGGGTCGAGGACCGCGGCGATCGTCGCCTCCCGCCTCGCCTGGGTCCCGGCCGTCCTGTCCCACGTCGCGTTGCCTTGCTCGGTGGGCTCGATCAGGGTGCCGCGCCGGTCGTTGGGGTCCGGCAGACGGCGAATCAAGCCTGCGGCCTCAGTGCGGTCGAGGCGGTTGGTCATGGCGCCGCTCGACAGGCGCATATCCGTCGCGAGCTGGCCCGGCGTCCGCCGGTACGGCGCTCCGTGCTTCCGCAGAAACATGATCACGTGATATGAGTGGCGGTCGAGGCCGTACTGGGCCAGGGTCTCGTCCAGCGACCGGTCGAGCGCCTTGGCCAGGATCTGAATTCGCTCGACGATCCCCTCCGTGAGCGGATTGAGTTCCGGGATCTCGCGGGCCCAAACGTGGAGTGAGTCGTCCAGCTTGTCGTGCTCTTCGTCCATGCGGCCAGTATCGCTTCTTCCGACATCATGTCAAGACTCTTATTCTAATACATCTTGACATGAAGACAGTCTCCTGCTACCGTGACCTAAACACTTCGAGATCAAGACTCTTAGGGTCGGATCACTTCACTTGAAGCGGGGCAGTACGGATGATTGACACGAACGCACGCACCAGGCACGGGATGGCCGTGGTTCGCGGGTCCAGCCTCCGCGAATGGCTCGTCCGGCGCCTGGGGGAGAGTGCGGCTCGGGTCCGCGCAGATGAGCCGGGCGGCGTCGTATGCGCGGTTCAGACACGCGACGAAGTCAATGGTCTGGAGCCGTGGCACCGCGACCCGGGGGCGACACCCGCTCGGTGGGTCCGCCTCATCTGAGATCGCGCCGGCGACGGCGCAGGCGCCGGAAGTGGGCCGGTTTCCGCGACAATGGTCGGATGATGGGACTGCCGCGCTGGAAGCTACGTCGGGCGAGGGGCGAGGATGCACCCGCCGTCGCCGCCATGCATATCCACTCCCGGCGGTTGGCCTACCGGGGGATGGTCCCGGACGCTCACCTCGACGGCGACGATGTCGCGACGCGAGCGGCCCGCTACGACTTCGACGCCGCCGCGCCCGGCGCCCCCGAGACGTGGATCGCCGTGGACGGCGACGACGTCGTCGGCTTCGTGACCGTCGCCCCGAGCCGCGACGAGGATCTCTCCGGACTCGGCGAGGTCCGCAGCCTCTACGTCGCGCCGGACCGCTGGCGATCGGGGGTCGGGTCGGCGCTGCTCGCGCAGGCCGAGGTACTGCTCCGCGACGCGGGGTTCCACGAGGCGCACCTCTGGGTGCTCGAGGGCAACACCCGGGCACGCCGCTTCTACGAGCGGGCGGGCTGGGCGCCTGACGGCGCGCTGAAGGTCGTCGAGATCGGCGGCCGACCGCTCGCCGTGGTCAGGTATCGCAAGGCCGCGGCTGGTACCCTCGCCCCCATGGAGAACCGCCAACCCGTCGTCGCGTCGATCCGCACCGAGCGAGTGGAGCTCGTTTCGATGTCGCTTGCCTTCATGCAGGCCCTCGTCGCGGGCGACCTCGACGCGGCTACCCGCGAGATGGGCGCCGACCTGCCGGCGGACCTCGCCGAGGACCTCCGCAACTTCTTGAACTACCGCATCCCCGACCTCGAGGCGGACCCCTCGATCCGGCCGTGGCTCGGTCGGGGCATCATCTGGAGCCACCCCAACGGGCGCCTGGAGCTCATCGGGTCGATCGGGTTCCACAACGCACCGGACGAGACCGGCCGCGTCGAGATCGGCTACCGCATCGTGCCCCCGTTCCGGCGACGGGGGATCGTCACCGAGTGCGTCCGGGCGCTCCTCGCCTGGGCCGAGGCGCAGGGCGTCCACCGCTTCCGCGCGTCGGTCGCCCCGGGCAATGTAGCCTCGCTGGCGACCATTCGCTCCTTCGGGTTCCACCAGGTCGGCGTCCAGATCGACGAGATCGACGGCGAGGAGCTCGTGTTCCACCTGGACCGGCCGTCCGGCGAGGCCAGCGCGGCAGGCGACTGACCGGGGCCGGGCCTACGTGTGCCCGTCGAGGAACATGCTGAGCCGCGTCCAGGTGAGACCGGGATCGACGCCCGGCGCGTGGGCGTTGACGGCCCGACACACCCAGCCGAGCCGCAGGGCGAGTCCGAAGGCCTCGCGCAACCCGGACATATCGCAGCCGGCGGCGAACGGCGCCAGGTACGCGTCGCGGTACGGGCCAGTGTCCACGGAGTCCTGGATGTCCTCGCGACCCCAGGAGATCACGCCCTCGAGGGTGACCGACATCGAGAAGAACGGGTGCGACACGCAGGCGTCGCCCCAGTCGAGGATCGCGTAGCGGCCGTCGCGCACGTACACGGCGCCGTCGTGGAGGTCGTCGTGCTGGATCGTCTCGGCGATCCCGTAGCCGGCCAGCTCTGCGCATTTCGCCGCCACCCGCGGGACGGCGTCGCGAAGTCGGCGCATCTCCTCCTCGCGACCCTTGGGGCCGTCGCGGCCGCCGCCGTCGACCGCAGCAAGCTCATCCAGCAGGGCCTCGTACCGCTTCGGCAGGACCGCGAGCCGCATGTCGGGAACTCCGAGCGCCAGCAGCACCCCCACGTCGTCGGCCGTGCCCAGCTGCATGCCGGCGTATTGCGGCAGCAGGTCGAGCCAGCGCCTGACGTCGCCCTCCTGCTCGGCCAGCTCACGCAGGCGAGCGCCGGCGTCGGCCATGAGCATCCAGCCGCGTTCGGCGTCGACAGCCAGCGGTGTCGGCACGACGTCCGGCCGGCGGCGTGCGAGGAACGCGGTGATGGCGGGCTCACGGCCGAGCGCGGGCGAGCTGGCCTTGAAGAACACCGGGCCGCGATCCGTCTGCACCCGCAGGACCGTCGACCACGGCCGCCGGTGGACCTCCTCGATCGGCCCGGTCATCCGCGCGCCGGCCGCCGCGACCTGCGCGGCGATCCAGTAGGCAGGGTCGGTCGCCGCACCCGTCACTTCCGGACGCGCCAAACCGCCTCCGCGGGCCATCGGCGGGCCTACGCGAGCGCCTCGGCCGAGTTGTAGGTGCTCGTGGCATCACCGAGGACGTGCAGCTCAACCATCGGCGGATTGTACCCCGCCCCTCCGCGCAAGACCGCCGACCAGGCGGTCGCCCGGCTTCCGGGCCGACCAGTGGGCGACGGATCGGAAGCCGCCCCATTCGCAGCCCGTATTCAGAAGATCTCACCGGATGCGAGGCCTGCTTCGAATCCGGGGACACAAGGGATTGACAGATGTGGTGTTGCCCGCAGCATGAAGCGAGCGCACGGCATCCGGCGGGCCAGACGGGCGCTATCGGAGGAGTGGAACCATGAGTTTTAGCTTCCCCGGAGGGGGAGACCGCCACAATCCCGGCAGCCTCAACCCTGGGACGGGTGGCGACCGGGATCCCATCAAGCCGTACCACGACGAGATCTCGTACCAGGCCCAACACACAGCGGATCTCGAACGGGAAGACGCTGAAGGCAAGAAGCGTCTCCCCTCGAGACTCATCGGCCGCTTGCTGGGGACCCTTCGCAGCTTGTTCTGAGACGGTCGGCCTTCGGAGGGGGACGTCGAGGTCGACCGCCGCGAGTGACTCTTGCAGTGGGTCCCTCTGCACTGACGCCGCGTCTTGACGGCGGTGATACCCGGCAACACCACGACCCAATTGACCCCAGTTAAGGCCAGTAAGGCGGAACTGCCTCCGTCTACCAGAGAACCGGGTCGTCGCCGTCCGGCCCGGGCCGTCGGGCGCAGTGAACGAAACGGGGACGCCGGCCATCGTATTGGTCATGGAGCGAGCGATTGGCAGAACGGCCTTGACGTTACGGAGGGAATCGGTGGCCATCGAGCCGAACGACGAACGGACCCGACGGTCCGGACCGCGCCGACGGCGCAGCTGCTCGCGGAGGCCGTCGGCCGCGCCCCGGCGCGAGTCTCGGTCAGGGTTGAGGGATCTTGTGGACCACCAAGGCCCGCGCTCACGCGTTCGCGGCGGCCGTGCCGGCATAGTTCAAGGCATCTGTTGGATATGGTCGGGGCGAGAGTGTCGGGGCGAGAGGACTAGAGGCTTCGCTTTCGAACTGACCTATGTGATGGCGCTGGCTGCCGGGCCGGTAGTCGAGGTGGCGTAGTCAACGCCGACGGGAGTCGAGGCCGAGATAACGAGCTAGCCGCCCCGGGAGGTCGACGTTTCGCCCTGGGCGACTCAACTCTCGGGTTGTTGGTCGGGCGTCCCTACCCCGCGTTGAAGATTTTCGCGGATATGCCTTCAAGGATCGTCTGTACGGCCGCGCTGTACTGGTTACTCAGGATGATGACCGTGACAGCGTCGACTGGGTAGCGCGCCTCAATCGATGCGAAGCCCGAGATAGCACCGTCATGCCAGATGATCGGCCGTCCGGAGTCGGTCCCGATCACGAAGCCATAACCGTAGCCGGCTGCCATCGTCCCATACTGGGGGGCGAACATCTCGGCGCGGGACGCCGCGGGCAGGAGCGCATCCGTCGTGAGCGCCTGCTCCCATCGGTTCATATCCTCGACCGTGGAATATAGGCCGCCGGCCGCGAATGGGACCGACGGGTCTATTGGCACGGCCGGCGTCGCAGAATATCCATTCGTATACCCAATCGCCACACCGTTCGAGTTGTGGTCATAGCCGGTGTCGCTCAGATTCAGAGGCGTGAAGATGTACTTCTGCAGGAATGCCTCGTAGCTCATGCCGGAGACCTGCTCGATGATGTAGCCCAGCAGGATGTAGCCGGAGTTGCTGTACGCCCAGGTCGTGCCGGGCGCGAAGTCCAGCGGTAGATCCCGAAAGTGGGCGATGATCTGCAGGGGAGTCGAGGGCTGGCCTTCGTAATCGACGAAGTCGGGCTGCGCCAGATAGTCGGGGATGCCGGACGTGTGCGTCAGGAGCTCCTTGATCGTGATGACACCCCAGGCAGTCGGACATTGGGGGATGTAAGTGCAGATGAGGTCGGTGACCTTGAGCTTGCCCTGAACCTGGAGCAGCAGGATGGCCGCAGCCGTGAACTGCTTGGTGTTGGAGCCGATAAGAAACCTGGTCTGCGGGCCGTTGGGGGTCTTCTGGTCGCGGTCGGCAAAGCCGTAGCCTTGCTCAGGAGCACGTGTCCATGTTGGGCGATCAGCACCGAGCCGCTGAACAGCGACTGCGAAGTCATGTTGGCGAGCATGGCGTCGACGGCCGAAATGGCGTCCGGCGAGATGGCGGTCGACGACGGCGAGCTTCCGATCGAAGGCGCGACGCTGGTGGCTGAGGAGGCCGAACTCGGCGTCACCTTTGGCGGAGCCGCCGGGGAGCAAGCGGAGACGATCAGGAAGATCCCGCAGATTGCCAGCAGTGCACGTTGATGTCGCATTGGGCACTCCCCTCGAGGACGGACGGCGAAGTAAGTTCGCCACGACACGCGACGGGGCTCGTTGGAGCCCGACTCCAGGTCCGCGCAGCCGGTCCGCGTGGTGTGAGCGGCCTACAAGCACCCTGTCATCATTGCCCCGCCAGGTAGACTCGCGGTTCGGCGTCGCGGTTCGGTCCGCTCTTCACCGGTCTCCGAATTGACCTGGACCAGGTATTGAGCCGACTGGGACGCGAGCTGGTCGTCCGGAGGGGGCGAGCATATCGATTGGCGACCGATAGGCGACCGATAGGCCGCGCACACGCGTTCGCGGCGGCCGTGCCGGCGCAGTTCACGGCATTTGTTGGATATGGTCGGGGCGAGAGGAGCCAAACCGACCGTACGGCCTGAATGTCCCACTCGCGCTTGCGTGCGAGGTTGATGGCATGGTGCGGTGGCTGGACCAGGTCCAGTAAGGCCGGCGACTCGCGGCGGTCGCTCGGCCAGCGGCCAGCCGAGGAACGCGGTCGCACCGGCCGGGCCATCAGGCGCAAGTGCGCCGCAATCGCTTGACAGGGGCCCTCGCACCTGCCATGAAAGACAACTAGTTTCCATTGTGAAGAAAGTAGCGGCTAGGGGGAGAGAAGAATGATCCAGCGATCGCTCAGTGGACTCGCCTTGATGGGTGGGGCCCTGATCCTCAGCCTGGCCCTGGGTGGATGCCAGGCGTCGACCGCCACCCCAACACCGACCGCCACTCCGGTGCCGACCGACACTCCAACGCCGGCGCCTACGCCCACGGTGGCGCCAACGCAAACACCAACGCCCACCGCCACGCCGACCGACACTCCAACGCCGGCGCCCACGCTCGCCCCCACGCCGACGGCCGCGCCCTCGCTGCCGACCTCGGTCGCGGCGTGCACCGGAAGCAACTCGATCAAACAGACGTTCGCCAATCAGATCGCCAAGCTCAAGTTCGCCCTGTACTGCCCGGTCCTCCCGGCCGGTTGGTCCGTCGTGACCGTGGCATGGGACTACAACGCCCCCGGCTTGCAGGCCCACTACAAGACCAAGGCCGGTTACACGGTGAACGTGTGGGAAGGCAACGTCTGCCTCCTCAGCCCCAACCCCTGCACCGGGGTCTGGGACCCCGACATCGGACCCCAGGCGTTCGGGCCGCTGACCGGCGACATGTCCGGGTCGGCGGGACACTGGTCGACCCTCGTCTTCACCGCCAACCCGAAGGTCCTCTACACGATCACCGGCGATGGCATGAGCCAGTCCGCATTCGCGTCCTACTCGGCGGCGATGCACAAGTTCAGCTGAGCCCGGCGAATGCGCCGCCGGCATCTGCCTGAATGGCCGGAGCAGATATCAGTACTCGCCCTTGATAACGAAGAACGAACCCCGGATGGTGCCGGCCAGCTTGGACTTCTGCCTGGCGAACTTGAACCGCGAGGCAAGCTCGGCGGGAACTTCCATCCCGTCCGCGAGCTTGAACCCCACCGCCCGCTTGCCGGCGTCGTCGAGCGTGTACAGCACGTTGATCGACAGGCCGCTCTCGTAGAAGACGTAGGCCCACTTGATGTTCTCGACCTGGAAGACCGTCGCCTCGAGCGGGCGGGACGAGATGGCGAGGTCGCGCTCCTCCCGGAGGATGCGGTCCACCCAGTCGATGGTCTCCTTGGCCTCGCTCGCCGGCTCGACTGTGAAGTCGTGGGCGTACTTGTTCTTGAAGTAGCGGGCCTCGTTCGCCCGGAGGCCGGCGAGTGCGGGAGCCACAGGAGAAGACTCCAGGCCGATGGTCGAGACGTTGGTGAAATCCACGACGTAGGACATGACTCGCTCCCTGTGTGACGAGGAACTGCCGCGAGGAGTGGAATGTACCGGGTGGCGGTGCCGGGCGCCTATTGAGCCACGACCGGAGATGGAGGCCGCAACGCTTGACTGTGTTGCTCGGCTCCGGTGTGCGGCTCCTCGACGAGTTGAAGGCAGCGCCGATTCTCCTCGATGGGCCGGACCTGCTGGTCAGGGTCGGCTGTCGAGGTTGTCGAAGGCATCGAGGGTCGGTGCCGCCAGGTGGGCCGCGCGCGCGACATCGGCCCGCACCGCGCGTTCGAGGGCGGCGAGGGATGACACCCTCTGAACCTGCGTGTATGTGGCAACTGCCCAGACGCGCGCGAGTCCGGCGATGACGATCGCGGCGAGCTCAACTTCAGGATCGCCAGTATCCCGACCGATCCGTTCGGCCAGTGATGCGCCGACTGTCGCGGTGAAGCTTTCCAGCTCGACGTACGGCGCCGCACGAAGGGTCGGCGAGCTTTCCGCCACCTCGCAGAAGCGGCGGAATAGGCGCAAGGAATGTGCTTCATCCATGCCATCCCACCGGTCCAGCGGGATGCCGCCGAAAAGGGTGTTTACGACGACATCGCTGAGGGGTTCACGCCCACGATGCCGGACCGCGTCGGCAAGCGCCTCGACGTTGGACTCGGAGCGATCGAAGAACATCGACTCCTTGGTGGGGAAGTAGTTGAAGACGGTCTGTTCCGACACTTCACTTGCCTCGGCGATCCGGGCAACCGTCACGTTGTCGAAGCCCTCCGCGAGGAATAGCGCCGTCGCCACGTTGGAGATTCGCTGGCGAGCGCGGTGCTTCTTGCGCTCACGCAGGCCCTCTACCGCCGCGGACTCCTCGCCCGCGTGCGCCGCCTCGAGGGTCTCCAGGATCGCCTCAAAGGTGAGGCCGTCGTTGTTCGTCGTCATGCGTAAGGAGTATAGACCTAAAAATGTATTTGCTCTAGTCTTAGGGCCACCATAAGATTGGAGTAAGCCAAATGACTTGCGACACGCCGGCGTCCGCACGGCCATCAGCGCGCAGCAGCACTGGGGCGATCGAGGCCACACCGTCCCCGCCGAGCGCGGTGCTTGCCGTGGATGCCCATGGGCTGGTGAAGACCTTTGGCACGACTCGCGCCGTCGACGGCATCGATCTAGCTGTGCGTGAAGGCGAGATCCTCGGTGTGCTTGGACCAAACGGCGCGGGCAAGACCAC